>JALOQF010000172.1 GCA_025459425.1 Myxococcaceae bacterium | reverse complement strand
GGTCGGCCCCATCGGCACCGACGGCGCGCGGCAGGTGGGCCTCGGCGAGCGCAGCGACGTCGCCGTGACGGGCCGCGTGCGCGAAGAGCCGGTCTCGGTCGAGACGTCCGACCTCTCGTCCGACGAGCTGGCGAAGTGGATGCGCGCTCGCCGCGGCGCGATTCAGTCGTGTTACGAGCGCGTGCTCAAGCGTAACCACCAGCTGTCGGGGCGCCTCGTGGTGAAGTTCACCATCACGCCGCGGGGCCGGGTGTCAGCGCTCGATCTGTCAGAGGGCTCACTGCAGGATCCCGAGGTCGCCGCCTGCATCACCTCGCTGGCGAAGAACTGGGTGCTGCCCTTCACGCCCGATGATGAGGTGGCTGTCGCCTTCCCCTTCGTCTTCACGCCGTCGACGTGAAGGCTGAACGCCTCGACGGGGCCCACCAGCGTTCTCCAGGCGCTCCATCAGGTGCCTTTACTGGCTCCGTTCGCCCACGTGGATGAGCACGACGCCACGCTCGGCTGATCGCCGCCACGACGCTCGGCGAGACGGTCGCGACGCGGAAAATCGCGGCGGGCTCCTCCGGCTCCGGGGCCTCACCGTCGAGGTCTGGTGACTGCCCCTTCGGCACTTCCTGTTTGACGAAGACCGAAGGGTAGGCATAGACGGGCGCGCCGCCTCGCGAGTCCCGCGAGGTCTCCCAACAAGAACGTGGGGTTCCGTAAAGGGCAGCAGCACTGCTGACCGGCCGGCCCTCCCGTCGACGAAGAGAAGGAGCCACCCCGTGGCCAAGCGAGTCCCGACGTACCAGCCCTCGAAGGTCAAGCGGAACCGGTCGCACGGTTTCCGCAAGCGCAACGCCACCAAGGCGGGCCGCGCCGTTCTGAAGCGCCGCCGCGCGAAGGGCCGCAAGCGCCTCGTCGTGCGCGCATACGACAAGTAAGGCGCGCGCGGGTGGCGAACGCTCGAGCCTTCGCCTTCCCGAAGTCGGCGCGGCTGTTGTCGCGCCGCGACTTCCTCACCGTTCAGGACACGGGCCTCAAAGTGTCGGCCGATTGTGTGCTTGCGCTCGCCAAACGGCGGGCGACCGGCGCCATCGAGACGCGCATCGGCTTCACCGTCTCGAGCAAGGTGGGGAATGCCGTGGTGCGCAACCGGGTTCGCCGACGCCTGCGTCAGCTGGTCCGCACCCGCCGTCACGAGCTGCCGAAGGGACTCGACATGGTGCTCATCGCGAGGAACAGCGCCGCGACGGCCGAGTGGCCCGCCTTCGTGCGCGCGTTCGACCGCGTCACCAGCGAGCTGAAGAAGAGGTTCCCGCCTCCGTGAGCGCGGCGCTCCAAAGCTCTCTGCGTCGCAGCCCGGGCCTGCTCGCGCGGCTGCTCCTGGGGCCGATTCGCCTCTACAAGGCGCTGCTTTCGCCGCTCCTGCCGCCGATGTGCCGCTTTCACCCCTCGTGCAGCGTCTACGCGATGGGGGCCATCACCGTGCACGGGCCCTTCAAGGGGCTCTGGCTGGCCGCCAGGCGGCTGTCGCGGTGCCACCCGTTCAACCCGGGCGGTGTCGACCCGGTGCCGCCACGAGATGGAATCGATGCGGCGTCGTACGTCTCTCCGCTCGACCCACAGCTTGCCCGGCGGCTGTCGACCGACCTGCCCGACGCCGCGCCGCACCGCGAAAGTTAAGCCATGGACACGCAGAAACGCCTCTACCTCGCCGTCGCCCTCATGCTGGGCCTCACCATGGTGTTCCAGATCTTCATCTGGGGCCCCGAGGCCGAGAAGGAGCGCGCCCGCATCGCGGCCCTCGACGGCGGCGTGGCGCTCGCCGACGGCGGCACGCTGGGCGATGCCGGCGTGGCCGTGGCCGTCGCGCCCGCTCCTTTTCCGGTGGCCCTCGAGGACGGCGGCGTCGCGCAGGTGGCGGCGCCGGTACCCGAGGCGCCGCTGCGAAGCCTCGAGCTCGTGCGCCCGTCGATGAAGATGGTCTTCACCTCGCAGGGCGCCGGCCTCACCGACGCGGTGCTGACCGGCACGCGCGAGCGCGAGACGCAGCGCCTCACCGTCGCCGAGGGGTACCAGCGCCTCGTCGGCAAGCAGTTCCCACCCGGCCAGCAGATGGATCTGGCCAACCCCGTGCCCGGCCAGTCGCCGCAGCTCGGCGTCAGCATCGTCGGCGACAAGCCGCTGTCGGGCACGCTCCGCTACGAGGTGACGGAAGAGGCGCCCGGCAAGCTCGTCTTCACCGGCGCCGAGGGGCCGTGGAAGGTCGTGAAGACCTTCACGTGGGATCCGAACGCGCAGGGCCTCACGCCCGCCATGAAGCGCTCGGAGCGCGACCCCCGCGGCTACCAGGTGCACCTCGCGGTGGCGGTGACGAACACCAGCGCGGCCGCGGCGAAGGGTGAGCTCGTGGTGCAGGCCGTGCGCGCGGTGAACCCCGCCGAAGAAGAGGCGCCCAGCCTGTTCGGCAGCATCGGCAACCAGGCCTCGGTGCTCTGCAAGGCCGGCGACGACGTGCGCCGCCACATGCCGGGCGAAAAAGAGGGCGCCTTCCTCTCGTGCGGCGGCACCGAGAAGACCGACTTCGAAGAGAAGGGCTCGGTGGCGTGGGTGGCCATCGATCAGCAGTACTTCCTCACCGCGCTCTGGCCGTCGGGCGGCGCCACCGAGGGCCGCTGCCTCCTGCACGCCGGCCAGTCGGAGCGCCGCGTGCAGATCGCCGTGCCGGTCGACCTCGCCGCGGGCGCCGTCGCCACGAAGGAATTCGACGCCTACCTCGGGCCCAAGGACCTCGAGATGCTGCAGAACGTGGGCACCCTGTCGCCCACCGCGGCGGCCGGCACCCCGGGGGCGTCGGTGGGCCTCGATGGCACCGTCGACTTCGGCATGTGGGCCGTCATCTGCAAGGGGCTGCTCTTCTTCCTGCGGTTCTTCCATGGGCTGTTCGGCAACTGGGGCCTGGCCATCATCCTGCTGACGGTGATGGTGAAGGTGGTGCTGCTGCCGCTGACCCACAAGGCGATGGTCTCGGCGGAGCAGATGAAGAAGCTCCAGCCCGAGATGGAGAAGATCAAACAGAAGTACCCCGACGACCGCGAGAAGCAGCAGCTCGAGCAGATGCGGCTGTACCAGGAGGCGAAGGTCAACCCGCTCGGCGGCTGTCTGCCGCTCCTCGTGCAGCTGCCCATCTGGGCCGCGCTCTTCACCACGCTGCGCACCAGCTACGAGCTGTACGGCGAGCCGTTCTTCGGCGTGTGGGGCGACCTCACCTACAAAGACCCGACGTACCTGCTGCCGCTCGCCCTCGGCGTGACGATGATCGTCACCCAGCGCCTGCAGCCGCAGATGATGACAGACCCGGGCCAGGCGTTCCTCATCACCTGGGTCATGCCCATCTTCTTCACCGCCATCATGATGAACTACCCGGCGGGCCTGGCGCTCTACATCTTCACCAACAACCTGTTGTCGATCGCCCAGCAGTTCGCGCTGCGGAAGTGGCTCGAGCGCACCGGGCAGGCCGCACCGAAGCCTCCGGCCAGCGGCAAGAAAGCGGAGGCGAAATGAGCGCGCCGGCCATCGCCACCGATGTCGTCGCGGTGATGCCGGGAACGCCGGCGAGCCCCGAGCGCAAGGCGCAGGTGACCTCGCTGGTCGAGGGCATCTTGAAGCACATGGAATACCCCGCGCGCCTCGAGCTGAAGGACATGCCCGATGGCGGCATCGGCATCGCGGTGCACTTCGATGGGGCCGACCTGCCGGGCATCACGCCGGGCAAGCGCTCGTGGCTGCTCGACTGCATTCAGTTCCTCGTCAACAAGGCCATCAACCGGCCGCAGGTCGAGAAGCGCTGGGTGTCGCTCGGCGCCAACGCCTTCCCCGAGCCGAGGGCGCCCCGCCCCGAGAAGGAGCCGCCAGCCCCGAAGGCCTCGGCGCCCGCGAAGTCCGGCGGTCAGACGCCCCCGGCGGGCGCTGCGAGCGCGAAGCCCCAGCCCGTGAAGTCGAACGGAAATGCCCCGAAGAACGACGGCGGGAAGGACGCCGGGCGTTCCGAGGGCAAGGGTCGGCGTGGCCACGAGGCCGATGAGCGCGCGCTCGAGGTGAAGGACGACCCGGCGCTGACGAAGCTCTTCTCCACGCTCGCCGAGAAGTCGGCGAAGACGGGCCGGCTCTACGCGGTGATGTCGCTGTCGGCCGAGGATCGCGCTCGCGCCCTCAAGGCCGCGTCAGCCGTCAAGGGCGTCACGGTGAAGACCGAGGGCGAGGGCTACTTCCGGCGCGTCACCTTCACGCCCGAGAAGCTGACGCCCATGCCGTCGAAGAAGCAGGTGATGCCCGATTACGACGACGAAGAGGAATGACCTTCGTCGTCGTACCCGCGCGGGCCGCTGCCCGGCCGCCTGCTCGCATGGCCTGAAGCGCAGTCGTCCGGGCGGGAGACCGCTTGGCCTTGACGAGCACGCGCCCCGCCTTCACCGCGGGGAGGGCTCGACACCAGCGTCGCTCCGCGACAGGCTCACGCGCCGTTGGCTCTTCGAGTGGAGAACGCGATGCGACGAGCGTGGTGGGGGTGTGCCGCTCTGCTGACTGCGGCTTGTTCCGTCGAGCAGGCCCCGGCGCCCTGGTTCGAGGCCCCGCTGGGGTCGAACGTGGCGCGCGATCAGTACCTCGTCGAGCTCGAAGAGGTGCCCTCGGCGCTCGGCGGGTGGCGCTCGAGGTTGTCGTCGCAGCACCGCAGCCTCGAGGCCGCGCTGCGCGAGCGTGAGGTCGAGCACGAGGTGCTCCACGAGTTCTCGACGCTGTGGAATGGGCTGTCGGTGTGGGCGTCGGCCGAGCAGCTCGAGAAGCTGCGCCGCGTGCCCGGCGTCAAGGCCGTCTACCCGGTGCTCAAGACGAGCGGCGACGAGCTGCCGGAGCCCGACGCGGTACAGCCTTCCTTCGGAGGCACCACCCAGCCGGAGCTCTTCACCGCCCTCCAGCAGACTGGCGTCGACGTGGCCCAGAGCTCGCTTGGGCTCACGGGCGCCGGCCTGAGGGTGGCGATCGTCGACACCGGCACCGACTTCACCAACCCCGATCTCGGCGGGTGCTTCGGGCCGGGGTGCCGCGTCGGCTTCGGGTACGACTTCGTCGGTGACGGCTTCGACTCGGACAACCCCCTCACACAGCCGCGCCCGGACGCGATTCCCAACGACTGCCGTGGCCACGGCACGCACGTCGCGGGCATGATCATGGCGAACGGCCGGGTGCGCGGCGTGGCGCCCGGGGTGACGCTCGGCTCGTACCGGGTCTTCGGGTGCACGGGCTCGACGACGAACGACCTGCTCATCGCGGGCATCGAGCGTGCGGTCGCCGACGGCGCGCGCATCGTCAACATCTCGCTCGGCAACCCGTTCTGTTGGCCGCAGTACCCGACCGCGGCGGCGGCCTCGGCGGCGCGCTCGTTGGGCGTCATCGTCACCAGCTCGCAGGGGAACAACGGCGGTGGAGGGCTCTACGCCAGCAGCGCGCCCGGCGTGGGCGACGACGTCATCAGCGCGGCCTCGGTCGACAACTCGGCCACGGCGGTGGCGGCCTTCACGGTGAGCCCCGATGCGCTGCGCGTCGGCTACGAGCCGTCCGACACCGCGCCGCCACCGCCGCTCACCGGCACCTTCCCGGTCGCGGGAATGCCGTCGGGCAACGCCCTCGCCTGCAGCCCGCTCACGGCGGGGTCGCTCACCGGCCAGGTGGCGCTCATTCCCCGGGGAACGTGCTCGTTCACGCAGAAGGCCCAGAACGCCCAGGCCGCGGGGGCCGTGGCGGTGGTGTTCACCAACAACACGGGGGGCAACTTTCAGATCAACGTCACCGGCGTGACGATTCCCGCGGTGATGGTGACACAGGCCGACGGGGCCACCATCGCCGGTCGGCTCGGCGCCGGCGTGTCGTTGACGTGGGGCTCGTCGATCACCACGCCCCGCAGCACGGGCGGCCAGGTGTCGGGCTTCAGCTCGTTCGGCCCGTCTCCCGAGCTCGGGCTCAAGCCCGACGTGCTGACGCCTGGCGGCGGCATCTACTCGACGTGGCTCACCACGCAGGGCTCGTGGGCCACCATCTCGGGCACGTCGATGTCGGGCGCCTACCTCGCGGGCGTGTCGGCGCTGCTGCTCCAGGCGCAGCCCACGCTGACGCCGGCCGAGCTGGGAGATCTCCTGCGTAACACCGCCGTGCCGGTGCGCGCGGGCTCGAGCCAGAACCTCGAGCCCATCGTCAGGCAGGGCGCGGGCCTGGCGCGCGTCGACGTGGCGGCGCAGACCCGCGTGCGCGTCACCCCCTCGAAGTTGTCGCTCGGCGAGAGCCAGGGCCAGACGAGCTTCACCCGGCTCCTCACCGTGACGAACCGCGGCAGCAGCGAGCTCGTCTTCACGCTGTCCCACGCGCCGAGCCTCAGCGTCATCGGCAACTCGTACACGCCGACGGCGACGCCCGCGGGCCAGGCGCAGGTGGCCTTCTCGGCGCAGACGCTCACGGTGCCGGCCGGCGGCGCGGCGTCGGTGTCGGTGACCATCACGCCGAACTCCATGCTGCCGGTCGCCGGCCTGTATGGAGGCTGGGTCGTCTTCACGTCGGGCCCCACGGTGCTTCGGGTGCCGTACCTGGGCTTCTCGGGCGACTACCAGACGATGACCGTCATCAACGCGCCTGACGCGGGCCCCTATCTCGCTCGTGGCCCGGGCCCGGCCTTCACGCCCCTGCCCGATGGCGGCGTCTTCACGCTCGCGGGCACCGACACGCCGACGGTGGTGGTGCACCTCGACCACTTCTCACGCACCTTCGCGCTCGACGCCATCGACGCCGACACGGGCAAGCCGTGGGGCACGTTCTTCTCGATGGAGTACGTCGGCAAGGACTACACGGCGACGGCCTGGCAGCGCGTGCAGTGGGACGGCTTCACCACCTTCGACAAGCGCCGCGCCCTGGTGCCCAACGGGCGCTACCGCATCCAGATGACGGTGCTCAAGGCGATGGGCGATGCCGGTACGCCGTCCGACGTCGAGCGCTGGGTGTCTCCGGCCTTCACCCTCAACCACCCGTGACGAGCCACGCCATGTCCTTCTCTCCGAGCCGGTGCTGGGCGGCGCTTGCCCTGGGGGTGGCGCTCGGCGCGTGTCCTCCCGCCGACACGGCCGTCTGCGGCGACGGCGTGCAGGCGGGCGCCGAGGCCTGCGACGACGGCAACACGCGTGATGGCGACGGCTGCTCGGCTGGCTGCCGGGTCGAGCCGGCCGCGCCCTGTGGTGACGGCGCCGTGGTGGGCGACGAGGCCTGCGACGACGGCAACACCAGCCCCGGAGACGGGTGCTCGGCGGCGTGCACCGTCGAGTCGGGCTTCTCGTGCAGCGGAGCCCCCAGCGCGTGCACGACCCGCTGCGGCGACGGGGTGGCGGCCGGGCCCGAGGGCTGTGACGACGGCAACGGTGTCGGGGGTGACGGGTGCACCGCCGCCTGCGCCGTCGAGCCGGGCTTCTCGTGTGGTGGGGCCCCCAGCGTGTGCGTCGCGGGGTGCGGAGACGGCCGGGTGAGCGCACCCGAGACCTGCGACGACGGAAACCTGAGCGCCGCCGACGGCTGCTCCGCTGCGTGTCGGCCCGAAGCCGGCTTTACCTGCATGGGCCAGCCGAGCGTCTGCCAGGCCACGTGCGGCGACGGCGTGGTGGCCGCGACCGAGGGCTGTGACGACGGCAACCTCGCGCCGATGGACGGGTGCTCGGCCGGGTGCACCGTCGAAGCGGGATTCACCTGCACGGGCGCTCCCAGCCGCTGCGCGTCGGGGTGTGGTGACGGCGTGGTGGGCGGGGCCGAGGCCTGTGACGACGCGAACACCACGGCGGGTGACGGCTGCGCCGCCTGTCAGCTCGAGGGCGGCTTCTCGTGCATGGGCGCGCCGAGCGTCTGTGTGACGAGGTGTGGTGACGGCCGTGTCGGCGGCGCCGAGCGCTGCGACGATGGCAACACGGCTCCGCAGGACGGGTGTTCGGCGAGCTGTGAGCCCGAGGCCGGCTTCGTCTGCGTCGGAGCGCCCAGCGTGTGCGCGCCCCGCTGCGGAGACGGCATGCTCATCGGGGCCGAGGCGTGCGACGACGGAAACCTGGTGCCCACCGACGGGTGCGATGCCGCCTGCCGGCCGCAGCCCGGCTACGAGTGCACCGGCGCGCCCAGCAGGTGTGTCACCCGCTGCGGAGACGGCATCACCGCCGGCGCCGAGGCGTGCGACGACATGAACCAGGTGCGCTTCGACGGCTGCGACGCCTGCCGGGTCGATCGTTTCGACGAGTCCGAGCCCAATGGCACCGCGGCGCAGGCCAACGGCCCCTTTCCGGTCGAGGTGGCCGTGCGGGGCCGCATCGGCCCGCAGGCCGACGACCTCGATCTCTTCACGATTCGGCTCGCCAGCACGACGGCGCTGTCGCTCGAGACGTTCGACGAGACGGGGCCCGGTCGCTGCCGGAACATCGACACGGTGGTGACGCTGTACGGCCCGGGAGGCGCCGTGACGCTGGGCACCGACGACGACTCGGGCCTCGAGCGGTGCTCCCGGCTGTCGGCGCGCGAGGTGCCAGCGCTGCGAAGGCTTCCGCCCGGGGACTACCTCGTCGAGGTGCGCGCCTACGCGGCCTTCCGCCAGATTCCCGAATACCGGCTCGTCGTCACGGCCGAGGCCACGTGCGGCAATGGCCGCGTCGAGCCCTTCGAGGCCTGCGACGGGGCGGCGGCGTGCACGAGCACCTGCGAGCGCGTGCCCACGTGCGGCGATGGCTTCGTCGACGGCACCGAGCGGTGTGACGACGCGAACACGATGGGCGGAGACGGGTGCGACGGCTCCTGCCAGCTCGAGCTGCGCACCGAGGCCGAGCCCAACGCCACGCCGGGCCAGGCGAGTGGGCCCTTCCAGGTCGATGCGTGGCTCTCGGGAGCGCTGACGCCCGCGGGCGATCGTGACGTCTTCGCGCTGACGCTCACGCGGCGGGCCGACCTGCGCATCGAGACGTTCGACGCGACCGGCCCCGGCTCGTGCGTCGACCTCGACACCGTCGTGACGTTGCTGGCGCCCGACGGGACGACGGTCATCGCCTCGCGAGACCAGGGTGGCGTGGGGAACTGCGCGGCGCTCGACCCGGCGCGCGCCGCCGACGCGGCCGTGCGTCAGCTCGCGCCCGGCACGTACTACCTGCGCGTCAACGAGTTCCTCGACGACGCGCCCGTCGCCGCCTACCGCGTCCGAGTCACGCAGGTGTCGCGCTGCGGCAACGGCGTCGTCGAGGGCGCCGAGGTCTGCGACGGGAGCGCCGGCTGCACAGCGCAGTGCATGCGCACGCCGGTCTGTGGCGACGGCTTCGTCGACGGCGCCGAGACATGTGACGACGGCAACACGAGCGCGGGCGATGGCTGTTCGGCCGCGTGCACCTCCGAGAGCGTGCCCGAGGTCGAGCCCAACAACACCTCGGCGACGGCCGGGCCCGCGCGCACGCCCTTCGTGCAGGTCCAGGGCAGCATCGGCACCGCGACCGACCTCGACTTCTTCGCCATCACGGTGCCGGCCCTCGGCGACCTCGCCGTCGAGACCTTCGACGCGCGCGGGCCCACGTCGTGCGTCGACATGGACACCACGCTGACCCTCTTCGGCCCGAACGGCACCACGGTGCTGTTGACGAAGCAGGGCGGCGGCCCGGGGCTGTGCGCGGCGATCGACCCCAAGACCGACCCCGCGGCGCGGCAGCTGCCTCCCGGCACGTACTTCGTGCGCGTGGAAGACGCAGGGCAGAACACCACCATTCCGGCCTACCAGCTGCGCGCGCGGCTCGAGTCGCGCTGTGGGAACCAGACCGTCGAGGGCTTCGAGGCCTGCGACGGCGCGACGGGCTGTACGGCCACGTGTCGCTTCGCCGAGGTGTGTGGGAACGGCTTCATCGAGGGCACCGAGCGCTGCGACGACGGCAACACGACGCCGCTCGATGGCTGCAGCGCCGCCTGTGGCATCGAGCGCGCCGAGCAGGAGCCGAACAACACGCTCGCCGAGGCGATGCCCGCGATGCCGCTCCCGGTGCCGGGCTGGGCGCGCGGCGGCATCACGGCGGCCGACGTCGACACCTGGCGCGTGGTGCTGACGAGCCCGCAGGTGGTGCAGCTCGAGACGTACGACCCCGGCGCGACGGGGTGTGCGATTCAGACGTCGCTCGCCGTGCTCGACGCGAGCGGCGCCACGCTGTGGGCCGACGACAACTCGGGCGTGGCGAGCTGCTCGGCCATCACGGCGGTGCTCCCGGCGGGGACGTTCTTCGTCCAGGTGCGGGGGCGCACGGCCACCACCGTCTTCACCGAGTACCTGCTCGCCCTGCGGAGCGCGACGCCGGTGGCGGAGGCCGAGCCCAACGAGCTGCGCAGCCAGGCGATGGCGCTCGTCGGCACGAACGTGGTGGTGGTGGGCACCCACCCGCAGAACCTCGACGTCGACGTCTTCGCCATCACCGTGCCTCCGGGGCGCTCGCTGCGCGTCGAGGCCATCGAGGGTGGCACGGAGACCTGCGAGTCGAACGGCGTCGACACCTTCGTCACGCTCTCCGACGGGGCTGGGCTGGCGCTCGGCTGGGACGACGACTCGGGCCGTGGCGCGTGCTCGCGCATCGATGGCACCGGCCAGCTGCCCGCGCACCCCTGGGCCGGGCTCCTCGCCGGTGGGACGTACTACCTCCAGCTCGAAGCGGCGCCGTTCGCGCAGATGCCGAACGACCCGGCCGGGCAGTTCGACTACCGCCTCGTCCTCTCGGTGCGGTGAGGCGGGGCTGGTCGTTCGCCAACGGGCCTGCCGCGGCGCGCCTCCCGTCGGCCCCGGGGTGGTCTATGAGCCTGCCATGCGCGCTCTGGCACCGCTGCTCGTCGTCGTCTTCGCGGCCTGTCCCAACAAGCCGATGGGCACGGGCACGCCGCCCGAGAAGTTCTGCCCGTACGGCCCCGGCTGCGAGAAGGGCAACGCGGGCGTCCTCAAGGTGGGCATCGCCGCGGTGAAGGTGACGCCGCGTGGCTTCGAGCGGCCGCGCCCCGACTTCCTCAAGCGCTCCGGGGCCACCTGCCACGAGCAGGCACCGCTCGGCAGCGATGGCCAGAAGCGCTGCGGCGGGCTGGTCGACGGCGCGTTCGCCGAAGACTGTGGGGCCGACCGCAAGTGCCCCGGCGCGGCAGGGTACGTCGCGCCCGACGCCGACGGCTCCGAGCGCGATGGCAAGCCCGACTTCTTCTTCGACTGCGGGCGCGATCAGAGGTGCCCGGGAGAGGCCGGGTACGTCGGGCCCGACGAGGACGGCTCCGAGGGCGACGGCAGGTTCCAGGGCCTGTGGATGGCGGGCTTCGGCAACACCAACCCGGCCTTCGGCGTGCTCGACGACGTGTGGGCGCGCGCGGTGGTGTTCGAGAACGGAGACGTCTCCGTCGCCCTCGTGTCCGTCGACGCGGTCGGGCTGTTCCGCGACGACGTCGAGCGCATTCGGGAGCGGGTCGGCAAGCGCGCGATGGGCGTGCCCGACTACGTGCTCGTGTCGTCGACGCACACCCACGAGTCCGTCGACACCATGGGCCAGTGGGGGCCGATCAAGGCGGTGATCCCCGAGCGGGGCGTCGACGATGCCTGGCTGAAGGACGTCTTCATCGAGGGCGCGGCGCAGGCCGTCGGTGACGCCCTGTTGTCCGCGCGGCCGGCGAAGGCGTTCTCGGCGCAGGTGTCGCTGGGTGAGAAGACGCGGCAGGTCATCGAAGACACGCGCGACCCGTGGATCAGCGACGACACCATCACCGTGCTCAAGTTCATCGAGGCTCGCGGCGACGCCGTCATCGGCTCGCTCGTGGTGTGGGGCAACCACCCCGAGACGCTCGCCGACGTGAACAACCTCATCAGCTCGGACTTCGTGCGCTTCACCCGCGAGGGCGTCGAGAAGGGCGTCTTCAAGAAGGACGGCTCGCTCGTCGCGGCCGGCCTCGGGGGCACGTGCGTGTACTTCTCGGGCTCGGTCGGGGGGCTCATGACGAGCCTCGGCGCGAAGCCCACCAGCGTCGACGGTGACGTGCCGGGCGACCGCACCATCGCCAAGACGAAGGCCGTGGGTGACATCATCGCCATCGCCGCGCTCGAAGGCCTCTCGACCGCCGCCGAAGAGAAGGCGCCGAACGTGGCGTTTGGCGCGCAGACGGTGAAGGTGCCCATCGACAACGAGACGTTCCGGCTGCTGACGCTGCCCGGCGTCGACCTCATCCGCCGCAACCTCGTCGACTTCGATCGCAACAAGGGCGTGACGCCCGACAACATTCCCCACGTCTTCACCGAGGTGAGCAAGGTGCAGCTCGGGGGCGTTCGCTTCATCGGCGTGCCGGGCGAGATCTTCCCCGAGCTCGTGGTCGGCTTCGACGCGCGCTACGCGTTCGGCAAGCCGTTGCTCTCGGCGAACAACCCGATGCCGCCGGATCTGTCGAAGGCGCCAGCGCCGCCGTACCTCAACGCCCAGGCCGGCGGAGAAAAGCCCGTCGTGCTGGGCCTCGCGAACGACGAGCTCGGCTACATCGTTCCCGAGTACGACTACGTGCTCCACCCGACGCGGCCCTATGCGCAGCAGGCCGAGGGCGATCACTACGAAGAGACCAACTCGTTGGGGCCGCGAACGACTCCGCGGCTGATGGATGCCTTCAAGGCCCTGTTCGCGTGGGAACCGGCGCCCTGAAGGGCTCCGGGCGTCGACGCACGGTGGAGCGATGGGCCGCCAGGTGAGCCAGGCGACGGCTCACGGAAGGTGGCGGGGTCTGCTCCTCGGTCTCGGCCGAGAACAGCCGCTGCCCCGACACCATCTCCCAGGCCACCACGCCGAAGACGCATCGAGATGACGCAGAAGCTGTTCGGACGCTCGAAGGTGAAGAAGCAGGACGCGACGGTGGACGTCGAGGTGCGGCAGCTCGCGAGCGATGGGTCGAGAATTCAACGGGGCTGCTGGCCCACCGCGTCGCACCGCTCGACCCAGTCATGCGATCGCGCTCCGAAGACGGTCGAGATCGCCTGGGCCTCGGCGGCGAGGCGGCGCACGTCGTCGCAGCGACCGGCACCGAACGCAGCCTCGATGGCCAGGCGCAGCGCCTCCTTTCTGATCGACGCCGGCAGCTCCGCGTGGGCCGCGCGTTCGAGCAGCGGGAGCGCCTCGACGAAGGCCTCTCGCTGGTGGAGCCGTCGGCCGAGCAGGTAGGCCAGCACGGGCTCGTCCGGGCTCTGGGCGAGGGCCGTCGACAGCGCGTGCACCTGAACGGCCTCGGGCCGGCTCGAGAAGAACGTCGTGATGGCCTCGCGGGCGGGGCTGGGCGCGTCGAGGCCGAAGCGGCGAATGCGCGCGGTGCGGTCCATCGCGGGCGACACCTTCAGCTCGATGATCCGGTCCAACAGTGTGCGCGCGGTGGCGACGTCGTCGGCCTCGAGGGCCAGCTCGACGCGGGCCAGCGCTGCGTCGGCGAAGGGTGACGGAGCGTCCTTCAGGCGCGCCAGCAGCCCATCGAGCAGCGTCTTCGCCTCGTCACCACGCCCCAGGCGTCGCAGCAGGCCGGCGCGCGCCAGCACATGGGTGGGCTCTCCGGGTTGGAGCGCGCTGCAGCGGGCCAGCAGCTCGAGCGCCGCGAGCGCTTCGTCGGACGAACGCTCAGACACTTCGGCCGACAGCCTCGCCACCTCGCGTGCGCACGGCCGCTCGAAGAGGCTGCCCCGGCGGAAGCGCGCGAAGGCCTGGTTCACCGCCTCGGGTTCGAGCGGCACCTCGTCGAGCGAGGTTTCCCAGGCCGTCGCCAGCGTCGAGAGCCCCTCACCGTACACGCCCTCGAAGTCGCCGTTGCGGTAGAGCGCCTTGAGCCTGTCGGCCCCGCGCGTGTCACCGAGCCACCGCAGGAAGGCGCCGGCCGTGGTGTACGCGCGCGCTCCCGACTGGGCATAGAACCCGGTGAGGCCGAGCGATTCGCGCACGTCGGGGAGCAGCCGCTGCTGCTTCATCGCCGCGGCCCACTGCTGGAGTGACAGATCATCGACGGGGTTGTCGGCTGCGACTGCCAGGCCTTCGATGATGCCCACGTGCGGCACCAGGCCCAGCCACCGCGCCGTGACGCCGAACGGTGGAGCCCCCAGTGGCCCGAGCAGCGCGTGGGCGAGCTCGTGTTTCACCACCGGGTGCGGGAAGGCGAGCTCGTTCACGTGAATCTCGCGTCGCCAGGGCTTGGCGAACTGCGTGGCGGCGGCTCCGACGAGCGCCTGCTTCTGCTCGGCAGACCGGTACCACCACACGCGCACCTTGCCGTCGGGGGCGCCGCCGATGAAGGCCGCGATCTGCCCGGCGCGGAACTCGAGATCGCCGGCGATGCGAGCGACCTCTTTCGGCGTGAGCCCGCGCGGGTGAACGAGCACGACATGGGCCGTCTCGGTGCGGCCGCCCAGCCTTGCTTCGAGCACCTCGTCCGTCATGCGGAACCCGAACGTCGGCCCGAGAAGCTCGACGGTGACGAAGCCCGCGGCGAGGCCCCAGAAGAGCCTGCGGCGCGTGCGGGCGCTCCCATCGAGGCGCATCACTGCCGCGACCAGCGCCAGCGCGGTGAGGAGCAGGGTGCCCAGCCGGAAC
>JALOQF010000521.1 GCA_025459425.1 Myxococcaceae bacterium | reverse complement strand
GCGGCCGGGCAGATGCCCTCGCCAGTGATGCGCATCAGCGCGCCGGGCAGGGGAATGAGGGTGGGGTCTCCGGGGCCGGTCCACGGCGGCAGCTGGGCGGGGAGCGCCGCGAAGGTGTTGCCGACGGACCAATCGTGGTCGCCGGCGTACCCGGCGCTGGTCGAGGTGAGCTGCGCCTGTGAGTTGACCGCCGTGCCACCGCCGAAGAAGCGGTTGTTCCGCACGCGCGAGTAGGCGACGTCTGGCGCGGTGATCTCGGCCCCGAAGTTACAGCTCGTCGCCGAGTAACTGTACACGTCGTTGTCCTCGAGAATCGCGCCGGCGCCGCGGAACGCGCCATTGCCGAGGTTGTTCCACAGCCAGGCCGTGCGCCCCTCGGCCATCGCGACGAAGGTGGTTCGCGTGACGTAGAGGAGCTCTCCCGGGCTGCCGACCGACTGGGCGCGGAGGTTGTGGTAGCGCGTACCCTGAATCCGGCTGTCGACGATGGTGAGCGGACCGCCCGTGTTCCGAACGCCCCAGCCTTCGACGTACCCGGCCGCCATGCGCGTGGCGCCGCCGTGATAGAAGTTGCTGTTGGCGATGACGACGTGTCGCCCGCCCCCGAGCCAGATGAAGCCCGCGGCGATGGCCCGCACGTTGAGGACGGCGAGGCGGTTGACGTTGGCGACCCGGAAGGCCTGGTTGTCTTCGGCGGGGTTCCCGAAGTTCGAGGCGCCGTTCAGGTCGACTCCATCGACGATGACGTCGGTGACGCCATCGCGGAGGCGGAGTTGCCCGAGGCGACCTCCGCTCCGTTGACCGCTGAGCGGCCCGCGCACCCGCACCCGCGTGACGACCGGGTTCGAGAAGGTGCCGATTTCGAGGCTCCCGATCGCGGCCTGTGGTTCGAGCACGACGTCGACGTCGTTCGCTGAGACCGCCACGCCAGTGCTCCAGGTTCCGGTGACTCGGACCAACGTACCGCTCATGCCGGCGGCGGTGTTGAACTCGGCCGGTGAGGTGACCGTCACGGAGCGCGTCGTCGCAGGCGGCGCCGGCGCCTGCAGTGGCACCGAGGCTCCCCAGGGCCCTGCGGCGCTGTGCCAGGGAATCCTGGCGAGGTCGAGCCCGGGATACAGGAGGTACGGCAGCGCCGAGCCACCCGCGGCCGAGCCACCCGCTGCCGAGCCGCCCGCCGCCGAGCCACCCGCCGCCGAGCCACCCGCCGCCGAGCCGCCCGCCGCCGAGCCGCCGTCGGCCACCGCGGTCGAGCCGTCGCAGCCGAGGACACTGCCGAGTACGAGGACCCCTAAAATGATCCGCATCGTCCGAGCATACTGACCGAGCCCGAGCGGCGGGTCACGGCGTGATGGCCGTCACCGCACCGCGTCCAAATCGCTCCAGGCTCGCCGGGTCGTGCGAAGGGAGGAGAAACGTCGGCGCGTGCGCCAGCTGCGCGGCGATGAGGTCGAGGCTGCGTCTCGCGTCGGGGGGCACCTCCGAGATCCCGGCGAT
This sequence comes from Myxococcaceae bacterium, assembly GCA_025459425.1. GTDB lineage: Bacteria > Myxococcota > Myxococcia > Myxococcales > Myxococcaceae > Xiheimicrobium. The sequence continues at coordinate 4,909 of JALOQF010000521.1, read as the reverse complement.
GGTGCGAGAGGTGACCTGCTCGAGGCTGAAGGTCGAATCGCCCGCGAAGAGCGCGAACTGGCCATCTCCCAGGTCGGCCATCACGCCGAGGTGTCCTGGCGAGTGGCCGTTGAGCGGCACCACGCGAAGGCGGCCATCACTCGACAACGCCGTCGAATGCGGCAGTGCACCGAACGCCGGGCCGACGTTCTCGACGAGCGTGGGTGCGCGCCCCGATGGCCACCGACACGGGAGCGCTCCATCGTGCGCTGGCCAGTCTCCGGCGCCGACGTACGGCGTGGCGCTGGCGGGTAACTGGGGGAACGCGTCGGTGTGATCCGCGTGGCGGTGGGTGAAGACGACGCCGCGCACGTTCGAGAGGTCGACGCCGAGTGCCGCGAGCTGCCGGTCGACTCGCTGGGCTGGCTCGAAGCGGAAGCGCAGGAGGTTCTGGTACACGAATCGATTCCCCGGGTCGCAGGCCGAGTCGGTGAAGTCGAGCGTCGCTTCGGACAAGCCGGTGTCGACGAGCCAGAGCCCCTCGGCGTGTACGAGCGCGAAGACGTACACGGGCATCCACTCGGTCCAGCGCTGGTCGAGCAGAATGGCGGGAATCCGCAGCGCGTCGGCGACGCCGAGGGTGCGGTGCGCTTCCTTCACGCTCACCCAGCCGGTGTGCAGCGCGTGCACCGTGAGTCCAGGGAACGTGCGCGTCAGCGGCTCGGGCGTCGGCGTCGACGTGAGCGCAGCCGTCGGCACCTTCAGCCCGCGGGCACAGGCGGCCAACGCCAGCAGCAGCCCCAGCGCCGCGAGCCCCGACAGCGACAGGAACGTCTTCATCGCGACGCCTCGTCACCCTCAGCGAGCGCTCCAATGCGCGCCATCACTCCCGGCAGCGCCGCGCGGTACCTGCCACCGAGAAAGAGGGACAACACCGCTCCGCCAAACCCCTCGAAGCGCACGTGGTGCCGAAAGCGGGTGCCTCGCTCGAGGGGGGTCAACGTTCGGTCGATGACGAGTCGCCCACCGAGCGGAAGCTGGGTGACGAAGCGATAGCTGCGGCCAGCCTCGACGGCCTCGAGGGTGAAGCCCGACTCGGGGTTGCCACGGCCCTTGAGCACACCCGTCGCTCCGGTGTCGAAGGCGCCGCTCAACCGCGCCGACTCCAGCTCGGTGTCCCACGCAGGCCAGCCGGCGACGTCCGTCCACACCCGCCAGACCGCCTCGGGGCTCGCGCGCGTCTCGACCTCATGGCGGAAGTCCGACCGCGTGCCTTCGGCCTCGGTGACAGCCGTCGAGGCACTCCCAAGGGATGGTGAACTCATGGCGCAACCTTCTGAAAGAGTTGAGAAAGAAAGAGACAGACGAAGCTGAAAGACTTGTGAGTGAGCATTGCTCACTAGAGCTAAAGGCGATTTCGTGCGAATGCAACGCGACGTGGAGCCCTTGTCCCGGAGAGACCCAGCGGCGAGGCGAGCGAAGGTGCTCGAGGCTGCGACGCGGCTCTTCGCCGAGCGGGGCTACGAGGCGACGAGCGTGAACGACGTCGCGGCCGAGGCGGCCGTGTCGATTGGTGCGCTCTACAAGTACTTCCCGGACAAGCCGGCCCTGCTCGAAGGGGTGCTGGCGACCTTCGAAGGGCAGTTCGCCGAAGCGATGGGCCACGTGCACCAGGTGCCGGGCAGCCACTTCGACAAGCTGCACGCGATGGTGGAAGGGTTGTTCGACATGGGGGCGAGCCGGCCGTACTTCTTCTGGGCCCTCACGTCGGGCACGCACGCGCTGCGGGGCGAGCGGGAACACTCTTCGGGCGACGCCGTGCGGGAGCAGATTCGACGCTTCCTCGAGGCTGGCATCGCAGCGGGCGACTTCCGGCCCGTCGACGTGCCGCGCATGGCCGCGGTGGGCTTCGGCGTGGTCGAGACCGCGATGCAGCAGTGCTTCGGCCCGAAGGAGAAGGGGCAGCACCGCGAGGCCTGGGCGCGCATGGTCGAAGAGACGCTCGCGCGCGCGGTGCGTCCGTAGCCCTGGCAGGGGTACGATTCGACATCTCCACCACGCGAGGAGCGCTGACGTGAGTTCGAAGACCCCGAGGCTCGTGGTCGGCGTCGTGCTCGGCCTGGCGGGCGCGCTGGCCGTGTGTTGTCTCGGGACCGTCGCGTTGGGCCTCGCCGCCGACGACGGCGAGTCGACGGGCCGCGCGGCTCCTGTCGCGACGGGCGCTGGCTTCCGCCTCGCTCCGCCTGGCGCCTTCCTGCAGCAGGGCCCGGGGCACTGGAGGGCGCCGCTCGACGATGGCCCCAACCACCTCTGGGTCGACGTGCAGCAGCTCAAGCCGCTGCCCGCCGGCAACGTGGATCAGACGCTCGCGCAGCTGTGGAACCAGATTCTCAGCCAGCAGTACGAAGCGCCGCGACCGCCGCTGGTGCAGCGCCGCTTCGTGGCGAACGGCGCGAGGGCCCACTTCGCGCGTGCTCGTGGAAGCCGACGACCTGCTGGTGCCGCTCGTCATCGTGCAGGGCTGCGACACCAACGAGCCCGGCGCGCTCATGATCATCCAGTACTCCTTCCCGAAGTCGCACGCGCTGGTCGAGCAGCTGCTGGCCGCGGCCTCGGGGAGCCCGACGGGGCTTCCCCTGGTGGACGATCGAGAGGTCGCCGGCGAGTGGACGTTCGCCGACACGAACACGCTGCAGTGGGCGCACGCGGCGACTGGCGCGACGGCCGTCACGGCGGTGATGCGCTCCGCCGAGCTTTCCCTCGAGGCCGACCACACTTTCACCTCGGCCGTGACGGGCGGTGCCGGCCGGGCAGGGCAGATGAAGTTCGCCTCGGAGCGCGAGGCAGGGACCTGGAAGGTCGAGCACGACGTGTTGGTGCTCACGACCGAGGCGTCGACCCGGAAGTACCTCATCGCCGGCGCGACGCGCGGCCCCGATGGGCACGCGATGCTCGTCCTGCAGCCGGAGCCCTGGTCGTTGGGCCCGAACGCCGAGTTCGAGCTCTACGTCGCGAAGTGAGGCGTCCTGGCTTCGTGGTCCAGCAGCGAGCGCGCCGTCGCCGCTCGACGTGACGTGCGACGGTGCTGCGGCTGCGGCCTCGAGCCCGGGCGCTCCATCGCGAACGGAAGCGCACCGCTTCCCGCTGCCGCCGGGGTGTGCCCCTTCACGCTCGGGTGCGTCCCTCGAGCCCCCGGTCGCGAACTGAAGCGCGCGGCTCTCCGATCTCCGCGACTGTTCGCCCCATCACGTGCGGTGCTCGACCCCCTGGTCGCGACGTGCGGCGAGGCACCTCACGGGCCCAGCACGAAGTCCCTCACCACGGCCATGTGCTGCATGTTCACCGCGGCGCTGTCGCCGACCAGCGCCGGTGGCGGGAGCGGCGTGAAGACGCGCGTGTCGAACACCAGGCCCGACGGGAACAGCTGCGAGCCGAGGGCGACGGGGACTTCGAGCGCGTGGAGCGACGCAGACACCAGCGCCCAATCGTACGGCCGGGAGCGGTTCGTGCTCGTGTTCCCGTTACCGCCATCGGGGAGCGTGCCGTCGGTTGGCCAGGGACCCGTCACCACCACCGAGGCATCGAGGGCGCCCAGGGCGGGCTCGACGCGCGTGTCGGTGTTGAGGTCGCCGAGCAGCGCGACGTGCGTGTCCGGGCCGACGTTGGCCGCGAGCAGCTGGGTGAGCTGGGCAGCCTGGTTCGCGCGGTTCTGCGCCGTGTTCGACAAGAGGTGCAGGGACACGACCCACAGGTGCGAGGGGCCCGGCACGTCGACGACGGCCCAGGTGAACTCGCGATCGGTGGTGCGCGTGTCGTCCCACTCGCCCGCGTCGACGATGGGGTAGCGGCTGATGACACCGTTGGGAATGCGGCCGCTCCCGCGGTGCCAGAAGACGCCCGCGTCGAACGTCTGCCGCACGAACGCCTCGACCGCCGCGTCGGAGTTGTCGCCGACGTTGAACTCTTGAATGCCGATGACGTCGCCTTGCAGCGCCTGGAGGATTCGGCGGCCCTCGCCGAGGTCGTAGTTCTGGTTGTTCCCGCTCGTCAGGTTGGCCGCGATGAGGCGCACGCGCACGCCGGCGTCGGGCCACACGAGGCTGGCGTCTGGCGCGCCGGCGTCGAACCCACCGGCATCGGCCACGCTCGCGTCCGATGCGCCGGCGTCAGAGGCGCCAGCGTCGACCACTCCGCCGTCCGGCCCGGCGTCGGCGACTGGCCCTGCGTCGTCTCCGCCTGCGTCGAGCAGCGCGACGGAGCCGTCCACCGCGCCCGCGTCTTCCGACGAGACGGACCCATCAGGCCCGGCGTCCACGGAAGACGGAGGCGCTCCACAGGACACCAGAACGACCACCGCCAACCACAGCCGCATGACGCAGCAGCGTACTCGGAAGTACGCGGCGGCCTGCACGACGATCTCATCGCGCCGCCCGGTGTCGACCAGTCGATCGTCACCTTTTCGTGGTGGCCGAACACGCACGGGTCCACGCCCACGCTGGTGGCGAGGTACGGCGTACCGAGCGCCTCGAAGAAAGGCGTCTGCACGCCCGCGTCGGGTTGGACCCGCAGGCCGACCGGCTGCGGCGGAAGCAGGGCGGCGATTGGTCTCTGTGGTACCGATGCGGGGCGCCGCGTTGCCGCCGCCGCTGAACGAGTGGCCGTCCACGCCGACGCTCAGGAGTCCCACGCTCCGCAGGCGATTCGGCCCGAGTCCTGGTGGTACCTGGTGGTGATTCGACCGGGCCGCATGGTCCGATAAGCGCAGCTGCCTCGAGCGCGTGCCGCCACCCGTGTTTCAGCGAGAGCGCGGGCCACGGCCACGTACAAAGCGCCATGTCGACGCGCACGCATCACGCCACCCTGCGGGGCCTGCTCAGCTCTGGCACCGAGGTGTTCTCGCAGATGCCATTCACCTCCGAGGCCCTGAAGC
>JALOQF010000520.1 GCA_025459425.1 Myxococcaceae bacterium | reverse complement strand
AATCGAGCGCGGGGCCCCGCGACGTCCCGTCGGGGCCGAGGGGGCGTCTTTCGGAGCCTCTTTCGGTGATTCCTTCGGCGTGTCTTTCGGCGGCTCTTTCGGGGCTTCCTTCGGCTTCGACTTCGTGGGCACGAGCTGCCCCGGCATGAGCGGCTGCTGGAACGACGCGGGCGCGGCGGGATCCTGGGCGCTCTGGGCGGCCGGCTTCTCGCCGCTGACGAGCAGGCCGTCCATCAGGCTCGCGAGCCGAATGGCGATGTCTTGCGAGGCGGCGTTCATGGCGGCGCGCTGCTTCTCGTGGTCGTAGACGAGCACGACCGGCACCTCGAAGGCGTCCTTCGTGGTGACGCCGCCGTTCTTCACGGCGGTGAGCGCGGTGCCCACTTCCCAGCGGTAGCGGCCGTCGAGCTGCGAGAAGAAGTGCACCCGCAGCTCGACCAGCAGGAAGTACGGCGCGTCGGGTTGCTGGGCCTCGAGCGCCGCGCGGCGCGTGTCGGTGATGCGCTGCCCCTTGAGGACGTCGAGCGGCACTTCGACGACCGACAGGTTGCGCTCCTCGAGCGTGCGCGCGAGCGCTTCCTTGAGCTTGTCGGGCGCGGTCGACGGCTCTCCCGAGTAGGTCGGGTCGACGATGTACCCGACGAGGATCGGCGTGGCGTTCTCGAGGCGCTGCCGCGGCACCTTCGGCATGCACGACAGCGCCGACAGGCACAGCACCGACAGGGCGAGGCGGGCGTGCATCAGAACCACCCTTCCGACTCGAGCGAGATGAGGTGATGCCATGCGAGGGTCTGCGAGGGGCTGAAGACGTTGAACTGATCGAGCCGCTCGGCGAAGGCGTTGCCGAAGGCCGCGTGCATGGTGCTGTACTGGAACCCGTAGAGCAGGCGGATCGACGGGCGCGTGTAGATGCCGGGCCCCGTGGGGTTCAGCACGACGCCGGTCTTCACCTGCACGGTGTTGCGCACGTTCTGGTCGCCGAACTCGAGCCCGCGCGCGTCGGGCAGCCCCTGCGAGGAGCGGAAGATCGAGTCGAACTGTCCACGAAACAGGTTGCCGTTGAGCGAGCGCTCGTGCGCGACCGAGCCCTCGAGCAGCACGTGCACCACGCGCGTCACGTACAGCTGCAGCCGCGCCACCGTCGACATGTAGACGCGGTTCAGCTCGCTCGCGGTGATGGTGTCGGCGAAGTCACGGTCGCTCCCGTAGAGGCCCGCGAGCACGAGATCGAGCCGGTCGGGAACGAGGCCGAGCTGCATCTCGTCACCCAGCACCAGCGAGTAGCGATCGCGCGTGAGGTCGGCCGCGTAGACGGTGACGGTCTGCCCGTTCCAGGTGTCGGCGTAGAAGTTCTGCTGGTGGAGCCGCTGGTAGCGGGCGAAGAAATTGTTCCAGCGCAGCGGGCCGAAGCCACCGAAGCCCACGTAGCCGACGCCGCGCCACGAGACGTTCAGCTGCCCCGCCTGCCGAGGCTGCGGGAACTGATCGAACATGCCGGGGTTCTCTTCGAGGAAGCGGCGCAGCACCTCACGCCGGGCGAAGTCCTCGTACTTCACGTTCGGCGTGGCGTACGACGAGAAGCGGTTGCCGGCGATGAAGGGCTCGACGCCCACCTGGCCGCCGCCGCCGAACTCGAAGTGATCGTTCACGTGCACCCGCGCCGCCGCGCCCGCCGTCAGCACCGGCACGTACTGCGCGCCGCGGAGCGAGAAACCCGAGTCACCGACGGCGACGAGCAGATCGAGGTGCTCCGAGAGGTAGCGCCCCGACAAGCCGATGGTGTCTTCGAAGAGCTGCGCCGGGCGGAAGTCGTAGAGGCCGAGGTCGCCGAAGAAGAACTGCTGCGTGCCGAGCTGCCAGATGAGGTTTGGCGCGAGAATGTTGCCGGCCCGGGCGTAGAGCTGCGACAGGCGGAAGCTGCTCAAGAAGCCGTTGAGCGGGTCGGCCGTCGACACCGTGCCGCCCTCGATGCGCGCGTGCAGGCTCGCCCAGATGTCGGTGGTGCCCGGCGGCGCCTGCAGCAGGTCGAGCTTCATCTCGAGCGCCGCGTAGGTGCCCTCGTTGAGCAATCGGCCGTAGAGGTTCCAGAAGCCCAGCCGCCCATTGCCGCCCTGGAAGTCGGGGCGGGCGCTGATGCGGTAGTAGCCGCCGGCGCTGAAGCGGCTGTCGGGCGCCTGGGCGAGCGCGACCTGGGAGGCGACGAGGAGTCCCGCGAAGAGCAGTCGTTTCACGCGCGGCGACGCATACCCCACGCCGCACGGCGGGCAGACTCGTTTTTTCGAAACCGATTACAGCCGCTCGAGGGCCGCGCGCAGGCGGGCCACGCCCGTGTGAATGCGCTCGTCGGGCTGCTCGAAGCGCAGGCCCATCGCCGAGCTCGTGCTCCACATGACGCGGCCCAGCACCTCGATGGGCTCGGTCGACGTGGGCAAATCGAGACGCAGCGGCACCAACGTCATGGGCGGCAAGGGGCTCGACGTCGACACGCCGACGCCAGCCTCACTGACGTCGCGCGCCTCGTCGGCCAGGCGCAGCGCCGCCGCGTTGACGACACGCACCGGAAATGACGCGGGCACCCGCGTGTGGCTGCGCGCCTGCGTGTACCCAGGACGCTTGTTCACGAAGAATTCGATTCGATTCATGCGTTTCCCCCACGGCTGAAGACGCGCGAGTCATGGCGCACCCGCTCGCCAGCCGCAAAGCGCGCTGCGTCACGTCACTCCAGAAGGACAGCCGCGGGTGTCTTCCCCGGTTCACTTCGACTCGAGGATCACCATCGAGCGCGGCTTGAGCGTGTATTGCCCGCTCACCGGGGTGGCGGCGTCGAGCCACACGTTGTTCGACGTGCGCGCTGGCAGGCTGAGCGTCGTGAGGGTCGAGGGCTCGTCCCAGTAGGACTGGGTGTCGACGACGCGGGTCCACGTCCGGCCGCCCGGCAGCGTGAAGGGCACGTCGAACGTCTCGCCGTTGATGAGAATGGCGAGCTCGGGGCCCTTCGTCTTGTCCCAGTAGTGGAGCATGAGCTGCTTGGAGCCCCAGTCGACGGCGTCGGTGTTGGCCGGGCTCTTCCACGAGAAGGGCGCGGCGGTGCCGGGTTCTCCGGGGGCGCCGTACTCGAGCGGGGCGAGCGCGTAGGCGTGCTCCTTGCGGAAGCGGATCATCTTCTTCACGAAGTCGTGCATGCGGTGCCGCTCGTCCTTCGACTGGTAGGTGCCCCAGTCCATCCAGTTCTCGGGTACGTCGGCGCGGGTCGAGTAGGCGTTGTTGTTGCCGAGCTGGGTGCGCATCCACTCGTCGCCGCTCCACAGCAGCGGCGTGCCGTGGCTCACCAGCATGGCGACGAACATGTTGCGCATGAGCTGCCGCTTCATGGCCTCGTTCGAGCCCCAGTTGCGCGAGCGGTTGTTGTTCTCACCCGAGTCCTTCTCGCACCAGGACGAGTTGGGCTCGGTGCAGCAGATGGGGTTGAGCGGCCCACAGCCGTTCTGTTTGTTCTCGTACGAGAACAGGTCGTACATCGTGAAGCCGTCGTGCACCGTGACGAAGTTGTAGGCGTGGTACGGCTTGCGGTCGTTCCACCGGAACCAGTCGGTCGAGCCGGTGAGGAAGAAGCCTCCGTCCTTCACTTCGCGGCTGTTGAGCTTGAACTCGTCGCGGTTCCAGAAGGCCCGCCACCAGTCGCGGAAGCGCCCGTTCCACTCGCCCCAGGCGAAGCCCGGCCTCGTCGTCGACGCGGGGAACAGCCCGATGCGCGTGCCGAAGCCGTTCGAGAACTCGTTGTTGTTCGGCCCGTTGAACGACTTGCCGAGATCGTACCCGCCGGCGGCCCAGGGCTCGGCGACGATGCGGGTGTTGTACTTCTGCAGCACCGGATCGTCGACGACGTCCTGGAGCACCGTGTTCCTCGGCTCGTCCCATGACCAGTACTCCTGGTCGCGCTCTCCAAGAATGGGAGCCAGGTCGAAGCGGAAGCCGTCGACGTGCATCTCGTCGACCCAGTACCGCACCGAGTCCATGATGAGGCGACGGAACGGCTTGTAGTTGGGCCGGGTCTGGTTGCCGACGCCCGAGTTGTTCCAGTACCGGCGGCGGTTGTTCGGGTCGAGCCCG
>JALOQF010000171.1 GCA_025459425.1 Myxococcaceae bacterium | reverse complement strand
GCGGGCGCCTGCGCCTCGAAGACCGCGTGGCGAGCGGACGTTCGGAGGTCGAGGTGACGTTGACCTCCGGCCTCGACTTGTCCGCCAACGGCCCCCGGGTGCAGTTCCGCGCCTTCCGCCAGCAGGCCACCGGCGGCGTCACCACGTCGAACGTGACGATGACTCCCGTTGGCCCACGGACGGCGGTCCGCCTCGTCATCGACAACTCGCGCAGCCAGCGGCCGCTGCAGGTGGGTGACGTGCTCGACTTCGAGCTCGATTCGACCCCCGTGACCCGACGCCCATCACCGGTGCGCAGCAGGCCTACAGTGACACCTTCCGCTACCGCGTCGGCGCCGGTGGCCTCGACCCGGAGCCCTTCGATGACGAAGCCCCAGCGGCGCTCGGCCCTTCCGCGTGGCTCGGAGGTGCCCTCTCGGTGCCCTTCATCGAGACGCGCGCAGGGGGACCCATCGGGGGCGCCACGGCCTGGGAACAGCTCGCGCTCGGCGCGCCACCTGCGCTGACGGACAGCTTCTTGAACGGTCGCCGCCGCTTCGTCACCGATGTCGAGCGCGGCACGCACGCCGAGCCGGGAAACGAACCGCTCCCGCCGTCACCGGGCGCGCTCGACGCCGCCTTCACGGCACGCAGTTGCAATACGTGTCATCGCAGCGCGGGCCGTGGGCAGCTCCCGCCGGTGGGTCAGCGGCTCGAGAGCGCGGCCGCGTACACCGACGGGCCCCTCGGTCCCGTGGTGCAGCGCACCGAAGCCGAGCCCCGCCTGTCGGAGTTGGTCGAGGTGCGTCGCGAGGTGATGGCTGATGGCCGCTCCGTCGCCCTCGTGGCGCCCCGCTTCGACGCGCTGGGTGACGCCGTGGTGCGCGTGGCGCCGCCGCTGCCGGGGCTCGGGCTGCTCGAGGCCGTCCCCGAGGCCACCCTGGCGGAAGCCGTCGACGACGAGGACTGTGACGGTGATGGGGTCAGCGGCCGCGCGCCGCTCGTCGAGGTGGACGGCGCCGTGCGGTGGGGGCGCTTTGGTTGGAAGGCGACCCACTCCTCGCTCGAGGGCCTGGTGCAGCACGAGGTGCGGGAACAGCTCGGGGCCAGGCTCGACGAGGTGGCGCGCCGCGAGCTGCTGGCAGCGGTGCAGCTCTTCGGCGTGCCGGTGCAGCGGCGTGACGCGCGGGCCGAGCGCGGTGAAGCCCTCTTTCGTGACGTCGGCTGCGCGCGCTGTCACCTCGACTCGCTCGAGACGGGCAACGGGCACCCGCTGGGCGTGTTTCGTCGTCAGCGCGTGCGGCCCTTCACCGATGGGCTGCTGCACGACCTGGGTGAGGGGTTGTCGGACGGCTCGGCGTCTCCACTCGCGCGGGAATGGCGCACGGCCGCGCTGTGGGGCCTCGGCGTCGCCCGCGTGGTGCACCGGGAGCGGCACCTGTTGCACGACGGCCGCGCCCGAGACGTGCTCGAGGCCATTCTCTGGCACGACGGCGAGGCGCGCGCGTCCGTCGACCGCGTTCGTGCGCTGCCTGGCGCCGACGTCGACGCGCTCATCGCTTTCCTCGAGACGTTGTGAGCCGCTTTCGGCGCTGACGTCTCTACGGGGCCGTTCCGCAATCGGGAGGCCCTGCCCATGCTGCGTCGTTCGTCCCTGCTGGTCGTCGTCGCCATCGCCTGTACGTCGTCGCCTCCAGAGGTGGGAGAGACACCGCTGCCGGAGCCGAAGGGCGAGCGCTGTGCGACGCTCAACCAGACGGTGCGGCCGCTCTTCCCCACGGCCATGCCCACGTCTGGCCCCATCGTCACGCGTCGCAGCGACGGCGTCATCGTCACCCACGGGGCCGGCCGGGTGCGGCCGCGGCACGAGCGTGAAGACCGCTTCATGCACTTCGAGCCCCGCTACTTCGAGAAGCGCAGCTTCGCGTTCACCATCGAAGACGAGGTGGCGGCCGGCAGGTCGTCGCTCAAGGTGACGTACCGGCCCATCTTCGACTGGGCCGAGCCCGGGCCGCGCACCAACTTCCGCGCGTGGAAGGTGTACGGCGAAGCCGGCAACGGCCCGCAGTCCTACCTCTTCGCCAACAACAACGTGCTGACGACGAGCGGGCCGCTCGAGCAGACCATCACCATCACCACCAACGCGCGCGACCGCAACCGGCCCATGCGCGTCGGCGACATCATGGAGTTCGAGTTCGGCATCTTCTTGAAGGGCTTCCCGGCCGACGACACCTTCGTGGTGGGCGCCAAGTCGTATTACTCCGACACGTTCCGCTACCAGGTGGGCGTGGGCGGGCTGACGCCCGAGACGTTCGACACCACCGGGTGGCTCGGGCCCTCGACGCAGGCCGAGCGCCTCGGCGGTGACACCACGGTGCCGCACATCGCCTTCGCCGACGGCACGCTGGTCGACCCCACCTTCGCCTTCGCGCAGCTGGCCCTCAACACCCAGGCGCCGCACCAGCAACAGTGGCTCGAGGGCCGGCGCCTCTTCCACACCGACTTCGGCACGGGCGCCCACTCGGAGCGCGGCAACCCCGTCTTCACCGAGCAGGTGGGCAAGCTGGGGCCCCACTTCAACGTGCGCAGCTGCCAGGACTGTCACGCGCACAACGGGCGCGGCGTGGTGCCGACGACGCCGGGCACGCGCGTCGACACGCTGGTGTGGAAGCTGTGGGACGGAGGCCCGCTGGGCACCCAGCTGCAGCCGCAGGAAGCCCCGCTCATGCTCCAGCGCACCGAGACGCGCGTCGTCACCCTCGCCGACGGCACCAGCGTGACGCTGACGAAGCCCATCTTCGACGCGGGGCGTGCGCTCAAGTCGTCGGCGCGCATGCCGCGGCAGCTCGTCGGGCTCGGGTTGCTCGAGGCCATCGACGAGTCGGTGCTGCTGGCCGCGCAGGACGTCGAGGACTGTGATGGCAACGGCATCTCCGGGCGGGTGAACGTCATCGACGACCCGGTGACGGGGGAGCCACGCGTGGGGCGCTTCGGGTGGAAGTCCGAGAAGGTCTCCGTTCGCCACCAGGTGGCCGACGCGCTGCTGCTCGACCTCGGCGTCGGCACCTCGATGTTCCCCGAGGGTGGACGCGCCGAGCTCGACGACGCCGACCTCGAGCGCCTCACCACCTACATGCGGCTGGTGGGGGTGGTGCCGCAGCGGGGCGCGAATACCCCGCAGGTCCGTCGCGGGGGCGAGCTCTTCTCGAGCCTGGGCTGCGCGGGCTGTCACTTCCCGTCGCTGACGACGGGCACGACGCACCCGTTCGAGGAGCTGCGCGCCCAGTCGATTCGGCCCTTCACCGACCTCTTGCTGCACGACCTCGGGCCCGACCTCGCCGATGACTCGGCGCGCGCCGATGCCAGTGAGTGGCGCACGCCGCCGTTGTGGGGCCTGGGGCTGACGCGCGAGGTGACGGGCACGGTGCAGCTGCTCCACGACGGCCGGGCTGGCTCCGTGCTCGAGGCGGTGTTGTGGCACGGCGGTGAAGCGGCCCCGGCGCGGCAGGCGCTCGTGCAGGCCTCGGCCGAAGACCGCGCGGCGCTGCTCGCGTTCGTCGAGAGCCTCTGATGCGGCACGCGTGCCTGTCGCTGCTCGTCCTGCTCGGGTGTGTGGGCGACGTGGAGGAAGGTCGCCCCGACGCGGCCGAAGGCGCCTTGGTCGATGGCGTTGATGGCGGCGCCGTCCACGACGGTGGCGGCTCGGCGCTCGATTCGGGAACGCCCAGCGCGGACGCCGGCACCGCCCGGCCCGATGCGGGCATGGGCCCACGGAGCGTCCGCGTCGAGGGGCGGCGGCTCCTCGTCGATGAGGTGCCCTTCGAGGTGCGCGCGGTGGCGTGGAACCCCGTGCGCCGCGGCGCCACGCACCCGGGCGGCCTCGACTTCCGGGGCACCGTCGAGCAGGACGCGGCGATGATGCGCGCCGCTGGCTTCAACGCGGTGCGCACCTACGTCGCGCTGACGGACCGCGTGGTGCTCGACGCCCTGCACCGCCACGGGCTGATGGTACTGAACACCGTGTACAGCTTCGGCGGAGAAGACGTGTCGGTGGTGAACGAGCGCGTGCGGAGCGTCGCGGCGCACCCGGCGATGCTCGCGTGGCTCGTCGGCAACGAGTGGAACTACAACGGGCTCTACGTGGGCCTCAGCCCCACGGCCTCGCGCGACCGCCTCAACGCCGTGATGGAGCGCATTCGCGCCGAAGACACGCGCCTGCCCATCGTGAACGTCTACGGCGAGGTCCCTTCCGCCGAGGTCATCGCGGCGATGCCACGCACCGACATCTGGGCGCTCAACGTCTACCGCGGCGCCACCTTCGGGAACCTCTTCACCACCTGGGCGAGCCGCAGCCCCAAGCCGATGATGCTCGGCGAGTTCGGCGCCGACGCGTGGAACGCGAGGCTGCCCGGTGTCGACGAGGCCGCCCAGGCCTTCGCCACCGAGGCGCTGACGCGCGAGCTCCACCGCAACTGGTCCGGTGACGGAGGCGTTGCCGTCGGCGGCGCGCTCTTCGAGTGGTGCGACGAGTGGTGGAAGGACGGGCAGGGGCGGCCAGACCGGCACGACGTCGGCGGCATCGCGCCCGGCGGAGGCCCACACCCGGACTTCACCTTCAACGAAGAGTGGTGGGGCCTGGTCGACATCGAGCGCCGGCCGCGCCAGGCGCTGGGTGCGGTGAAGCGCGGGTTCGGCCTCGAGTGACGCGGCGGTTCTGGCGTCCAGCTGGTCGCGAGGCGATTGCTGGACACCTCACGCTCGACCGCGTCCACCACTCGGGCGGTCGTGTCGCGGGGCCGTCCTGAGCGCTCGACTCGGCGGCAGGGCTCGGCCGGGTGGAGCCGCGAGGGCCCGGCTGCACCTGGCGGCGTCACGCTTCGTCGGGCATCGCCGCGAAGAGCCGGCCGAGCTCGGAGCGGTGGTCTTCGATGACGTCGGGCGGGGTCCCCATGGCGGCGGCCTTGGCCGCGAGCTGCTGGACGGCGGCCATGAGCGTCTTCTTCGTGGGGTGGTCGAAGTCGCCCTTCGTCGAGCGGAACGCCAGTCGCACGGCGCCTTCGATCATCTTCGCGAGCTCGTCGTCGCTCGGCGCGCGGCCCATGCGCTCGCTGGCCCGGCGGAAGGTCTCTTGCTGCGCCTGAAGGAAGCACTGCACCACGAGCTCGCGCGCCACCATCGGTGTCACGTGGCGGAGCGCGTCGTCGGTCAGGTCACGAAGAGATGGCACGGTCAGGAAGGGATATCGGCCCGCCCCTCGCGCTCGCAAGGGAGTGAATGAAGGCCGAGGTGAGCGGACGCGTGCGCGCCACGCACCGCTCGCATGGGTCAGGCCGAACCTCGGCTGGCGGGTCCGGCGCGACGACGGGCCCGAGTCACGCGGCCCTGGCGCGCTCGGCCTCACGCACGAGCCTGCGCCACTGCATCAGCTGCTCTCCGCTCAGGGCGAAGGGCTTGAGCTCGAGCACCCAGCCGTCATCGCCCGCTGCGCATGAGACGACGGTGGCGCTGAACGTCAACCGCTGCACCTCGAGCGTGACGAGGCGGCGCTCGGGCTGCGCGAGGACGCCCTTCATGCGCAGCGCGCCTTCGGTCGCCTGCAGCAGCCGGTAGGTGTCACGCACGTCCTTCTTCACCACCGCCACCTCGACGTCGAACGCAGGCGCGCTCTTCGGCACGATGGGCGCGGCCGGGGCGACGAGGCTCTCGACCGGCTTGCCCTCGGACGGCAGCTCGAGCGACTGGAGCAGTGACGGCAGCCGGGGCACCAGGCGCTGGAGCGACTGCCGTTCGGCCGTCGACAGGCCGACCCGCGCGGGCAACTCGACGGCTTCGAGCGAGGGCGCATCGAAGAGGTGCGTCGACAGGTCGTCGGTGAGCGCGATGAGCTCGACCATCTTCGGGTGCTCGCAGAACGAGGTGTCGTCGTCGTGGTGGCGCATGACGACCTCTTGCAGCAGCGCCGGCAGCCGCCAGTCGGCCGCGAGCGCCATGCCCAGCTCGACGTGGTAGCGCTGCGCCTGCCACTGCCACCGCGCGGCCTCCTGCGGCCCGCTGCCCGGGTGCTGCTGCAGAATCACCTCGAAGGTGCGGTAGGCGATGGTCTCGCCGAAGTCGTGCAGGAGCCCCGCGAGGAAGGCCTCGCCCGGGTCGAGGTGACGCACGCGCGCCAGCTCCTGGCTCAACAAGGCCCCCACGAGGCTGCGCCGCCAGCTGTCCCGCCGGAGCCCGGCGAGGGGCCCCTCGATGGACGCCTGCAGGCCCAGCGTGCCCGCGATGGCGATGTTCGCCAGCTCCGAGGCGCCGACGCGCGAGATGGCCGCGGGCAGCGTGGTGATGGGCGTGGTGGCGCGGAAGAAGGCCGAGTTCGCCGCGCGAATGACGTGCGTCGCCAGCGCGGGGTCGGCTTCGACGAGGCGCACGAGCGCGTCGAGGTCGTACGACTCCGAGCTGATCAGCCGCTGCAGCTGCAGCGCCACGCCCGGGTACGTCGGCAGCTCGATGAGCTTGGCCTTGATGAGGCGCACCACCTCGGCGTCGAGGTCGAAGGACAGGTCGGAGGACTCCATCGCTGTCGATCGAATAAGCGGGCGCCTCGCCGCGCGCGCGCCAGAGTTCTGACGCCGATTCGCCTCGAACGCCCACCCTGGGTGACACTCGCCGGCCATGACACGCGATGGCTTCCGGGAGGCGCTGCTGGGGGTGATGGACCGCAAGGTGCACTGGGCGTGGCCGCGCTTCACCGACGGCTCCGTGGCGAAGGCGCGCCTGCACGTGCACCTCGAGCAGGAGTACGCGGTGTACGTGCGCGACTTCCCGGTGTTGGTGGGTCGCGCGTACGTGCAGTGCCCGATTCCCGCCGTGCGCCGCGAGCTGGCCGAGAACCTCTACGAAGAAGAGACCGGCGGCCTGCACGCCGGCCGGCCGCACCCGGAGCTGTTCCTCGAGTACCCACGCGGCCTGGGCTTCGACGTGTCGCGCTTCGAGCACGTGACGTTGCTCCCGAAGGCCGCCGCGTACCGCGCGGGGCTCGACGACGCGACGCAGGCCCGCGGCTGGAGCGTGGCCGCCGCCGTGGTGACGCTCTTCCTCGAGGGCACGCCGCACGAGCGCGCGCTGTTCGACCCCTCGGCGCCGAAGCGGCCCGAGCCCGCGCTCGATGAGCACCCGCTCGTGAAGCACTATGGCCTGCCCGTCGAAGCCCTCGCGCTGACGAAAGCGCACCGTGGCGTGGAAGGAGAGCACCGGCTCGCGGCGTGGCGGGTGATGCTCGACCACGTGCCACCGTCGGAGCACGAGGCCGTCGTCGCGGCGCTGGAGTCGGTGCTGGTGGCGTGGCTCGCCTACCGGGACGAGGTGGCCCAGGCGTGTGGCCTCGAGGCTCCGCCACGCTGACGAGCACCGTGAGACGTCGCTCGACGAAGGCGCGCCGCCGAAGACGTCTGGCGCGCCCGGCCCTCGCGGCCCGTCAGTTCACCGCGCGCAGCTTCTTCGCCAGCGCCTTCTCGTCCTTGCCGCCCTTCGCCAGGTCGGGCTTGAGCTCCAGCACGGCCGCGCCGAACGCCTCGGCGCTCTGCTTGTGGAAGCCCGCGAGCACCACCCACAGGAGCGCCTTCGTCGTGAAGTCCGGCGCGTCCCGGTGGGCGAGGGCGCGCGCGACGAGGGCCTCGGCGACGTCGTGCGGCTGCAGGCTCTCGACGACGTTCAGCGCGGCCTTGCGCTTCACCAGCTCGGGCTGACGCTCGATGCGGTCGACCAGCGGCTCGAAGGCGGCCATGCCGACGTGACGCATGGCCTCCGAGACGACGGCCGGCAGCCACCCCTCGGCCCAGGCGTCGAGCAGCGCGTCGATGCCCCGCACGTCGCCGAGGTGGGCCAGCGCATAGGCCCCCAGCTTCGCGCCCTGGTGGTCTTCGGCGCGGGCCTTCAGCAGGGCCACGAAGGTGTCGAGCGACTCGGTGTCTCCCAGTTGGCCGAGCGCGTGGGCCGCGGCCTCGCGCACGTCGCTCGAAACGTCGCCGAGGAAGCTGGCGCGCAGGTGGGGAATCGCCTCGAGGAAGCCCTGCTCGGCGAGCACGTGCGCCGCGCCGACACGGGACTCCTTGCGGCTGGCCTCGAAGAGGGTCGTCTTGAGGTTCGACAACGTCTCGAGCTCGGTCGGCGTCAGCCCGGCGCTGCCCTTGCCGAGCCGCGCCCGCACCGTGCGCAGCGCCCTGAGCGTGAGCGCCTTGAGCGCAGCGTCACCCACCTGCGTCGAGAACTGCGTCAGCAGCCGCGCGGCGTCTTCGGTGCCGACGGCCTCGAGCACCTTCACGGCCGTCAGGCGAATCATGCGCGCGGCCGGGCGACGCCACGTGGGCTGGTTCGTGCGGTCGAGGAGCCCCAGGGCCTGCCGGGCCGCCTCCACGGCGAGCGCCCCCTTCGACGCGAAGACGCGCGCCACGTACGGCTGCGCGCTGCCATCGGCCCACGTCGGGTACAGGCTCTTCGACAACGTCTCGACGGGCACCGCGTCGTACCAGGCGGCGTAGCGCACGGCGGCCTGGTAGCGGTTGAGCTGCCCCGCGGCGACGCGCTCGGCGATGACCTTCGGCTCGAGCACCTCGGCGTTGCGCGCCACCTGCACCGACTCGAACGTCGGCACCGTCACCAGGCCCGCGCGGTCGACGTGCGTCGCGCCAGACAGGCGCGTGAGCGCGATGCCCAGCACCTGGTACAGCTTCACCACGTCGTCGAGGCGGTCGGCCGGGTCGCTCTTCAGCGCCGCCACCGCGAGGAGGGCGCCTTGTTTCGCGAGGCCGAGCTCCTCGAGGCGGGCGACGAGGGGCCCGGTGAAGCGGGGCACGACGCTCGACAGGCCGTTCACGAGCGCGTGCGCGAGCTCTTCGCGAACCTCACCGAGCGCGATGGCCGCGGCCGACACCCCGGCGGCGCGCGCGACGTCGGCCCACGACGGCCGCTGGGCACCCCGGAGCGCGCGGGCGCCGGCCGTCACGCGCACCTTGCGGGACGAGAGGACGTCGGCGACGCCGCGCGTGGTGACGGTGACGAGCCGGCGGCCCTCGGGGGCGCGCACCAGCGCCGCCAGTGGAAACAGCGTGGGCAACGCGCCGTCGAGCGTGATGTCACCGACGAGGCCCTCGAGGTGCACGCCGCGCAGCGAGGCCGCCAGGTGTTCCCGCAGCACCGGGTCATCGGGCAGAAAAAGCGCGCCCCCGGCCTCGTCGACCGCCTGGAGCCGCTGCCCCTCGGCCAGCAGCGACGTCACCCGCATCGAGACGGGCAGGGTGTCGGGCGCGAACACGTCCTTGCGGCGCTCCTGGAACGCCGTCAGCGCGGCCGTCACCGAGGGCAGCGCCTTCTCGAGGAGCGCCTCGACGGTCTTCGCGTCGACGGCCACCAGCTCGCCGGGCGTGTCGAGGTCGACGCGCATCGGCTCGAACGAGGGGTACTGCGAGCCGGCCGCGCCGAACAGCACCCAGCCGGCGTGGCTCTTCTTGGGGTCGGTTCGTTTGGCGAGGAAGCCGGGGACGATCTGCTTCTCGGCGAAGTGACGGCCGCTCTTCAGGTCGACGAAGCGGCTCTCGCGAATGACGAAGTCGTCGCTCGTCGTGCGCGTCGAGAAGGCGTACTCGACGAGCTCGAGCCCCTCGATGGGCGCGCGGTCCTTCTTCGTCCAGGTCTTGCCGATGAGCTCCTCGACGTAGACGGGCTCGAGCGCCTCGCCGCCGAGGTGCTTCTCGAGCTTGCGCACCGTCAGCACGACGTCGGCGAAGAGCTCGGCGTACGCGCTGGCGTCGAAGGTGTCGGCGCCCGACGAGGCCTCGGCGACGAGTTCGGCCAGCGACAGCACGCGCGCCGAGAGCCGTCGCAGGCGGGATTCCCGGAGCGCCGCGCCGAGGGCCGAAATCTGCTCGGAGCGGTCCGCGCCGACGCTGGCGACGCCCGACAAGGCCAGCTCCCGCACCAGCGTCGAGGCCTGCTCGACACCGCCGCCCATCACCGCCTTGACGTCGGTCTCGCTCGCCTTGACGGCCTTCTTCTTCGCGGTGCCCGAGCCTCCTGCGCCCGCGGGCGCCACGTCCGACACCACGAAGGCCTCGGGCGTGCGCGCCCACGCCACCAGCAGCGCCGCGGCGTGCTTGCAGAAGGGGCGGCTCCGCGCGGCCATGCACGAGCAGCGGCCCTTCACCTTCTCGTCGAACGTCACCTGCACCTTGTAGGGCGCGGCCCCGCTCCCCTTCGCGTCGGCGTACAAGCGCAGCTCGTAGCGCGACAGGTTCGAGAGGCCCTTGTCGTCGTAGAGCCGCGCGCCTTTGCCCAGCTCGTCGGCGTCGGTGACGACGTCGCGCAGGCCGGGCAGCGTCAGCTTCGGTAGGGTCTTCGTGGCGTCAGCCATTCAGTCTGGCCTCTTCGGCGGCGAGGTAGGTGGTGATGTCCTGGCCCTTCATGATGCGCTCCATCACGCCGACGAGCCGCTTCGGCGTACAGCCGAAGCACGGCACGCCGAGCGCCTGCAGCCGGGCCGCGAGCTGGTGGTCGTACGAGGGCCGCCCGGAGTCCGAGAGGGCGAGCAGCACCATCGCCTTCACCTTCGCGTCGACGAGCTGGCGCATGCGCACCACCAGCTCCTCGGCGTTGCCGCCCTCGAAGAGGTCGGTGATGAGCACGAAGATGGTCTTCTCGGGGCGCTCGATGGCGTTCTGCTGCGCCCACGCCACCGCGCGGTTGATGTCGGTGCCGCCGCCGAGCTGGGCGGTGAAGAGCACCTCGACCGGGTCGACGAGCAGCGGGGTGAGGTCGACCACCTCGGTGTCGAACACCACCAGCCGCGTCTTGAGGACGTCGAGCGAGGCGAAGATGGCCGCCATCACCGACGCATAGACGCAGCTCTCGGCCATCGAGCCCGACTGGTCGACGCACAGGGTGACGTCCCACTCGTGGTGCCGGCGTTGGTTCGACCAGAAGTGGAACCGCTCGGGCACGAGGCGCTTCTTCTCGGCGTCCCACCCCTTCAGGTTGCGGCGAATGGTGCGCTTCCAGTCGATGTTGCGCGCCACCTTCAGCGGGCTGTCGGTGTTGCGGCGCACCGCGCCGATGATGGCCGTGCGGACTTCGGCCTCGAGCTTCTTGCGCAGCTCGTCGACGACCTCCTTCACGATGCCGCGGGCGAGGTCCTTCGCCTCGTCGGGGATGAGGCCCTTCGCGCTCATGAGGGTGGTGACGAGCTCGACGTTCTTCTCGAGGAAGGGGAGCGTCTCGGGCTCGAAGAGCAGCTGGGTGAGGCCCCGGCGCTCGATGGCCTCCTTCTGCACGAAGGCCACCACGTCCTTCGAGAAGAACTCGCGCACCAGCCCGAGCCACTTCGGCACGTACGGCCGCGAGGCGCTCGAGCCGCCGACGCGGTCGCCGTAGATGAAGTCGAGCGCCTCGTCGAGCTCGTCGAGGCGCGTCGGCTCGAGCCCGAGCTGGGCGCCCGCGCCGCCGAGCCCCTTCATGTCGAACTGAGGTGACACCTTCTCGGCGCCGGGGCCCAGCGCGAGCCGCCACCGCAGCAGCGCTTCCTTGTCTTCGTCCGACAGCGCGTCACTCATAGGAGGTCGTCCAGGTCGTCCATCACCTTCGCCATGTCGGTGCCGAGGGCCTTGAGCGTGTCCTTGTCCTTCTCGGCGATGACGGCCTGGGCCTCGCGCGCGTGCTCCTGGAGCTTCCGCAGGCCGAGCAGGTTCTCGAGCAGGTAGCGGCGCTCGGTGGGGCCGAGGGGCGAGAAGGCGCGGCGCAGCGTCGGCAGGGTGTCCTTGAAGCGCTCCGGCTCGATGGACAGCAGGAACGCATCGAGCGCCTGCACCACCGGCCTGCTCTTCACCAGCACCAGCGCGTTCACCTCGAAGAAGCCCGCGAGGAAGCCGGCCGCTGCCTCCGGGTCGGACAGGGCCGAGAGCCGCTGCTGCACCACCTGCGCGACGTCGGCCTCGGAGAGGCGCTGCGCGAGGTACAGCAGCCCGCACGCCAGGCCCGCGCAGGTGGGGTGGACGACGTAGCTGCCCACCAGCGCGTGCGCTTCGGTGAACCACGACTCGCCGTCGACGAGGCGCTGGCTCAGCGCGAGGTCGTGCAGCGTCTTGAGCGCCTCGCGCGCGGGCCCCACGGCCTCGTCGGTGCCGGTGCAGGCCGAGCGCAGCCGCAGCACCGCGCGCTCGAACGTCTTCGCGCACAGCGACGCCAGCACCTCGTCACCGAGCGCGGTGGCCTTGCGAGACGAGCCGTAGCTCGCGAGGCCCGACAACGCGCGGCACGCCGAGGCGAGCGAGGGCAGGTCGTCGTCCGTCGACGCCAGCCGGTCGGTCGCGGCCAGCGCGCGCGCCATCACCTCGGGCGCGAGCGTGACGACGGCCTCCATGAGGACGTGGGCGGTGGCGCCGGTCGACGTCGCGGCGTCGAGCGCCCGGCTCAGGCGCCGCTCGCACACCTGCTGCAGCGAGTCGCCGTCGACGATGCGCTCGACGAGGGCCACGTCGGTCGACGGGGTCCACTGGCCTTCCCACACCTCGCGGACGCGCGAGAGCGCGGCGTGGCCTCCGGCGTCCTCGACGTCGCCCTTCTTCGCGCCACGGCCCGCCGAGGAGCCCACGAAGGCCGCGTAGGGCACGTCGGCGACGCGCAGGCGGTGGAGGAAGACGCTGGTGTCGACCTGCACCGGGTCGTTCAGCTTGAGCGTGAACTGCGCGGCCTCGTCCGTCTTCGGCAGCCGGCGGTGGTCGACCTCGCGCCAGAACTCCTGCTGCAACGAGTTGCGCCCGATGCGCGAGGCCACCTTGCCGATGGCGTGGCCGATGACGGTCGACCACAAGAAGCCGTCGACGTGCTGCGCCTCACCCCGACAGAGCGTCGCGATGGACGCGTCGCGCACCTCGTCGAGGCCCGGGCCCGACTTGCCGCGCAGGTCGGACAACATGGTGGCCAGCCGGTAGGCCTCGATGGTGTCGGCGAGCGAGACGGTGAAGCCGCGCAGGCGCAGGTGGTCGGTGAACTCGCACAGCACCTCGAGCGTCGCGCGGCGGAAGTCGACGTTGGCGTCGTGCGCGCGCTGGTAGTACCGGGGCGCGCGGTTGCCGGCGCCATAGCCCGTCTGCTCCGCCAGCCGCGTGAAGCTGTACGGAATCATGGTGACGGCCGTCGGCACGGTGCGCTCGAGGTGCGCCTCGAGGGCGGGGTCGACGTCGAGCTGCGCGAAGGCCGCCGCGTGGGCCGCGCCCACCACCACCACCACGTGCGAGGGGTCGACGCCGCGCTCCACCACCTCGGTGACGAGGCGGGCCATCAGGGCGTCACGGGCGCGGTGGTAGGTGACGCGCGTGCCCTCGTGGCGAATGAGGTCGGCCCAGGCGAGCAGCGCGCGGCGGAACCCCTCGGGCTCGTGCGCGGGCGCCTCGAACGAGGCCTCCCAGAACTCCTCGAAGCTGCGAAACCCGGTGGCGGCGACGATGCGCTCGTCCATCGACGGCGGGAGCGGCGCCTCGTCGGGCTCGTCGTCGGCGTCGCCGTCAGCTGCGTCGTCGCCGGCGGCGTGCTCGGGCCGCTGGTAGCCGAGGCTCTGGCCCAGGGTGAGGTCGATGAAGTGGGCGCGGGCGTGGTGCTGCCTGGCCCACTTGAGCGCGACGTACTCGGGCGAGTAGCTCGCGAAGGGGTACAGCGAGCTGCCGCTCTGCCCATCGGTGCGGTACCCGAGAATGGCGACGGGCGGCACCGTCTCGGCGTCGAGCAGCACGTCGAGGCACACCTCGGCGTCCTGCGGGCCCTCGACCAGCACCACCTTCGGCTTCGTCGCGTCGAGGAACGAGCGCAGCACGGCGCTGGTGCGCGGAGAATGGTGCCGCACGGGGAACAGGTGCACGCCGGTCAGCGCGCGGCGCGTCGCCTCCGAGAGGGCCGCCATGCGTCACCCCTTCAGGTGCTTCTTCGACGCGGCGTAGAAGTCCTTCCACGCGCCAGACCGCGACTTGGCCACCGTCTCGCAGTACTCGCGCAGCGCCTTCAGGTCGTCGCCGCTCTCCTTCGCCACGGCGCCCATCAGTGAGCGCGACAGCTCCTCGGCGGTGACGGCGCCCGTGCCGAAGCTCTGCGCGAGGATTCCCGAGTTGAACAGCACCGAGATGGCCTCGGCCGTCGACAGCACGCTGCCGGGCGCCTTCACCTTCGTCTTGCCGTCCTTGGTGACGCCGGCGCGCAGCTCCTGGAAGAGCGTCACCAGCACGCGCGACAGCTCGGCCGGAGGCTCGACGCCCACCTGGTAGTCGCCGCGCAGCTCGGCCTCGCGGCGCGTGACGATGCGGATCTCCTGCTCGAGGTCGTCGACGACGGGCACGGTGACGAAGTTGAAGCGGCGCTTGAGGGCCGACGACATCTCGTTGACGCCGCGGTCGCGGGTGTTGGCGGTGGCGATGATGTTGAAGCCGCGCTCCGCGCTCACCACCTCGTTCAGCTCGGGAATCGACACCTGCTTCTCCGAGAGAATCGAGATGAGCGAGTCTTGAATCTCGCTCGAGGTGCGCGTCACCTCTTCGAAGCGCACGCAGCGGCCCTCGCGCATGCCTCTGAGAATCGGTGACGGCACCAGCGCCTTGGGGGTCGGCCCTTCGGCGAGCAGCAGCGCGTAGTTCCAGCCATACTTGAGGTGCTCCTCGCTGGTGCCCGCGGTGCCCTGCACGATGAGGGTGCTGGTGCCGCTGATGGCCGCCGAGAGGTGCTCCGACAGCCACGACTTCGCGGTGCCGGGCTCGCCGGCCAGCATGAGCGCGCGGTCGGACGCCAGCGTGGCGATGGCGACCTGCACGGTGGACTTGTCGCCGACGTACTTGGGGGTGATGGCGACGCCACCGACGGGCTTGCCAGCCGGGCGGCTTCGGCGCCTTGTCGGCGGCGGCGAGGGCGGCGAGCTCCTTCTGGTACTTCTGCTCGGCGGGCAGGCGGATTTCGGCCATGGCGGGGTTCCTGTGACGGCGTGAACGGCCGCGAACGCTACACCCGTGGAGCGCCGGGGAGGGCCCTTTCGATGGCGACCGGTTCGAGTCGGCGGTCAGGCGCGCATTGGGGGCGGGAGCCGCCCACCCATCGGGATGTCAGCCCTGTGTGCGAGATGGCGGCTGCGTTTGCGAATCGGGGGGGTCATGGAATCGGTGGAGTCGAGTGAGGTGGATGGGGTTTTCGCGCTGATGGCGCGGGTCGAGCGGCTGTACCGCGTAGGCGTGTCGCGGCGGCTCGAGGACCTCGAGCTGTCGCTGAGGGACCATCAGGTGTTGACGTTGCTCGAGGGGAGTCGGGAGACGACACCTGGGGGCCTGGCACGGGCGTGTGGCGTCAGTCGGCAGTTCCTGCACCGACGCCTCGAGGCGCTCGAGCGCGACGGGCTGCTGCAACGGTGGCGTGTGCGGCCCGAGGACAGCGAGGTCCGTGTCGGGCTGACGCCCGCAGGAGAAGAGGTGGTGCTGGAGTGTCGCGAGCGGGTCGGCGCCGTGAGCGAGGGCGTGGCGAACCGGTTCGGGGTGCAGCGGCTGGCGGCCTTGAACGACCTCTTGCGGTCCCTGGAGCGCGCGCTCGAGGCTCCACGTCGGGGCCATCGGGCTCGCGGGGATGAGGCTGGCCCGGAAGCGCTGGGGGCTGATGGTGGGCGCTCCGAAGCCTCGGGTGACGGAGGGCTGGCGGAAGACGCAGCGCCCGCGGCGGGGGCGACCTGCGAGCGTGACAGCGCTGAGCGGCCGGCGCTGCCTGGCGCCGTTCGCCGGGTTGAGCGTCCGAGAGCAGACGACGTGGACGCCGAGGCCGAGCTCGAGGCGCTTCGTCGCGATCTCCGCGCTGCGATGCGTGGCGGTTCAGAGTCGAGCACCGAGGTCGAGGCTGACCTCGAGCGCTTCGATGAGGTCTCTGCGTCGCGAGGTGCGTCGCCGCAGGGGCCGAACCTGGCGTGAGTGACCAGTCAGCTGCCAAACGGCGAACTCGAGGTTGACCTCGGGCCGTCGCCGAGAGCTCCGCGTCGTGGTGCGTGGTGTTGGACGGGCCGCGGGCGCGAGCGACGACGCAGCCGCAGACGGCGATGCCGAGGCCGACCTCGGGACGCTTCGTCGTGCTGCGTGGCGGTGCGCGGAGCGTGAGGGGCGTCAGCGACGAACCCGCTGCGGACCTCGAACGCGGCGCTGACCTCAGCACATCAGACCGAGCGCTTCGCGCCGCGAGGCCTCGTGCGGTCGCAACACTCCGGCGTGCGTGAACCTCGACGCCGACTCCGAGGCTGAGGTCAAGACGCTCCGTCGAACGCTCCACACCACGATGTGAGGCGGAGCCAGGACCGAGGCGGGGGGGACGACCGAGAGGGGGGTGTAAACAAGGTGACGAAAAGCGTCACCCAGGTGACGTCAACCAGGTGACGGTTTCCGTCACCTTGTTTCCACCCCCCAGAAGTCGAGCCCGCCTCGGGTCCGCCCAGGTCGAATCGCACGGATCCGCGGGGTGATTCTTCAGGCTCCTCCGTCTCTCGAGGCCTTGGAGCGCCCTCCTCGCCCCTGCCTCTCCTTCGAGCGAACGGGCTCCATGCGGGCGCCGACCCACCACCCCACCGGCGTGACCTTCCACCCAACCGTTGACGCCGCTTCACCATCGGTGACGCCACCTCGCCCCTCGCGTTGCCCCCCTCGAGGATGACCGCCGGCGCCCGCGGCCTCTGGCCCTCCTTCCCGGATTCGCGCTTTTCTCTCGAGTTGGTACGCCCGCCGACAACGAGGAGACCGTCACGTGAATGTGAGCCACCTCGACTGGCGCCCCGACTCCTTGCCCGAGATCGACGTGGTCGAGGTCGTCGACCTCGAGGACGTCGAACCGCTCAGTTCGAGTGGCTACATGAGCGCGGCTGCTGCGGCGCCTTGTGTGCGCGTGACTGGGAACGCCGCACAGACCATCGCAGCTCTCTGGCGCAGCCTGCCCCCAGGGTCTCAGGCAAGGTGTCACGTCCCGCCCTTTGGGC
This sequence comes from Myxococcaceae bacterium, assembly GCA_025459425.1. Lineage (GTDB taxonomy): Bacteria > Myxococcota > Myxococcia > Myxococcales > Myxococcaceae > Xiheimicrobium. Next base: position 1,130 of record JALOQF010000171.1, on the reverse strand, counting down.
TTCGCTTCCTTCTCGCAGAGGAGTTGGTCGCAGAGGCTTCGGTGTGTTGGATGTGCAACAACGTCGTTGGCGGAACGTGGGAGGGCACCTTCTGGTTCGAGTTCGACGGCGAAGCGCCCGCGTCGCTCGAACTCCTTGCCGCGATTCGCGCAGTAATCGGCAAGCCTGGTTGAGACGAGTCATGGTGACGGCCCGCCGGGGCGTCATGAGGCAGAGCACGATGAGCTCGACACTGGCAGGCCGGGCGATCCGATCAATCATGTGGACCTCGGGCCCTGAATTCGTGGCGCACCGGAGCTTCGAGGCCGTCACCTCCGCGTATTGAACGGCTCGCGCTTCACCACCGCGTTGAGGCCGCTGTCGGCCCGGCGAGCCGTCGTTCGCCGCTCGCCGCTCAGCGCGCGAGGAGGGTCTCGAGCTCGCCCGACGCGATGAGCCGTGACAGGTCGCTCGCGCCACCGATGAAGGTGCCCTTCACGAAGACGAGGGGAAAGGTGGGCCAGCCGACCCACAGCTTGAGCGCCAGGCGACGTCTCCAGCCCGACAGGTAGCTGCCGTACTCGAGGTAGCGGTACGGCACCTGCCGCTCGTCGAGGAGTTTCCGCGCGCGCCTGCCGGGTTGAAGGCCTGACACGCCTACGACTACCACGTCGTGCTTCGCCACGGCGGCGGCGACTTCCGCGACGAGGTCGGCGTGGTACTTCGCCTGCGCGTCGAGGACAGCCGGGTGCAGGGGCGGGCGGGGATGCGACATGGGCGCCGCTCTACAGGCCCGTCGGGAAGGTGGCATCCGCCGAGTGGTGGGTGCCGGAGTCGTCCCAACGCGATGACGACGTCGTGGTCTGGCTCCGCGGCTCGTCGCTGCGTCATCGTCGCTGCGTGATCGTCGCTGCGTCATCGTCGCTGCGTCATCGTCGCTGCGCCATCGTCGCCGCGCCATCGTCGCCGCGCCATCGTCGCCGCGCCATCGTCGCCGCGTCATCGTCGCTGCGTCATCGTCGCTGCGTCATCGCTGCGTTATCGCTGCGTCGTCGTCGCTGCGTCATCGTCGCTGCGTCATCGTCGCTGCGTCATCGTCGCTGCGTCATCGTCGCTGCGTCATCGTCGCTGCGTCATCGTCGCTGCGTCAT
>JALOQF010000519.1 GCA_025459425.1 Myxococcaceae bacterium | reverse complement strand
CAGGCGCTCGGCGAGCTTCTTGATCATGCGCACGGCGATCTCGCTGTTGCCGCGAATCATCGCCTCGAACGTCTTGGGGTCGATGACGAGCAGGCGCGCGGCCTCTTCGACGGTCGCCGACGCGTTGCGCGGCTTGTTCGAGATGATCGCCATCTCGCCGAAGAACTCACCGGGGCCCAGCACCGCCAGCACCTTCTCGACGTCGCGCACCTTCTTCCAGATGCGCACCTTGCCGGACTGGATGACGTACATCTCCTTGCCCGGCTCGCCCTCGCGCACGAGCACCGTTCCGGGAGGAATCTCTTTTCCGAACTTCTGGAACAGCGTTTCTTCGGCGCTCATGCGTCGGGTGGGAGACTTGCCGACAAACCCTGGAGGGTCAATTTCTAACGGGGCCGCTCACTTGGTGGTGAGCGAGGCCACGCCGTCCCAGTCGCTGGGCGGGGGCTGCGCCTTGAACGCCTCGAGCTGCGCCAGGTAGCGCCGACACGCGGCGTCGAGGGGCCAGGCCTCGAGCACGGCGCGAAAGCCGACGCCCGCGCCTTCGAAGTCACGGGCAATGAAGCGGGCGAGCGCTTCTTCGAAGCGGGCGATGATCGCCGCATCGGCCTCGCTCGGCCGCCCGAGCCCCCGCACCTCGTAGATGTTCACCGGTAACCGCTTGCCCTTCACCCGCACCGCGCCCAGGCGCCGCGTCACCACCGCGTCCTTCACCTGCTGCCAGGTGGACTCTGAGATGATGATGCGCGTGTCGTATTCCTTGTTGGTGCCCTCGAGGCGGCTGCCGAGGTTCACCGCGTCGCCGAGCACGGTGTAGTCGACGCGCACGTCGGAGCCCATGTTGCCCACCACCATGGGGCCCGAGTTGATGCCGATGCCGATCTCGAGCTCGGGCAGCCCGGCCGCGCGCCACGTGGGCTTCATGGCGTCGAGGCGCTCGAGCATGCGCACGGCGGCGCGGCAGGCCCGCAGCGCGTGATCGGGCTGGTCGAGCGGCGCGTTCCAGAACGCCATCAACGCGTCGCCGATGTACTTGTCGAGCGTGCCCTTCTCGTCGAAGACGATGGCCGTCATCGGAGAGAGGTAGTCGTTGATGAAAGCCGCCAGCGCCTCGGGCGACATGCGCTCCGACAACGTGGTGAAGCCACGAATGTCGCTGAAGAGCACCGTCATCTCGCGTTTCTCGCCGCGGTTGAGGCGCTCCGGGTTCTCGAGCGCGATGGCGATGACGTCTTCTCCGAGGTACCGGCTGAAGGTCGAGCGCATGCGGCCCTTCTCGCGGTCGACGGCGAAGTAGCCGAGGAAGACCATCGCGAACGACGTGGTGAGCAGGCACGAGAGCGGCACTGTCAGCGCCACGTGCACGCCCGCGTTGAACGCGACCCACGCGCCGCCGAGCCAGAGCGCCAGCACGCCGGAGATCACCAGCGCCTTGAAGAGGAAGCGCAGCCGCGGCACCGCCACGCCGAGGACCACCGACACGAGGAGCATCAGCAGCAGCTCGACGAGCAGCACCGACACCGGCCGCTCGAGCATGCGGCCGTCGAGCAGGTTCGAGAGGATCGCCGCGTGCGTGTACACGCCCGGCTCGAGTTCCTTGAAGGGCGTGACGCGCTGATCGCCCGAGCTGCCGACGATGGTGACGCCGATGAGCACCGCCTTGCCTTCGAGCTCGGCGCGCCCCACCCGGCCCTCGACCACGTCGACGATCGAGTAGGTGGTGAACCCGCTCGAAGCGCCCGGGTAGTCGATGAGCGCAAACGGCGAGAGCTCGTCGAAGGTGATCGTCCGCGGCGAGGCGCCCACCAGCTCGACGCCGCTCACCCGGCTGCCCGAGAGCAGCGGCTTGATCGACGCACCCAGGGCCACCGCGGCCGTCTTCAGCGCCATCGAGGGGAAGAGCTCGTCGGCGTCCCGAATGCGGACGAGCAGCGCCCCGCGGCGGATCGTCCCGTCGAGATCGATGATGGCCGCGAAGTGCCCGAACGAGGTGCCGGCGCGCACGAAGCGCTCGAGCGGTGCCTGCAGCGCCTGAAACACGTAGAGCTCGCTCTTCTGGGCCTGCAGCTGGCGCGTCACCCCTCCCTGGCTGAACTCGCGCATCAGGAAAGGCGCCATGGACGTCGCGAAGGCGCTCAGCTGCGTGTCCGAGAAGTCGCGCCGGCTCGCGTCATCGATGGGGATGACCCCGTGTACGACCTTCGGGCCCAGCCGACGAAAGGCAGCCTCGAGGCGGTCGTCTGGCGCGTCGGAGAGCTCGCGCTCGAGCTGGGCACGCCAGGCGTCGACCGCGGGCGTCGGCGGCAACCCCCGGAGCCGGCCCAGCGTGGCTCGGGCCGCGGCCAGCTCGTCGTCGCGCGCGTCGATGAAGGTCGCGTCGAGGCCGACCGCTGCGACGTCGGCGTCCGCGAGGCGCTCGAGGGCCTCTGCCATGTACCGGCGCGACCACGGCCACAGGCCCCACTGCTGGGCGCTCTTCTCGTCGATGGCCACGACGACGACGCCCGGGTTCGGTGCGCGCTGGCCCCGCAGACGAAAGCGCAAGTCCCACAGGCGGCCCTCGGCGACCTGCACCGCGCGCTGCACGAGCGAGGGGGACTGGCCCGCGCCCACCACCAGCGGCTCGGTCGTGAGCAGGTGGAGGCTCGCGAAGAGCAGCGCCAGCGTCAACGCAGAGAGCTCGAAGCGACGCCGAGAGAGCCAGCCCATGTGTGACGACGATAGCCGACGCCGCGCTGTTTCCCCTTTGCGGAAATGGGTATGAGCCCGACGCGTGGGCACCTCGTACAAAGACGCCGGAGTCGACATCGACGCAGGAGACGCGCTGGTCGAGCGCATCAAGCCCCTGGCCGCGCGCACCAGACGGCCGGAGCTGCTCTCGGGCGTCGGCGGCTTCGGCGGGCTCTTCGCCATCCCTCCGGGCAAGTACCGCGAGCCGGTGCTGGTGAGCGGCACCGACGGCGTGGGCACGAAGCTGAAGCTCGCCTTCCAGCTCGGCCGGCACGACACCGTCGGCATCGACCTGGTCGCGATGAGCGTCAACGACGTGCTCACCTGCGGCGCCGAGCCGCTGTTCTTCCTCGACTACTTCGCCACCTCGCGCCTCGACGTGGCGCAGGCCGAGAAGGTGATCGCCGGCATCGTGACGGGCTGTGAGCAGACCGGCTGCACACTGCTGGGCGGCGAGACCGCCGAGCTGCCGGGTTTCTACACGCCGGGGGAATACGAGCTCGCCGGCTTCTGCGTGGGCATCGTCGAGCGCTCGAAGATCATCTCGGGCGCGAACATCGTGCCGGGCGACCGGGTCATCGGCGTGGCTTCGACGGGGCTGCACTCGAACGGCTACTCGCTGGCGCGCAAGGTGATCGCCGACGCGAAGCTCGAGCTGACCTCGACCGTCGACGGCGTCGAGCTGGCGAGCGCGCTGATGGCGCCCACCCGCATCTACGTGAAGGACGTGCTGGCGCTCCTCGAGCAGGTGCCGGTGAAGGGGCTCGCGCACATCACCGGGAGCGGGCTGCCCGGCAACGTGCCTCGCTGCCTCCCCGACGGCACCCGCGCGGTCCTCGACGCCTCGCGCTGGCAGCGGCCCGCGATCTTCGAGGTGCTCCAGCGGCTGGGGCAGGTCGCCCGTGACGAGATGTACAGCACCTTCAACATGGGGCTGGGCCTCACGGTGGTGGTGGCGCCACAGCACGCCGCGGCGACGGTGGCGCACTTCGAGGCGCGGGGCGTGAAGGCGTGGGACGTGGGCGTCATCGAAGCGGGTGTCGCGGGCCGGGAAGCCGAGGCGATCATCTCGTGATGCGCGTCGGGGTGCTCGCGTCGGGCAGCGGCTCGAACTTCCAGGCCCTCGTCGACGCGCTGAACGTCGAGGGTTCGCCTGCGCGCGTGACGGCGCTCGTCTGCAACGTTCCGGGCGCCCGGGTGCTCGAGCGCGCCGCGCAGGCTGGCGTGGAAGCGGTGGTGATCGATCACGGCCGGTATACGACGCGGGCCGACTACGACGCGGCCGTCGCCGACGCCCTCGCGCTGCGCGCCACCACCCTCGTCTGCCTCGCTGGCTACATGCGGCTGGTGACGCCGGTCTTCCTCTCGCGCTTCCCGGGCGCGGTGCTCAACGTGCACCCGGC
>JALOQF010000170.1 GCA_025459425.1 Myxococcaceae bacterium | reverse complement strand
GCCCGCGAATGTAAGAACAGCCCGACTTGGGATCGAGTCTGGGAAGAAGCATTCCCATTGTTGGATGGCCATGTGATGTTGGGGCACAACGTTGGATTCGATGCGAACGTGATGCTCGGCTCTTCCATGCACTACGATATCGCCATGCCCACCATCGAGCTGTTGTGTACCCGATTGATCGCAAAGCGGACGTGGCCCACCAACGATGGACATGGGCTCGCCAATGTCGCGCGCATGCTAGGAATTGAGTTTCGGCACCACAATGCTTTAGAGGACGCGCGAGCCAGCGCACAGGTTGCGATTTTGGCAGCAGAGAAACTCGGAACCCATTCCATCGAAGAAATGGAAGATAAGTTGGGATTGGTTCGCGGAAGAATTTGGGTCGATCAAGTGCGTAATCCTCGAACCATTCGACTTCGGCGAGTGGATCAACCGGTCGAGACCATAGGTCGCAACGAGCCGAAACGCTTTCGAGCGGATGGAGTTCCGTCCCAGTCGTCAACACGCAAGTCGTTGATGTTGGCGGACGCAATCCTTCAACGATGCGGCGACAGCAAACCGCTCGAGGCCGCAGCACGACGCAGCCGAACGAGCGACCGAGCCGGCCCCCACAACACACCGTCAGCAGAACCCAGCCGGTGCGCCTGGTCGCGCGCGCATGCCTCGTCGTGCCGTCGCAGGGAGCCGCAGGGGCCGACGGCGCTGCGGAGGCTCGCTCCGAGACCGTGGGCCCTGCGCCGCTTCGGTGACGTCGCGTGCCCTCACTGGTGTTCCCGCGGGCACGTCGCGAACCAACGTCGCGCCCACCAGCGTCGCCGCTTGCTCGAGCCGCAGACAGCCCTCGCACGTGAGCCGCCCATCGAGCTCGAGCGGCATCACGTCTCCGAGCGTCACGCGGTCTCCGGCGACGAGGTCGCGCCGCGCACCGACCACCTTCGTCGTGCGCGTCGCCACCGACCACGTTCCGAGGACGACGACGACCAGACTCACGAGCGTCACCACGAGGAGCACACGCCTCATGACGGCGCTCCCCGAGATGAAGACACACGACCACGGCGACGAAACATGAGAACTCCAGCGAGCGAGAGGCCCAGGCACGGGGAAGGAAGGCCCACCACGGGCACGACGCCCGCGGTGGCTCAGCCCGGCCAGATGGGTGCGCGCAGGCCCAGCTCCAACGACTGAGTCGCCGAGGGGGGCGACACGAGCGCGTCGACTGGAACGACCGAGGTCACACTACGCTGGTACGAACCGACCCGGCGCTCGGCAAGGCCTCGTGCGCGCGCCCTACTTCCGGCGCTGCGAGAACAGCCACTCGAACAGGTCGTCCCGCGCGAAGGTGGGCGCCCACGCGTCGTGCCCGACTCCAGAGAACTCGGTGTACCGCGCCGACCCACCGAGCTTCTGCGTCAACGCCGCGAAGGCCCGCACGTTCGTGTTCGACACCAGCGCGTCCTTCTCGCCATGAAACGCCCACAGCGGAAAGTGCACGAGGTCGCTGGCGCACTCGACGTCGAGGTCGCCCGAGATGGGCACGGCCGCCGCGAAGAGGCCCGGCGCGCGCTCGAGCATCGCCCACAGGCCAATCGCGCCCATGGAGAACCCGATGACGTATACGCGCCGCGCGTCGACCGAGCGCCGCGTCGAGAGTTCCCGGACGAGCGAGAGCACGGCCTGCTGCGTGCGACTCGTCCCGCCGTACCAACTGCCGCCGAACGTGTCGTCGGTCGGGCACTGCGGCGCCACCACGATGCATGGGAACCGCCGACGACGCTCGGGCGCCTCGAACGCGCGCACGCCGTTCTTGAGCTGGCGTGCGTTGTCGGTGCCGCGCTCGCCGCTCCCGTGGAGGTACATCACCAGCGGGTACTGCAGGCGCTGCGGCTCGTAGGGCTCGGGCAACAGCACGCGGCAGGGAAGGCCCGCCATCGAGTCCGACAACCAGTCGCCGATTCGTTCGTCCGCCATGACAGGCTCCTTACCGCGCGTCGAAAGGCACTGCTTGCGTCACACCTCGTGAGCGAGCACATCCCGGCGCATGCGTGCGCTGCGGTTCCACCGCTTCGGAGCTCCCGACGTGCTCGTCGTCGACGAGGTGCCCGAGCCGACACCGGGGCCCGGTGAAGCGCTCGTCGACGTGTACGTGGCGGGCCTCAACTTCGCCGACACGGAGCGGCGCCGCGGCCTCTATCTGGCGGACGCTCCACTTCCCGCGATGAGCGGGTTCGAGGGAGCCGGCGTGGTGCGGGCGTGCCCCTCGAGCCCGGGACTCGTCGGCGCGCGCGTGGCCTTCCTCGGAGCAGGCGCCGCCGCCGAGGCCTGCGTGGTGCAAGTCGACCGCCTCGTCGCCCTTCCCGACGGCCTCGACTTCGTGGCGGGAGCAGCGTTCCTCCTCCAGGGGCTGACGGCCTGGCACGTGCTTCACACGGCCGCGCGGGTGCAGCGAGGCGAGACGGTGTGCATCAGCGCAGCGGCCGGAGGCGTCGGCTTGCTCGCCACCCAGCTCGCCCGTCACGCCGGCGCGCACGTCGTCGGCGTCGTCTCGTCGCACGAGAAGGCCGCGCGCGTGCGGGAGCGGGGTGCACACGAGGTGGTGGTGGGCTTCGACGCCTCGACGCTCGACTCACGCGTCGACGTGTTCCTCGACTCCGTGGGTCGCGACGCCGCGACGTTCGGGTGGCGGGTGCTGAGGCCCTTCGGGCGCTGGGTCCACTTCGGCGAGGCCAGCGGCCCGTCGGCAGCGCTCGAGCCGGGGCGCCTGCTCGAGAAGTCTCTCTCGGTGATGGGCTGGTGGCTGCGCACGCCGCACCCGCCGGGGGTGTGGGCAACAGGGGTGCAAGCCGTGGTGGAGCACCTGACTCGAGGCTCGCTGGCCCTCGACATCACGACGATGCCGCTGGCAGAGGCCGCGCGTGCCCATGCCCTGCTGGAGCAGCGGCTCGTCGTCGGCAAAGTCGTGCTCGTCGTGCGCGGCGAGGCTCGACACCGCTGAAGCCTGCTCGATGCCGGGCGCTTCGAAGTCCCCTGCCGCAACCAGGGTTGCGGAAGAGCGACGCTCGTCGAGCGAAGCGACGCACGGTTCTGCCGCACCGTGGTTCCTCTGCAGTGAAGGAACTCACCATGCGCCGCGTGACTGACAGGCCTCGCTCCCGCACCGTTGTCCCCCCCGGCTGACGAGGCGCCTGCCCACATCGGCAGGCGGTCGGCGCCGTCGTCGCGAAGCCGTTAGTGCGGTTGCCCGTGACTCGACCGCTCCCGCACGTGTGTCTCACCGTCGTCGTGCTGCTGGGCCTTGCTTGCGCTCCGACGATTCGCCCGACCGCTCCACGAGCCGCGCCCGCGCCGCCGGACGTGGCGGTCATCGACCTGCGTTCTGGCGCCAGCCTCTCGATGGCTGAGCTCGCCGAGGCGCTTCGACTCGGCGACTTCGTGCTGCTCGGTGAGGTTCACGACAACCCGGTCCACCACCGCCTGCGAGCCGAGCTCCTCGCCACCACCGGAAAGGCGCGCGCGGCTGCCGTCTTCGAGCACTTCGACCGCGCGCCGGTTCCGCTCGGGCGGCCGGGCGCGTCGACGCCGCTGGCCGATTGGCTCGACGCGAACGGCTTTGACCGCGAAGGCTGGCGGTGGCCCCTGCACGCTCCGCTCGTCGAGAGAGCGCTCGCCAACGCAACGGCGCTTCGGGGCAGCGGACTTCGCGGAGCTGCGCTGCGCGAGGTGGTGATGAAGGGCCCGGCGGCAGCTCCCGCTGGCCTGCGTGAGCTCACGAGTCGGGCTCCACTCGATGCCGCGGCCAGTGCCCGCCTCGACGCCGAGCTCCTCGCCGGCCACTGCGGCATGTTGCCCGCGGAGGCGCTGCCGGGCATGCGCGCCGCACAGCAATTGCGGGACGCAGCGATGGCCGAGGCGCTGCTCGCCTCGCGCGTCGATGGACAGCCCTGGCTCTTCGCGGGCAACGGCCACGTGCGCAAGGACCTCGCGGTGCCACACCTGCTCCAGGCCCTCGTTCCCGGAGCGCGGCTCCTCAGCGTCGGCTTCATCGAACGCCTCGAAGACGGGACGATGCCGCCGCTGCCTCCGTCGAGCGAGTACGACGTGGTCGTCGTCACGCCCGGGGTGCCCAACCGCGGCGACCCCTGCGAGGTGTTTCGCAAGCCCCGGGGCTGAAGCGTCCCTCGGCTTCACCGCTGCTCGAGGCCCGGAGGACGCCCGCCACCGCGCGTGAGCGATGATGCGCTCCGTCGGGGCAGACGACGGCCTCGCCCCTCAGCGAGCTGGCGCCATGCTGACCGACACCACTGGCCCCCGCAGCGCCTGCACCGTCACCTTCATCGATTGCCCGGGCCGCTCGCACACCGAGAACGGCCCGCCCCGGCTCAGCACGTACAGCGCGTTCTCGAGCTTGAGCTGCCCCGGGAACTCGTTCGACTGGAGCGGATGCACCGTTCGCTCCAGCGTCGCGGCCTCGAGTGTCGGTGCACCGCGGAGGTGCGTGTGAATGCGCACCCACGCCCGGTTGGCGTCTGGCAACGACAGCGGCAGCTCCAGCACCGCGCCCGTCACGCGCCGCTCCTCGAGCAAAGCCATGCGGCCGCGCGGCCCTTCCAGCGTCGCGTCGACCTTCGCCGAGTCGAGTGGCTTCGCGAAGCGCAGCCGCAGCGTCGTTCCATCCGCAGGCAGCGCGAACTCGAACAGGTGCACGCCCGGCCGCTCACGGTTCGACGACAGGAGCAGCTGAGGCAGCTCGTGGGTGACGCGCACCGGCTCGGACGTGCGGAACTGCTGGAAGTCCTCGGGGCCGGCGAGGTGCGGCGCCGCGGCCGGGAGCGCCACCTGCTTCCACCCCGGCGATGGGTCGTTCACCACGAAGCACTGCGCGAGCACGACCGCCGCGAGCATCACCGCACCTCCGCGCGGGGGCCCGACAGGCGCTCGAGCCCCTTCGCGCCGAGCAGCAACAGCGCCCCGACCGCGACCAGCACGCCGATGCGCAGGCCTCCGAACAGGTGCGTGGTGTCGTAGAGCGCGGCCTTCAGCACCGCGGCCCCCAGCACGACGAAGCCCGCGTCTCTCGGCGCCGTGTCGTTCGTCGTCCGGCCCATCACCACCAGGCCCAGGCCCAACACCGTCCACGCGAGCGTCAGCACCAGCCGCCGCGCGAGGTCGTCCACCTGCGTCGTCATGAGGTGGAAGTACAGACCGCCCGTCAGCGTCATCAGGCCCGCGCCGAGGGTCTGCCACGTGAGGAACTCGGGCGCCCGCAGCGGCAGCTCACGCAGCGGCCCCGGCACCACCGCCTCGCGCGCGCGCCACAGCCGCACCGCCACCCACCCCGCGCCCAGCACCGGCAGCAGCACGCCCAACAGCAGCAGCGGCAGCTTGAAGGCGAGCCACGCGAGGCCGCTCACGCCAGCCGTCACCAGCAGCAGCGAGGGCGCCACCCACCGCATCACGCCGTCGAGCCTCCGCGTGCTCACCACCGTGGCCACGCCCGACGCGAGGATGGCGAGGAAGACGCCCTGCAGCTCGAGTTCCTGCCAGCCGAAGATGGCGGCGAGGGTGAGCAGACCAAGTCCTGCGAGCTGGAGCACGCGGGTGTCCAGCGACGGCGAAGCACTCATGAGCCGGCCTTTCGTGAGGGAGAACGAGCGGCGAAACGACGCCGTCACGCGGCCTATTCCGGGCGCACCTGGGCGCGCAGAAGCGTGCGCAGCGAAGGCCGACGGCCCGCGAGGTTGGCGTGGGCCCGCTGCTCGTCAGCCGATGCGGCCCATCGTCATGCCGCCGCCGGCGAGGTCGCCCGGCCACCGCGGAACGCTGACGTCGACGGCGACACAGGCGCCACCAGCCGACGCGAGCTGCGCCTCTTCCAGCGTGGAGAAGTACGTCACCGTCGAGTCGCAGCCGCCGCAGAAGCGCACGGTCGGCTCGTCGGTGGGAGCGAGCTGCTCCCATCGCATGGGGCAACGGAACCCGAAGACGACGGGGCAGCCCTCGAGCGCCGCGCGGCCCACCGACGCGATGAACGCTGGTGGCACCTTCGCGCGCAGCGCGCCCAGCTGGCGAAGGAGCGCCCGCTGCGCCTCGTGCGGTGCCCGCTGCACCTCGGCCTCGAGCCGCAGCCAGCGGGCCTCGTCGAGACGACCGCGCTCCTCGAGGTGGTCGGCGTACACGAGCCGCATCGCCTCGTCGCCGCGCGCGATGGCCTCGAGCATCGCCCCGTCGGCCGTCTCGACGGGCGCGCGCGGACGACGGGCGCCGGGGCTCGCCACCGAGAAGGCCAGCGCCGCCAGCGCGTGACGGCCCTGCCCGGCACCTCCCTCGAAAGGCGCGAGGGCCTCGTCGAGCGCCTCGAGCGTGGCGAAGCGGTCCGACGGAGCCAGCGCCAGGCCGCGGTGCACCACCTCGACGAACCTTCGCGGCAGGTCGCTCCGCAGCGCGTCGAGCGCCGACCGCCGTCCAGCGAGAATGGCCTCGAGCGTGCGCACGTCACCGTCGGCCTCGACCGGTGGCCGCCCGCTCGCGGCGCCGAAGAGGAGCGCGCACACGGAGTAGACGTCACTGGCCACGCCGACGTCGGTGCCGCGGGCGTGCTCGGGCGACAACGCACCGATGGCGAGCGCCCTTCGTCGCCCGTGCGCCCGTTCGCGCGAGCAGCACCTCGCCGAGGCTCGTGCCCACCAGGTGCTCGCCCGACGCCGCGAGCGGGCCCACCAGCGCGCGGCCCAGCCCTGCCAGCGCGTCGACCGGCAACGCCTCACCACGACGGCCGAGCGCCTCGACGACGTCTTGCAGGCGAACGACTTCACCGGTCGCCTCTGGCTCGCGCGCGCTCGCTGGTTGGCCGACGACTGCTCGAGGCGCCTCTGCAACCGAGGGCGCCTTCGCCCACCACCGCTTGAGCCGCTCGAACATGCGCAGCAGCCTCGCCCGGCCTCGGGGCCGTCGTCCAACCGTGCCGGGCGTGCTCGGCCGTTGCCGACCGGGCCACATTCCTCTTTGGTGGAGGGGTGAGAGCGCTCCTCGTCGTGGCAGCCGTGGTGGGTCTCGGCTGCGGCCGCACCGAAGTCGTGCGAGAGGCGACGGTCGACGCCCCGCCCGTCGACGCCGGAGCACCCGACGCCGGCCGGCCCCGTGACGCGGGCGTCGATGCCGGAGCGCCCGACGCAGGCCCCCTGGACGCGGGCTTCGTGCCCAAGCCCTGCATCGCTGGCACCTTCACGCTCAGCCCCGCCGAGCCGGTGGTGATGCTGGTGCTCGACCGCTCCGGCTCGATGGACCTCGTCTTCTCGAACGGCGTCACCCGCTGGGACGCGCTGGTGGGCTCGCTGCGGGCCACGCTGCCCGCGGTGAACCAGACGATGCAGGTGGGCGGCCTCGCGTTCCCCACCAACACCGTCGACGAGTGCCTGGTCCCCGACACGTCGGGCGTGTGGCCGTCGCGCGGCAACGTGCCGCTGCTCCTCTCGACGCTCGAGAGCATTCGGCCCTCGGGTGCCACGCCCACCGCCGACGCCCTGCGCGTGGCCAGCCAGGTGCTGCGCGGGCGCCGCGCCGGCAACGCCGCCCGCGCCATGGTGCTCGCCACCGACGGCGCGCCCACCTGCGGCTCCGCTCCCTTCGACTCGACGCTCGTGCGCCTGCGCCAGGCGGCCAGCGAGGGCATTCCCACGTATGTCATCGGCATCGCCGACCAGCCCTCGCTCCGTGCGGCGCTCCAGCAGATGGCCGTCGCAGGCCAGCGGCCACGCCCGGGCCCGCAGGGCTTCTATTCGGCGCAGTCGGTCGCCGAGCTGCAGCTCGCCTTCGGCACCATTCGGGACCAGGTGGGCGCGTGCTCGTTCCTCACCAACTCGGTGCCCGACGCGCGAGGCACCATCGTGGTGACGCTCGACGGAGTGAACGTGCCCCAGGACGACACGGGGCTCCGCGGCTGGCGGTGGACCGACCGCGAGAATGGTGAGCTCGCGCTCGTCGGCAGCGTGTGTGAGCGCGCCGTGGCGCGGCCCGCCAGCGTCATCGTCACCGTGGCCTGCGGCGGCCCCTGACGGCGCAGCGCCCGGCTGATCCACCCGGCACGCCCCTCGCAACGTGGGCCGGGCATGAAAGGTGTCATCTTCAACCTGTTCGAGGAGTTCATCGTCGAGACGTTCGGCGACGAAGCGTGGGAAAAGATTCTCGACGCGTCGCCGCACGAGGCCCGCGAGGTGCGGGTCGGCCCGCTCACCTACCCCGACGGCCACCTGCTCCACCTCGTCGGCGCGGCCTGCGAAGTCAGCGGCTTGCCGCCGGAGAAGGCGGTGCGCGCCTTCGGCCGCTTCCTCTTCGGTGGGCTCGCCCGCAAGTACCCCGGCATCGCCAGCCAGTTCGCCGGCCCCCGCGAGATGCTCCAGGGCATCGACTCGGTGATTCACGTCGAGGTCAACAAGCTGCTGCCGGGTGCCGAGACACCCCGGGTGCTGTGTCAGGAGCATGACGACGGCTCACTCACCCTCACCTACGAGTCCTCGCGGAAGATGTGCACGCTGCTCGAGGGCCTGCTCGATGGCCTCGAGGCCCACTACGGCGTGACGGTCGAGCGGCGCCACGACGTCTGCATGCACCAGGGAGCGCCGCGCTGTGAGCTGCGCCTGACGTTCTCGGCCGCGCGCGCCGCCGCGTAGAGGGGTCGACCCGTGTCCGAAGCGGTCCTCCAGCGGAAGCTCGCGCGCGCCGAGGCGAAGGTGCGGCTCCTCGAGAGCCTCATCGAGGACAAGACGCGCGAGCTGTACCTGCAGACGGTGGCCCTCAAGGCGAGCAACGAGACGCTCGAGCGCATCTTCGACGCCATGCCCGGCCCCGTGCTGGTGCTCGACGAACACCTCGTCGTCCAGCGCTTCAACCGCTCGGCGCTCAAGCTGCTCGAGGCGACGCCGCTGCTGCTCACCGGCCTGCCCGCCACGCGCTTCTTCCCCACCATCGAGGCCTCGGTGGCGCGGGTCGACGTCGAGGGCGGCGCGGTGATGACCGAGGCCGAGTGGCGCCTCGAGGGGCCGGCGCTGCCGGTGCTCGCCACCCTCGCCCGCTTCTCGGACGGCGTCGAGCGGCACGTCGTCGTCATCGCCACCGACCTGCGCGACCGCAAGGCCCTCGAGCTCGAGCTCCGCCACGCCCAGAAGCTCGAGGCCATCGGCGCGCTGGCGGCGGGCGTCGCGCACGAGGTGAACACGCCGCTCCAGTTCATCTCGGACAACGTCGACTTCCTCGTCGAGGCGCTCACCAGCTTCGACGCCTTCGCGCGCCGCATCGAAGAGGCCGCGCCCGGCATCTGGAGCCGCGTCTCGGAAGAGCCCGCCTTCGAAGAGCTGCCCTTCTTCCGCGAGCGCATTCCGAAGTCCCTCGGCCGGGTGAAGTCGGGCCTCGAGCGCGTGACCGAAATCGTGCGCGCGCTGAAGGACTTCTCACACCCTGGCGGAGAGAAGGCGCCCGTTCGCCTCGCGCCGCTCGTGCACCGCGCCGTGACGGTGGGCCGGCACGAGCTCAAGGGCATGGACGTGCAGGTCGAGGTGCCCGAGGGCCTCGAGGCATATGGCTACGAGAGCGACCTCAACCAGGTGATGCTGAACCTGCTGGTGAACGCGGCGCACGCCATCGTCGACCGGCACGGCGACGCCACGCTCGGCCGCATCCGGGTGTTCGTCGACGGTGGCCCCGAGCAGGTGGTGCTGCACGTGCAGGACAACGGCGGGGGCATGCCGCCCGCGGTGCAGGCGCGGGTGTTCGAGCCCTTCTTCACCACCAAGCCCGTGGGCAAGGGCACCGGCCAGGGCCTGCCCATCTGCCGCAAGCTCATCGTCGAGCGGCACGGCGGCCGGCTGTGGTTCGACAGCGCGCCCGGCGAGGGCACCACCTTTCACATCGGGCTGCCCGTCGCGGCGGCCCCGTCGTCAGGAGCGACCCATGAACCGACCCGTCGTGCTGCTGGTGGATGACGAGCCTTCGCTCGTCGAGGGCCTCGAGCTGCGGCTTCGGAGCAAGGCGTTCCGGGTGCTGACGGCGACGTCGGCGAAGGAAGCGCTCGAGCTGATGAGCCAACAGGAGGTCGCGGTGGTGGTGTCCGACGAGCGCATGCCCGGCATGCAGGGCAGCGAGTTCCTCTCGGTGGTGGCGAAGAGTTTTCCCGAGACGGCCCGCATCATCCTCACCGGGCAGGCGTCGGTCGAAGCGGCCATGCGCGCCATCAACGACGCGAAGGTGGCCCACTTCCTCACCAAGCCGTGCGACGCGAAGGCGCTCAAGGCCCTCGTCGAGAAGCTGCTCGTCGAGCAGCTCGAGGCGCCGCCGCCGGTGGACAAGCGCGAGGGCGCCATCACGCTGCTCGAGACGCTGCACCCGGGCATCGGGCAGGTGCGCCGCGACGAGACGGGCGCCGTGCTGCTCGACGACGTCGACGACGCGGCGTGAGCCCCAGAGACGTTCGCTTCGTTCGGCCGCCGGCACCGCGGCGGGAGCTCCCGAAGACGCCACCGTCGGCAGGGCCGGGAGCGAGTCCCGAGCGCGGAGCTGCCATCAGGGACTCCCCACGAGGCACCGGGGCTCACGCAACGTCGGCTCACGGGTGGAACGTCAGAGACGCTTGCTGACACCGCCGTCGTGACGGCAGAGAGTCACGCGATGCGCCGCTCTGCCCTCCCGCTCCTCGCTCTCCCTGCGCTGCTCGCGTGCCCTGCGCCGTCGACGCCCTCGCGGCCAGACGCCGGGCCACCCGCACCGAAGGTCGCGCACGTGGTGGTGCTGGGCAACGAGCGTGGAGCCCTCGTCGAGCGCGCGCCCGCCCTCGCCGCGCAGCTCTCGACGGAAGCCGGCTGGCCCGACGCGCTGGTGCTGTCGCTCGGCTCGTCCTTCAGCGGCGCGCCCGTCTCCGACGTCTTCGAGGGCGCTCCCACCGCCGAGGCGCTGAAGGCCCTCGGCGTCGCAGGCCTCACCGTCAGCGCCGCCGACCTCGACTTCGGTGCCCCCACGCTCTCGCGCCTCGTCGCCGCGAGCGGCGCCACGCTGCTGCTGTCGAGCGTCCGTGACCGCGACGGCGCGCTGGGGCCTGCTTCGACGTTCGCCCTCTTCGAGCGCCAGCGCGTGAAGGTGGGCGTCATCGGCGTGGCCGACGTGGGCTCCGCCGATGGCGCGTTCGACGCGCTGCCACTCGAGGGCGCGCTCGACAGCACGGTGGCGATGGCGGAGCAGCAGGGCGCGCAGGTGGTGGTGGTGCTCGTCGCGGGGTGCTCGACGCCGGTCGCGAACGCGCTCTCGCGGCACCCTGCCTGGAGGGTCGACCTCGTCGTCGCCAGGGCCTGCCCCGACACGAGCGACGGACGGGTCGGCGCCACCACGGTGCTGCACCTCGACAACGCGAAGCCGGGGGTCGCGCACCTGCGGGCCGAGGTGGGCACCGTGCGCTCGCTGTCCGCGCGGCGCCTCGACGCCACCACCACGCCCGAGGCGCCAGCGCTGGCGAAGCTGCGCGACGGGGCCCGCGCGAAGCTCGAGACGAAGCGGCAAGAGGCGCTGGCCTTCACCGCCGCCGAGGTGCCCCCGCCCGACGTCGCGCGGCTGGTGGCGCGCGCCCTCAAAGAGGCCACCGCCGTCGACGCGGGCCTCTTCGTCACCCGCGGCGTCCGGGCTCCGCTCCCGGCTGGCGCGGTGCTGCGCGGCCACCGCCTCGACGCCGTGCCCGGCAGTGAGCGCGTGGTGCTCGTCGACGTGCCGGGCGAGGTGCTCACCAAGCTCGTCTCGCACCCCGACGCGGTGCTCGAGCTGCCCCGGAAGATCGACCCCAACGGGAGCTACGTGCTGGCGACGACGGCCTTCCTGTACCGCGAGGGCATCGGCCTCGAGGCCGTCGACGCGAACCCCGTCGACACCCACCGCCTCCTCGGGCCGCTCGTCGAGGGCTGGCTCGAGCAGCTCGGCACCACCCCGCAGAAGCCCCTCGCGATGCGCCCCAGACCAGCGCGCTGACGCCACAACCTCGCGTGGTTGCGGGCCGTCGATGATGGGTCGCTCACGCCCCGGGGTCGCCATCGCCCCGGCCCGAACTCGACCGGTTTGTCGGAGCAGGCAATTCCCTGGTGCCGGCGGTTACCGTTGACGACGAATGTCGGCGAACGCCGCTCTCGACCGAACGGAGATGGGGCCCGACGGCCTCGACGCCGCGGTGTGCGTGACGGTGACGTCACGGGCGAACGCCCTCTTCTGGGGAGGCGCCCTGCGCGCGACGGCGAGCGCGGGCGTGCTGGGGAGCCTGCTGCTCCTGGCGACCGATGCGGCCCGCCCCTCGCCCATCGCGTGGGGGTGGGTCGTCGCGCTGGCGGTGAGCTACGCCGCGCGGCTCGTCGGGGCCCGGGCCTACCTGGCGCTCGGGCGTGAGGCGCGGCAGGCCCAGCGTGAGCGCTGGCGACGACGGGCCGTCTGGGTCGCGACGATGGCTGGCCTCGTGTGGGGCTCGGGGTTCAGTTTGTTCTGGTTCCTCGCCACCGACCGCGAGCGCGCCTTCGTCGGCATCATCTTCGCGGGCCTCGTCGCCGCGTCGTCGGCGGTGCTCTCGGCGCTGCGCCCGGCCTTCCTGGGCTTCATCCTCCCGCTCTGGTTGGGCCTCTTCGTGGGCCTGCTCCTGACGGCGAACGACGACGGCGACGCGGTGCTGGCGGCGAGCTCCATCGTGCTCCTGCCGCTCCTCTGGCGCGGGACGAAAGTGATGCACGACGAGTTCGAGCGCACCATTCGCCTCATGGTGACGCAGGAGCACCTGACGAGGGACCTCGCGGCCGCGCGCGACGCCGCGCTGGCCGCCGCCCGGGCCCGGAGCGACTTCGTCTCGATGATGAGCCACGAGCTGCGCACCCCGCTCAACGGCGTGGTGGGCCTCACCACGCTTCTGCTCGACACGCCGCTCGACGCCGACCAGCGCGAGCTGGCGAAGGGGGCCCACGCCTCGGCCGAGATGCTGGTGGGCCTCATCAGCGGCGTGCTCGACCTGTCGAAGATCGACGCCGGCCGCCTCGAGCTCGACGCCGCCGACTTCGACCTCGCCCACGAGCTCGAGACACTGCGCGCCGTGCTGGCGCTGCGCGCGCGTGAGAAGGGCCTTTCGTTCGAGGTCGAGGTGAGCGGGCAGGTGCCCCCCGCGGTGCGCGGCGACTGGTTCCGCCTCAGGCAGGTGCTGGTGAACCTCGCCGGCAACGCGCTCAAGTTCACCGAGCGCGGCGGCGTGACGGTGCGCGTGGAGGCGCACGGGGGCGCGCCCGGGCCGGTGCGCGTGCGCTTCGGGGTGACCGACACGGGGCCGGGCATGAGCGCGGAGCAGCTCTCGCGCCTCTTCCAGCCCTTCGCGCAGGCCGACCGGTCCATCGCGCGGCGCTTCGGGGGCACGGGGTTGGGGCTCTCCATCTCGCAGCGGCTCGTCTCGCTCATGGGCGGCACGCTCGAGGTGTCGAGCCGTGAGGGCGAGGGCTCGACGTTCTCGTTCGAAGTACCGCTCGAGCCGGGCGTGGTGCCGCGCCGCATGCCGACACCGGTGCCGGTGCGGCGGAGCGGGCGCGTGGCGGTGTGCGACGACAACGACATCAACCTGGTGGTGGCGACCCGGCTGCTGCAGCGCCTCGGCTTCGAGGTGGTGTCGGCCACCAGCGGCGCCGAGCTGCTGAAGCTCGTGGCCACCCGCGGCCCCGTCGACGTGCTGGTGCTCGACCTGCAGATGCCCGTGCTCGACGGGTACCAGACGCTGAGCGCGCTCCGTGAGGCCGGGGTGCAGGCGCCCGCCATCGCGCTGACGGCCAACGCCTCGATGCAGGAGCGCGACCTCGCGCTGGCCTCGGGCTTCTCGCTGTTCCTCACCAAGCCGTTGCAGCTCGCCGCGCTGACCGCTGCGCTCGACGGGGTGCGTACCGCCGAGCCCGCACCGGGCCTCCGCGACGCTTCGTGACGCCTGCGGAACGGTGTGTGGCGAACGTGCAACCGCGTGGGCGCGGCCGCGTGGGGCATCGTGCGCGCATGACCGAACGCCTCTTCTCGTCCTTCCAGCTGGGCCGTCTCACCCTTCCCAACCGCATCGTGATGGCGCCGATGACGCGCAGCCGCGCGCTCGGCAACGTGCCCAACGAGCTGCACGCCACGTACTACTCGCAGCGCGCCGACGCCGGCCTCATCGTCACCGAGGGCACCTCGCCATCGCCCGACGGCCTGGGCTACGCGCGCATTCCGGGCCTCTTCGACGACGCGCAGCAGGCTGGCTGGAAGCACGTCACCGACGCGGTGCACGCGCGCGGCGGCCGCATCTTCGTGCAGCTGATGCACACCGGGCGCGTCGGTCACCCGCTCAACCTGCCCGCTGGCGCGCGGGTGCTGGGGCCCTCGGCGCTGGCCGCCCCGGGCCAGATGTACACCGACGCCTCGGGCCCGCAGCCGCACCCGGTGCCGACGGCGATGAGCGAGGCCGACATCGAGAAGGCCATCGTCGAGCACGCCGAGTCCGCGCGGCGCGCCATCGCGGCCGGCTTCGACGGCGTCGAGCTGCATGGCGCCAACGGGTACCTCCTCGAGCAGTTCCTCAACGTGGGCGCGAACCAGCGCACCGACCGGTGGGGTGGCAGCGTCGAGAACCGCGTGCGCTTCGTCGTCGAGGTGGCGACGCGGGCCGCCCGGGCCATCGGCGCTGACCGCGTGGGCCTTCGCCTCAGCCCGGCCGCGGGCTCGCAGGGGCTCGTCACCGACCCGCACACGCGCGACGTGTACCTCACGCTGATGAAGGCGCTCCGCGGGCTCGGGCTCGCTTACGTCCACATCGTCGACCACTCGGC
>JALOQF010000518.1 GCA_025459425.1 Myxococcaceae bacterium | reverse complement strand
GTCGACCTCGTAGCCGTAGGCGAGGTCGCCACCAGCGCTCGCTGCCGTCGGGCTGCAGCTCGGCCCCAGGCCGTCGTTCGTCGCCAGGAGCGTCGAGCCGACGGCGACCGCTCGGGTCCCGAAGAAGGAGAGCGGCTCGACCTGCGCACAGGTGTCGTTGGGCGCCGTCGTCAGCATCGGCGCGGCCGTCACGCCGAGCTCGACGCGGCCCGCGGTGCCCGGCGCCGACTCGAGGAGGACGAAGTACCGCCCGGCGCTCAGGCCCGGGAGCACGAGCGAGGCTCCGGCGCCGCCGTCGGGCGCGGTGTCACAGGCGAGCTCGCTCCCGGTGCTGCAAGCGGCCGCGCGCACGGCGACCGTGGGCCTCGCCGTCGATCCCGCCAGCGCCCTCGCGCTCACCGTCACGTCACGGGTGCCGGCGAGCTCGAACGCGTACACGAGATCGACGCCCTGCCCGCAGCTCGTCGACACGTCGTCCACCGCGCTCGTCAGGTCCACGGTGACGAAGGCCGAGCCACCCGCGTCGGGAAGGCCGAGCACCTGCGGCGCCGCGCACGAGTCAGGCAACACCGCGCAGTCGCCCAACAGCAGCTCGCACGTCTGGCCCGGGCCGCACTCGGTGAGCGCGTTGCAATCGTCACAGGCGCGCGCCCGGCAGGTCGGCCTCGGGTTCTGACAGTCGACCTTCGACAGACACTCGACGCACTCGCCGCGCAGCACGTCGCACTTCGGAGTGGCCGATGGACAGTGCCCGTCGACCAGGCACTCCACGCACGCGCCCGTCGTCGTGTCACACCGGTTGCGGACTCCGAAACACTCGGCGTCGACCAGACACCCGGCTGGTCCGGCGTCGTGCCCGCCGTCCCCTCCGCCGTCGGGTGGACCGGCGTCCAGCCCTCCATCGAGCCCGGCATCAAGCGGTCGGCCGGCGTCTTCGCGGCCCGCGTCTGCACCTCCGTCGAACCGCCCGGCGTCTGCGCCTCCATCTTCCCCACCGCCATCGCGGACGCCACCGTCGGATCCAACGCAG
Organism: Myxococcaceae bacterium; assembly: GCA_025459425.1. Classification (GTDB taxonomy): domain Bacteria; phylum Myxococcota; class Myxococcia; order Myxococcales; family Myxococcaceae; genus Xiheimicrobium. Next base: position 3,109 of record JALOQF010000518.1, on the reverse strand, counting down.
CGGCCCGACGCGAGATCGCATCGCTCACCGCTCGGACAGCGCACGCCCTCGCACCGGCTGACGGGCGGGTTGTCCATCGGTGGGCAGCCGAGGGCCACGAGGGCGGCCAGCGCGGCCAGGCGGAGCTTCATGCGCTCGAGCGTGCTTCCTCCTGAACCGCGACACAACCCTGACGCCACCCGCGGCGCGAGACGCCATCGAGGCGAGCCCAGCCCCGTGAAAGCCTGGCACTGGGAGGACCGTGTCAGTCGACGCAGGGCGGCTCGCCCGCGTGCAAGCTCGTTGGAGGAAGGGGGCCAGGACTCGAGACGGCGCTCCGGTCGCGAGCCCGTTCCTGTCGGCCATGACGCCGTCGCCAGAGATGCGGTAGCTGCATGCGGGTGGAGCGGCGTGGCGAGGTGCTCGGCGGTGTCCTGGTGGCCGTCTCGGGCCTCTCGTTCGGTACGCTCTCGGTGTTCAACCGCCAGCTCGCTGCCGCCGGCCTCACCGTGCCGCAGATGCTCTTCCTCCGGTTCCTCGGCGGAGCGCTCGTGCTGTGGAGCCTCGCCCTCGCCCGACGCGAAGTTCGCCGCCTGCCTGTCGGCCGTCTGCTGGGCTTCGGCGCCCTCGGCCTGCTCTACGTCGCCGAGGCGTGGCTCTATTTCGAGTCGTCCCAGCGCATTCCCATCGCCCTCACCGCGCTGCTGCTGTACCTCTTCCCTTCCCTCGTCGTGCTGGCGACCTGGGCGCTCGACCGGCGGCCACCACAGCGCCGCGCCCTCGTGGCGCTCGCGCTCGCGACCCTCGGCATCGCCTTCGCCGTCGGCAGCCCCACCGGCCGGCTCGATCTCGTCGGGCTCGGCCTCGGAGCCGGCACGGCCCTCGTCTACACGGTGTACGTGCTGCTCGGCGCGAAGGTGCAGCCGGGAGTCGGGCCCGCGTTCGGCAGCGCGGTGCTCATGACCATCGCGGCGCTGGGCTTCGGCGCGGCCGCGTTCGCCCAGGGACAGCTCGACTTCTCGGGCGCGCACGACGCCTGGCCGTCGGTGCTGGGGCTCGTCGTCATCGGCACCGCGGTGCCCATTCCACTGCTGCTGTTCGGCATGACGCGCATCGGCGCCGCCCGCGCGTCGATCATCAGCACCCTCGAGCCCATCAGCGCCGCCCTGTGCGGCCTCGCCCTCGGGGAGACGCTGACGCCCCTTCAGCTCGTCGGCGCGGGGCTGGTCGTCGGTGGCGTGGTGCTCGCGTCGTCCGCCAACGCGCCGCGTTGAGCCGAGGCCCACTTCCCTTTCACGTGTCCGAGGCGTCGAGGGTCGTCTGCCCGTGAACCGGTGGCTCGCCGCCCTGCTGAGCCTCGCCCTGTGGGGATCCCCCGCGCGGGCCGACGCGCCCCTCGCCCGGCGCGTCGTCACCCGCCCCACCGTCATTGGCCAGCCGTTGGTCCACCCCGACGCGTGGGAGACCGACCTGCAGGCCTGCGCCCCCGAGTTCAAGAGCCGGCCACGGTGCGCGACCGAGTTGCTGCTCCGCGTGCCGCCCAGGCTCCTGCCGACCTTCGAACAGCCAGCCGAGCTGGTCACCACCGAGCTGACACGCTGGGTGGGCAAGGACGAGCTGGTGAACGTCTTTCGCGTGAAGGAACGGCAGCTCGGCGAGTGGATGATCGTTCGCCACTACGTGCTCGAGGACAGCCAGGGCAACGTGCGCCTTCTGCGCGTCAGCTTCCGCCGCGTGCTCGGAGAGTGGTGGCTGCACGCCTTCCGGCTGTACGACCGCGACGACGTCGACCGCGAGCTGGGCCTCGACTGAAGCGCCTGTCCCAAACGACAAGAGGCCCGGGTCGCCCCGAGCCTCTTGGACTTCACCGAAGCTGCCGTCGCGCGCCGAGGGGCAGCGCGAGTCTTCGCCTTACCAGCGGTAGTGCGAGAAGGCCTTGTTGGCCTCGGCCATCTTGTGGGTGTCTTCCTTCTTCTTCACGGCGTTGCCGCGGTTATTCGCGGCGTCCATGATCTCGCCGGCGAGCTTCTCCATCATGGTCTTCTCGCCACGATCGGAGCCGTACTCGATGATCCAGCGCATCGCGAGGGCCACGCGGCGGTCCTGACGGACCTCGACGGGCACCTGGTAGGTGGCGCCACCGACGCGGCGGCTCTTCACCTCGAGCACCGGCTTGACGTTGTCGAGCGCGCGCTTGAAGACCTTGAGGGGCTCTTCCTTGGCGCGCTCCTCGATGAGGGCGAACGCGCGGTACGCGATCTGCTCCGCGGTGGACTTCTTGCCCTTCCGCATGAGGTCGTTGATGAACTTGGCGACCAGCCGGTCCTGGAACTTCGGGTCCGGGAGGATCTTCCGCTTATTGGGGACGCGACGACGAGGCATTGAAAACTCTCCTGATTACTGGGGCCGCTTGGCGCCGTACTTGGAGCGGCTCTGCTTGCGCCCCTGCACGCCGACGGAGTCGAGGGTGCCGCGGATGATGTGGTACCGAACGCCCGGGAGGTCCTTCACGCGGCCGCCGCGGATGAGCACCACCGAGTGCTCCTGGAGGTTGTGGCCAACGCCGGGAATGTACGACGTCACCTCGATGCCGTTGGTGAGGCGAACGCGCGCCACCTTGCGGAGCGCCGAGTTCGGCTTCTTCGGGGTGGTGGTGTACACGCGCGTGCAGACGCCGCGCTTCTGCGGGCTCTGCTTGAGGGCCGGGCTCTTGCTCTTGTAACGGAGCTTTTCGCGACCCTTGCGGATGAGCTGACTGATCGTAGGCATGCGGAAACGGTTCCTTCAGTGAGGAAAGGGCGGCCCGCCTACATGGCTTGGCCGAGGGTGTCAAGGCACGTTCGACGACGACGGTGCTCGCGAGGGTCTCACAGGTCCATGATCATGACCGCCGCGTCCTCGTGGTTGTCGTTGTAGTAGTTCGGCCGCATGCCCACGGTGCGAAAGCCCAGGGACTCATACAGGCCGATGGCAGCGAGGTTGCTGCGGCGGACCTCGAGGGTGGCCAGCACGCACGAGCGGCTGCGCCCCGTCGCGATCACCTCGTCCATGATGCGGCGGCCGTAGCCCTTGCGGCGGCTGGCGACGTGGGTGGCGACGTTGAGCACGTGCACCTCGTCGGCGATGATCC
>JALOQF010000169.1 GCA_025459425.1 Myxococcaceae bacterium | reverse complement strand
CGAAGGTGAAGTGTGAAGGGTCAGACGCGACGGCGCTTGGCCTGCCGGCAACCGTTGTGGGGAATCGGGGTGACGTCGCGAATGAGCGAGATCTTGAGGCCAGCGGCCGCGATCGCGCGGAGCGCCGACTCACGACCCGCGCCGGGGCCCTTGACGAGCACCTGCACGTTCTTCAGGCCGTGCTCCATCGCCTTGGCCGCCGCGTCGCCAGCCGCAACCTGCGCGGCGAACGGCGTCGACTTGCGCGAGCCCTTGAAGCCACGCGCGCCGGCCGTCGACCACGAGATCACGTTCCCCGACACGTCGGTGATGGTGATCATCGTGTTGTTGAAGGTCGACTGGATGTGAACGATCCCGTTGAGGATGTTCTTCTTGCCCTTCTTGGCCTTGGCGGCCTTCTTCGTCTCGGCGCCCTCGGCGCCAGCAGGAGCGGCGGCAGGAGCGGCCGGTGCTTGAGTCTCTTCAGCCATGGGTCTCTCTTCGTGGTGGAGGTGATCAGCGGAGCGCCCAACGGGCCACGCCGCCAGGGGTGGTTACTTCGCGGGAGCCGGGGCCTTGGCGACACGCTGAACGCCACGCTTGGGGCCCTTGCGGGTCCGGGCGTTGGTGTGCGTGCGCTGGCCACGAACTGGCAGGCCCTTGCGGTGACGGAGGCCGCGGTAGCAGCCCAAGTCCATCAGGCGCTTGATGTTCATCGTGATCTCGCGACGCAGGTCGGGTGGCCATGTCGATGCCAGCCTTCGTCACGATGTCGGCCGCCGACTTCTTGCCGATGCCGTAGATGTACTGAAGCGAGATGACGACGCGCTTCTGAACCGGGAGGTCAACGCCTGCGATACGAGCCATGAGTTTCGAGTTCCTTCAGGAGGTGATCGGCTGAAAAACGGAAGCCAGCAGCTTCAGCCCTGGCGCTGCTTGTGACGGGGGTTGGCCGGGCAGATGATGCGGACGACGCCGGCGCGACGAACCACTTTGCACTTGTCGCAAATCTTCTTCACGGACGGACGAACCTTCATGACACCCTCTTCGAAAAGCTGCCTGCGTTGAACCTTCGTTTTGCGGCTCGCCGACGCGCGAACCGCCAAAGCGCTACTTGGCGCGGTAGGTGATGCGGCCCCGCGTGAGATCGTACGGCGACAACTCGACCTTCACCTTGTCGCCCGGAAGAATGCGGATGAAGTGCATGCGCATCGCGTTCGGGAGCGGCTCCTTCACGGTTCCTTCGACTTCGATCGAGTCTTCCTTCGCCAAACGACACAACCTCTCTTCACGAGAAAAACCGCACCCAACGACCGCGGGAGCGGCGGCCCCTACCACCTTCCCTCACCCCTTGCAAGGGGGCCGACCAGCGCCTAGCGGCCGATGGCCTTCTTGATGGCCGTCCCGATGTCGTCGAGCGAACCAACCCCGTTGATCGACCGGAGCAGACCGCGCTCCTGGTAGTACGCCTTGAGCGGCGCAGTCAGCTTGCGGAACTCGTCGAGGCGCTTCTGGACCGTCTCGGGCGAGTCGTCAGCCCGGCCCCGGCCCTTCATGCGCTCCTGAATGACCTCGTCGGGCACCTCGAGCGAGACGACATGCTCGATCGCCTTCCCCATCTTCTGCAGGACGACCTCGAGCGACTGCGCCTGTGGAATCGTTCGAGGAAAGCCGTCGAGCAGAAAACCCTTCTGGCAGTCCTTCTCCTTCAGGCGCTCAGCCACGATTCCGATGACGAGCTCGTCGGGCACCAGCTTGCCAGCGGCCATGAGCGGGCCAGCCTGCTTCCCCAACTCGGTGCCGTTCGCAACGGCAGCCCGCAAGATGTCCCCGGTCGAGATCTGCGGAATGCCCTGCTCCGCGACGATCCGCTGGGCCTGCGTGCCCTTCCCTGCTCCGGGCGGTCCGAAAAAGACGAGATGCATGGTGAGCCCCCCAGGTGTCAGGCCGCGTCGCCGACGCGCACACGGCCGCGAATGCGAGGGCCACGCGGCCCGGCGAAGCCTTCGTAGTTCCGGCTGATGAGGTGCTGCTCGATCTGCTGCACCGTGTCGAGCGCGACGCCCACGACGATCAACAACCCCGTGCCACCGAACGCGAACGGCACCTTGAGCTCATTGGCGAAGACCGTGGGGATCACGCAGATGAACGACAGGTAGATGGCGCCACCGAAGGTGAGCCGGTTGAGCACCCGCTCGATGAACTCGGCGGTCTGCCGCCCCGGCCGGATGCCCGGAATGTAGCCACCCTGCTTCTTGATGTTGTCGGCGACGTCGTCGGCCCGGAAGGTGAGCGACGTGTAGAAGTACGCGAAGAAGACGATCAGCAGCACGAACAGGCCGTTGTAGACCCACTGGTTGTTCTGCAGCGACCGCTGCACGCCGGCCAGCGCCGGCACCCACTGAGAGAGCGTGGCGGGGAACGAGAGCAGCGCGCCGGCGAAGATGGGCGGAATCACCCCCGACGCGTTCACCTTGAGGGGGAAGTACGTCGCCTGGCCCGCGAACATCTGCCGGCCCTGCATGCGCTTGGCGTACTGCACCGGAATGCGCCGCATGCCGCGCTCGATGAACACCACTGCCGCGATGATGGCCACCATCACCGCCAGCAGCGCCAACACCGCCGCGGGGTTGAGGGCCTCTTGACCGAACTTGTCGGTGTCCATCTGCTGCCACAGGCGCTGCGCCGCTGGCGGAATGCCGGCGACGATGCCGCCGAAGATGATGAGCGAGATGCCGTTGCCGATGCCGTTCTCGGTGATGCGCTCACCGAGCCACATGATGAACGCCGTGCCGGCCGTCAGGGTCACCACCGTCATGAACGTGAACCAGACCTGGTCGACGCTGTCGGGCACCACGACCTGGTCGAAGGCCTGGTTGTTCTGACCGCCGCTGCGGCCGAGCGAATAAATGAAGCGCGAGATCGACACGCCCTGGACGATCGACAGCACGATCGTGCCGTAGCGCGTGTACTGGTTGATCTTCTGCCGGCCTGCCGCGCCTTCCTTCTGCAGGCGCTCCAGCGATGGCACGACCACCGCGAGCAGCTGCATGATGATGCTCGCCGACACGTACGGCATGATGCCGAGGCCGAAGATCGACATCTGGTCGAGCGCGCCGCCCGAGAAGAGGTTGAAGAGGTTGAGCAGGCCTCCCTCTTTGCGCTGCTTGTCCATGAAGGCGTTCATCACCACCCGGTCGACGCCCGGGGTGTTGATGAAGATGCCCAGGCGGTACACCGCCAGGAGCGCGATGGTGTACGCGAGCCGGCTACGCAGCTCGGCGACCCGGAAGATGTTGGAGATGGCGTTCAAGGCCACGGTGCAGTCCCTCGGTCCGACATCGAACGGCGTGTACTTCAAAAATCCAACGCCCCGCGGGCCCTTAAGCGGTCCGTGGGGCGGGGTTCAAGACCTGAACGAGCAGGTCGGCATCAGGCCTTCACGCCCTTGCCGGCGTGCGCCTTCGCAGCCGACTCGGGCTTGTGCACCATCAGGGGCAGCTCTTCGGCGGCGCCACCGGACTTCGTGATCGCCTCCTTCGCGGTGCCCGAGAACTTGTGCGCCTTCACGGTGAGCTTCTTGGTCAGCTGACCCTCGCCCAGCACCTTGATGCCATCGAAGCGGCCCTTGATGAGGCCCGCCTTCGCGAGCGCCTTCTCGTCGACCGTCGTGCCAGCGCCGAACCGCTCGAGGTCGCCGACGTTCACGATGGCCCAGGTGAGCCGGTTCGGCGGCGTGAAGCCGAACTTCGGCAGCCGGCGCTGAAGCGGGCTCTGACCGCCCTCGAAGCCTTCGAACCGCATGTTGCCGGTACGGGCCTTCTGGCCCTTGCCACCACGGCCTGCGGTCTTGCCGAGGCCCGACCCCTGCCCGCGGCCCACGCGCTTCTTGCGGTGGGTCGAGCGGTGGGGCTTCTTCAGAGTGTGCAGCGTCGTCATGGTGTCCTCACTCGGCCTTCGCGGTCTTCGCGCGGGCGGCGTCTCGCACACGGACGGCGCGGGGCTTGAGCCGCGCGCGCGCCTTGGGCTCGTCCTTCACGATCTCGTGCGACACCAGGTGACGCACCTTCGCGATCATGCCCCGGATGGCCGGGGTGTCCTTCAGCAGCTTCTCGGAGCCGAACTTCTTGAGCCCCAGGCCGAGAATCGTCGCGACCTGCCGCTCCGACGCGCCCGAGTGGCTCTTCACCAGCTTGACCTTGATGCCCATGTCAGGCCTGCGCCTTCTTCCCGAAGTGAATCTCCTTGCCGCGCAGGCGGGAGACCTGCTCGGGAGACTTGAGCTGCTTGAGGCCATCGACGACGGCCTTGAGCACGTTGTGGGGGTTCCGGCTGCCCTGGCTCTTGGTGAGGATGTTCTTGATGCCCGCCGCCTCGAGGACCGCGCGCACCGCGCCACCGGCGATGACGCCCGTGCCTTCGCTCGCCGGCCGCAGGAACACCCGGCCCGCGCCGAAGTGCCCCAGCGCCTCGTGCGGAATCGTGCTGCCCATCAGCGGCACGCGGAAGAGGTTCTTCTTCGCGTTCTCGCCGCCCTTGCGAATGGCCTCGGGCACTTCGTTCGCCTTGCCCAGGCCGATGCCGACGTGGCCGTTGCCATCGCCGACCACCACGAGGGCCGCGAAGCTGAACCGCCGGCCGCCCTTCACCACCTTGGCGACGCGGTTGATGCTCACCACCCGGTCGTTGAGGTCGAGGTCGTTCGGGTTGATTGGAGTCGTGCTCATGTCGATGGCCCTTAGAACTGGAGACCCGCTTCGCGCGCGCCGTCAGCCAGCGCCGCGATGCGGCCGTGGTAGGGGAAGCCGTTGCGGTCGAAGACCACCTTGTCGATCTTCGCGGCCTTGCAGCGCTCGGCGATGAGGGCGCCGACCTTCTTCGCGGCGGCCTTCTTGTCGTCGTCGCTGAGCTTGCCCTTGAGCTCCTTCGAGAGCGACGAAGCCTCGGCCAGCGTGCGGCCGGAGCTGTCGTCGATCACTTGGGCGATGATGTGCTTGAGGGACTTGTAGACCGACAGGCGCGGACGCTCGGAGGTGCCATTCACCTTCTTGCGGATGCGCTCCTTGCGGTTGAGACGCGGCGTGTTCTTGCTCATGGTTGGTTCCTTTCCTTCCGCCGGCGATCAGGCATTCCGCCAGCGGATGATGGGTGGCATTACGCCGTGCCCGTCTTGCCTTCCTTGCGACGCACCGTCTCGTCGTGGAGCTTGATGCCCTTGCCCTTGTACGGCTCCGGGGGGCGGAGGTTGCGAATGCGCACCGCCGTCTCACCGAGCAGCTGGCGGTCGGCCGAGCGCAGGGTGACGTCGATGGTGGGCAGCTGCTCTTCCGTGCGAGGCGTCTTCGCCACCTCGGCCGTGACACCCTCGGGAAGATCGAACACCACCGGGTGCGAATAGCCCAGCGCCAGGTGCAGCTGTTTGCCCTTGACCTCGGCCTTGTAACCGACACCTCGAATCGCGAGCGCCCGCTCCCAGCCCGTGGCGACGCCCTTCATCGCGTTCGCGAGGATGGCGCGGGTGAGGCCGTGGAGGGCGCGGTGCTTGCGCGAGTCCGACGGGCGCGTCACGTTGACCTGCCCGTCCTTCACCTCGACCTTGACGTCCGGGTGCAGGGTGACCGAGAGCTTGCCCTTCGGCCCCTCGAGGTTCGCCTTGCCGTTCGCGATGGCGACCTTCACCTTGTCTTCGACCTTGATCGACAGCTTTCCAATGCGGCTCATGGTCGTTTTCCTCAGTACACCGTGCAGATGAGCTCGCCGCCGACGTTCTGCTTGCGGGCCTCGCCGTCGCTCAGCACGCCCTTCGACGTCGAGAGAATCGAGATGCCCGTGCCACCGCGCACGCGGGGGAGCTTGTCGACGCTGACGTAGCGGCGCAGACCCGGCTTCGACACCCGGCGAATGCCCGAGATGACCGACTCGCGGTTGGGGCCGTACTTGAGCATCACCGTCAGCTCGTTCTGCGGCTTGCGCTCGTGGACCACGAAGTCGGCGACGAAGCCTTCGTCCTTCAGGCACCGCACGACTTCGACCTTGAGCTTCGAGGACGGCAGCGTCAGCTTGTCGTGCCGCGCCATCGTCGCGTTGCGGATCCGGGTGAGGAGGTCACCCACGGGATCGTTGACGGCCATGTGTCACGTCTTCCTGCGTGGCCAGATGTCCCCTGGCCAGGGAACCTCGAATGCCTACCGGGCCAATTCCCGGGGGTTCACTCGAGGTCGTTCCACCCGCGCGATGAGGCGCCGGGTGGTCCTGCAGCTCCACGGACAGGCCGTCGAGCGGTGTAGCCCCTATCAGGCCTTGAACGGAACGCCAATGGCCTTGAGCAGCGCCAGCGCGCGCTCGTCGTTTCCGGCCGAGGTCACGATGCTGACGTTGAGGCCCTTCACCTTCTCGATCTGGTCGTAGTTGATCTCAGGGAAGATGATCTGCTCGCGGAGGCCCAGCGTGTAGTTGCCGCGTCCGTCGAACGCCTTCGGCGAGATACCCTTGAAGTCGCGCACGCGGGGGAGCGCCACGTTGATGAGGCGGTCGAGGAACTCGTACATGCGGTCGCCACGCAGCGTCACCATCGCGCCGATCGCCTGGCCCTCGCGGAGCTTGAAGTTCGCGATGGCCTTGCGGGAGCGCGTCACGACGGGCTTCTGGCCCGTGATGGCGCCGAGCTGGTCGACGGCCGACTCGAGGATCTTGTTGTTCGCGAGCGCCTCACCCAGGCCCATGTTCACGACGACCTTGTGGATCTTCGGAACCTCCATGGGGTTCTTGAGGTTGAGGTCCTTCATCAGCTGGGGCACCACTTCCTTGCGGTAGCGGAGCTTCAGGCGCGCGGGCTGAACCTGGAGGCCTTCCTCGATGTTCGCCGCGAAGCCAGCCTTCTTGACCTCTTCCTTCTTGCGCTTCTTGTCGACCTTGTCCTTCTTCGGCGCTTCGACCTTCTTTTCTTCTTCAGCCATGGCACGTCTTCCTTCCAGGGGCCGGCGGGTTCTCCAGGTCCGTGGTCTCTCACCACGCTCCGGAGGCCGGGGGTTGAACGACGGGTCGCCCCGTCAACGACTCACTCGATGACCGCGTCGCACTTCTTGCAGAAGCGCTTCTTCTTGCCGTCGACTTCGCGGGTCCCGATGCGGGTGGCCTTGTCGCACTTCGGGCACACCAGCGCGACGTTCGACAGGGCGATGCTGCCCGGCATGTCGATGATGCCACCGTCGGGGTTCGCGCGATCGCGGCCCTTCTTCACGTGACGCTTGACGACCCGCAGGCCCTCGACGCGCACGCGCGACGCTTCGCGGTCGATCTCGATGATCTTGCCGCGGTTCGTCGAGGCCGAGCGCTCCGCGCCCGACATCACCTGCACCGTGTCTCCGACTTTCAGCTTCTGCATCACAGCACCTCAGGCGCGAGCGAGATGATCTTCATGAACTTCTTGGCGCGCAGCTCACGTGCGACGGGCCCGAAGATGCGGGTCCCGATCGGCTCAAGGTCCTTGTTGATCAGGACGGCCGAGTTCACGTCGAACTTGATGTACGAGCCGTCGGGCCGGCGAATCTCCTTCGCCGTACGCACGATGACCGCCTTGGCCACGTCGCCCTTCTTCACCTTGGCGCCGGGGAGCGCCTCGCGGATCGACACCGTCACCACGTCGCCGATCGAGCCGTAGAAGCGCTTCGAACCACCAGCGATGTTGATGAGGAACACGCTCTTGGCGCCCGAGTTGTCGGCCACCTCGAACTGACTGGTCATCTGCAGCATGGGAATCTCCTTTTCCGGTCAGCGCGAACAGCTCAGGCCTGGACGGCCTTCTCGAGCACCTTCACCACGCGCCACCGCTTGTCCTTCGAGAACGGGCGGGTCTCAGCGATGAGGACCTTGTCGCCCTCGTTCACCGTGATCTTCTTCGGGTAGTCGTGGTCTTCGGCGTGCGCCTTGTACTTCACGCGCAGCGTCTGAATCTTGCCGTACTGGGCGTGGGCCGCGCGCCGGCGAACCGTGACGACCACGGTCTTCTGCATCTTGTTCGAGGTGACGACGCCGATGCGCGTCTTGGGGCGACCGCGGGTCGCGTCAGCCGCCTGCGTGGTGGTGGTCTCAGCCATGGGTCGGTCTTTCCTTACTTCTTCGCGGAAGCGGCCTTCTGCTTCTGGGTGATGACGGTGAGCACGCGCGCGAGGTCGCGCTTGTGGCCGGTGCGCTCAGCGGGGTTGTCGAGCGCCCCCGTGCGCAGCTTGAGCTGGTCCTGGAACAGGGTGGCCTTCAGCTCGTCGGCCCGACGCTTGAGGTCGTCGAGCGAGAGATCGTGGAGTTCCTTCGTCGCGGTCGCCATGGTCGTTCGTCCTTTACAGGCTCTGCTCGCTGCGGTGCACGACGCGCGTCATGACCGGGAGCTTCGCGGCGGCGAGGTTGAACGCCTCGGTCGCCAGCTGCTTGTCCATGCCGTCCATCTCGTAGAGGATACGGCCCGGCTTCACGACGGCGACGTAGTACTCGACGCCGCCCTTGCCGGTACCCATGCGCGTCTCGGCGGGCTTCTTGGTGATGGGCTTGTCGGGGAAGATGCGGATCCAGATCTTCCCGCCGCGCTTGATCTTGCGGCTCATCGCGATACGCGCGGCCTCGATCTGGCGCGAGGTGATCCACCCCGGCTGGAGCGTCATCAGGCCGAACTCGCCGAAGGCGAGCGTCGAGCCACGGTAGGCGCGGCCCGGGGTACGGCCCTTGTGCATCTTGCGGTGCTTGGTGCGTGCAGGCTGAAGCATGACGTCCTCGTGGGTTCCTTAGCGGTTCGCGTTGGCGTTCTCGCCGCGCGGCCCGCCCTTGGTGGGCAGCACTTCGCCGCGGCACACCCACACCTTGCACCCGATGGTGCCGTAGGTGGTGCGGCCGATGGCGTAGCCGTAGTCGATGTCGGCGCGGAGCGTGTGCAACGGCACCCGGCCCTCGCGGTACCACTCGTAGCGAGCCATTTCAGCGCCACCCAGGCGGCCCGAGCAGGCCACCCGAATGCCCTTGGCGCCGAACTTCATCGCCGTCTGAATGGCCTTCTTCATGGCGCGGCGGAACGCGATGCGCCGCTCGAGCTGGGTGGTGATGTTCTCGGCCACCAGCTGCGCGTCGATCTCGGCCTTGCGAACCTCGACGATGTTGAGGAACACCTCGTTCTTGGTGAAGCGCTGGAGCTCCTTCTTAACCGTCTCGATGCCAGCGCCACGCTTGCCGATCACGATGCCGGGACGCGCGGTGTGCACGTTCACCTTCACCTTGTTCGCCGCGCGCTCGATCTCGACCTTCGAGACGCCCGCGTGGTTGAGCGACTTCTTCACGTGCGCGCGGATCTTGATGTCCTCGTGCAGCCACTGGGCGTAGTTCCGCTCCTCGAACCACTTCGAGTCCCAGGTGCGAATGACGCCAAGCCGGAAGCCAACTGGATGAACTTTCTGTCCCACGCGTGTCTCTCCTGGTTCCCGGTTACTTCTTCGCCTTGGACTTCTTGACGGCCTCGTCGCTCAGCACGACGTGGACGTGGCTCGACTTCTTCTGAACGGGCGTCGCACGGCCCATGGCGCGCGGCAGGAAGCGCCGCTGCGTGGGGCCCTGGTCGACGTGAATCGACTTCACGTACAGCTTGTCGATGTCGACCGCGCCCTTCGACTTGTCGGTCGCGTTCGCGATGGCGCTCTCGATGAGCTTCTTGACCGGCAGCGCAGCCGCGCGCTTGGTCCACGTGAGCGTGTTGATCGCCGCATCGACCGGCATGCCGCGAACCAGCGCAGCCACCACCGAGATCTTTCGGGGGGCCATGCGGAAGAAGTGCAGATGTGCAGTCGCTTCCATGGTGATTAGCCCTTCTTGCCCGGCGCGGGGGCGACCTTCTTCTCGGCGGAGTGGCCCGAGAAGGTGCGCGTGGGGGCGAACTCGCCCAGCTTGTGACCGACCATGTTCTCGGTCACGTACACGGGAATGAACTTGCGCCCGTTGTGCACGGCGAACGTGTGCCCGACCATGTCGGGGACGATCGTCGAGCGACGCGACCAGGTCTTGATGACCGACTTCTTGTTGCCCTTGTTCATCGCGTCGACCTTCTTCTGAAGGCTGATGTCGATGAAGGGACCCTTCCAGGTTGAACGAGCCATGGGTCAGTTCTCTTTCCTTACGTGCTGCGGACGCCCTGACGGCGACCGGCCACGATGAACTTGTCAGTGCGCTTGATGACACGCGTGGTGAGGCCCTTCGTCTTCTTGCCCCAGGGCGAGACCGGGTGCGGGTTGCCCTGACCGGACTTGCCTTCGCCACCGCCGTGCGGGTGGTCGACCGGGTTCATCGCGAGGCCACGCACCGTCGGGCGAATGCCGAGCCAGCGCGACTTGCCGGCCTTGCCGACCCGAATGAGCTCGTGGTCGATGTTGCCCACCATGCCGATGACCGCGCGGCAGTTGATGAGCACCTTGCGCACGGCACCAGACGGCAGGCGCACCTGCGCGTAGTCGCCTTCCTTCGCCATGAGCTGGCCCGACGAGCCCGCCGAGCGGATGATCTGCGCGCCGCGGCCCGGCTTGAGCTCGACGTTGTGGATCACCGTGCCCACGGGGATGTTCTGCAGCGGCAGGCTGTTGCCCGGGCGGATGTCGACGTTGGCGCCCGCGTACAGGGTGTCGCCCACGTTGAGCCCCGACGGCGCGAGGATGTAGCGCTTCTCGCCGTCCGCGTAGTGGAGCAGCGCGATGTTCGCCGTGCGGTTCGGGTCGTACTCGATCGAGAAGACCTTGGCCGGCACGCCGTCCTTGTCGCGGCGCTTGAAGTCGATGACGCGGTAGCGGCGCTTGTGGCCACCACCCTGGTGCCGGCGGGTGATGTGCCCATCACCGTTGCGGCCACCCGAGCGCTTCATCGACTGCGTCAGGCTCTTCTCGGGCCGGTCGCGGGTGATCTCCGCGAAGTCCGACACCGTCGTCAGTCGGCGCGCGGCCGACGTCGGCTTGAATTTCTTGATACCCATTAGACGGCGCCTCCCTCGAAGAGCTCGATCTTGTCGCCTTCCTTCAGGGTGACGAAGGCCTTCTTGAAGTTCGAGCGCTTGCCCATCGACATGCCCACGCGCTTGATCTTGCCGCGCATGATCAGCGTGCGGACGTCGGTGACGGTGACCTTGAACTGCTGGCTCACCGCACGCGCGATGTCGTGCTTGGTGGCCTTCTTGTCGACCACGAACGAGTACTGCCGGTGCTTCTCGCGCGCGAGGTCGAGCTTCTCGGTGATGATCGGGCCCTTGATGACGTCGACGGTGTTCATGACTTACGCCTCCGCCTTCGGACCGCGGGCGCGGGTGAGCGCCTCGTCGAGGGCCTTCGCGGCCGCGACGGTCAGCACCAGCGTCTTGCGACGCAGCACCGACTCGACGTTCACGCCCTCGGGGGGCAGCACGTCGAAGGTGGCCAGGTTGCGAACGGCCCGGTGGAGCTTCTCGTTGGTCTTCGCGTCGACGACCAGCGCGTCCTTGAGCTTGAGGCCCTTGGTGAGCGTGGTCGAGGCGGCCTTCGACTTCCCGTCAGACGGGAACTGGTCGATGATCACCAGGTTCTTCTCGCCAGCGCGCAGGCTGATGGCCGAAGCCACGGCGCCACGGCGAACCGTGCGGGGCGGCCGGTAGGTGTAGTCACGGGCCTTCGGGCCCATGGCCTTGCCACCGCCGACCCAGTGCGAGGCGCGGGTCGAACCCTGGCGCGCGCGGCCGGTGCCCTTCTGCTTCCAGGGCTTCTTGCCACCACCCGACACGAGCGAGCTGTTCTTCACGCCCAGCGTGCCGCGGCGGCGGTTGATCTGCTGCATCTTCGCCCCCTCGTACAGCAGGTGGCTGTTGGGCTTGGCAGCGAAGATCTCGTCGGAGAGTTCAATCTCCGCGACCTTCTTCATCGACACATCGACGACGTCGAACTTGGCCATGGCGTTCCTCAGCTCTTGATCTCGACGTCGACACCAGCCGACAGGTCGAGCTTCATGAGGGCGTCGAGCGTCTGCTGCGTCGGCTCGAGGATGTCGAGGAGCCGCTTGTGGGTGCGGATCTCGAATTGTTCACGGCTCTTCTTGTCCACGTGCGGCGAGCGCAGCACCGTGAACCGGTTGATGCGCGTGGGCAGCGGAATCGGACCCGACACGCGTGCGCCGGTCCGACGAGCCGTCTCGACGATCTCCGTGGCGCTCTGGTCCAGGAGCTTCGAGTCGTACGCCTTCAGTCGAATGCGAATCTTCTGTGTTGCCATTCTCGGTCAACCCCGTTTCGCGGCTTCACTTCACAACTACCTGTCCGACGTCGACGGATGGGGCCGTCCCAGGGAGAAACCGAGGGGCTGTCACAGAGCCGTGCAACGAAGGGGTGGCGCGTATACCCGCGCACACATCACCGTGTCAAGCACCTGCTTTCACTTTCTGGCGAGTCGAAGAACCTGACTGATATCAGGGCGTTGAAGGGGCTCGCGGGCCAGAGCCCCGCACTCGCGCCATCAGGCCACGCTCCACGAGGCCGTGCTGCGCCCCTTCCAGGTGAGCACGAAGAACCACGCGAACGAGCCCAGCGCCACCGCCGAGGCCCCGAGCGCCGGAACGAGCGGGAGCGTTCCAGCCAGCCCCAGCCCCGCCAGCATGGTGGCGATGCCGAAGAGCCGCCCCACCTCGAGGCGAATCGCCCAGCGCCTGGACTCGAGAATGGCGCTCCACGCCGTCGCGGTCGCCCAGATGAGCAGCGACACCAGCACCTTCTGCCACCACGACAGCGGCGAACGCCCGTGGATCACCAGCAACATCAGCGGAAAGCCCAGCACCACCTGCGTCACCAGGTAGCCCTTCGTGCGCGGCAACATCGTCGACTGGAACTTCACCTCACGCCCGCCCGCGTCACGCCAGGCGCCCTTCTTCCGCTCCGGCACGCCGTCCGGCCGCCAGCCCGTGGGCATGAACCAGATGCGCAGCTTGTCGAACCAGCGCGGCGCGTCCCACGCGTCCTTCACGACTTCTCGCCACACCTGGAAGTTGATGAACGTCGGATCCCAGGTGTTGGGCGGGCTGGTGACGCCGTAGCTGCACGCCTCGGTCTCGGGCTCGAAGGTGCCGAACAGCTTGTCCCAGACGATGAGGAAGCCGCCGTAGTTCTTGTCGAGGTACCGCTCGTTGCGCGCGTGGTGCACCCGGTGGTGGCTCGGCGTGTTCATCCACGACTCGATCCAACTCGGCAGCTTCGGCACCACCCGCGTGTGGGGAATGAGCTGCAGCACGAGGTGGAACGCCACCATGCCGATCACCCACTCGGCGTCGAAGCCGAGCGCCGCGAGTGGCCAGTAGAAGAAGAACGAGAAGAAGCGCTGCGTCACCGAAGCGCGCAGGGCGACGGCGTAGTTGAGCTCCTCGGTCGAGTGGTGCGGCATGTGCGCGGCCCACCCGACGTTGGTGCGGTGCCCGAAGCGGTGAAACCAGTAGAAGAGGAAGTCGACGCCGAGGAAGAGGAGCAGGCCGGTCCACCACGAAGGCTTCACCTCGAAGAGCCCGTGCGCCGACAGCCACCCCAGCACCGGGTACCAGAGGACGGCCACCAGCACGTTGACGCACTGGTTGATGATCGCCGTGCCGAGCGACGCCACCGAGTCCTGGAACTCGTAGTAGCCGTTGTCCTTCTTCAGGCAGAAGAGCACCTCGAGCACGACGAGGCCGAGCACGAAGGGCGTGGCGATGGCGTAGACGTTGATGGGCATGCACGCCGTTGTACGGGGCTCCGCCCTGCCCTTCGTTAACCCGGGTTAAGAACTGAAGGCGCCCGTGCGAGCCCTCACCGCCATCGAAGAGGCCGACATTCGGGAGCGCCTGTCGGCCATCGCGCCCCTGTCTCCGAAAACGTGGGCCGCCGTGCGCGCGCTGGGAGCCCGGAGTTCACTCGACAAGGGCGGCTTCTTCTCTCGGCCGCAGGAGCCGGCCACCCGCTTCGCCATCGTGCTGTCGGGCCTGCTCCGGCACTACTACACCGACGCGCGCGGCCGGGAATCCGTGAAGGCCTTTCGTGGGCCGCTGGAGCTGTCGGGGCCCTATGCCGAGCTGATTCAAGGGCGCCCCTCGCGCACCTTCATCGAGGCGCTCACGCCCGTCGAGCTCTTCGTCTTCCGCTACGCCGACGTCGACGCCGCGGCCCAGACGTCACTCGAGCTGTCTCTCCTGCTGCGCCGGTTCGGCGAGCTGCAGTTCGTCGCCAAGGAGCAGCGGGAGTACGAGTTCCTCCAGCTGTCGGCCGAAGAGCGCTACCAGCAGATTCGCGGCCGCTTCGCCGAGCTGATGCAGCACATTCCACAACACCAGATCGCCTCGTACATCGGCATCACACCCGTCGCCCTGAGCCGGATTCGGGCCCGGCTGGGCCGAAAGCGCTGAGGGCGGAGCGGACCTGTCGCCAGGATCGACTCGGCGGGCGCCGGGGGTCTAGAGCAGCGACCGAATCAGCGCCGCCGCCCTGCACCACGGCGAGCGTCGGCGCCTCCCGGCCGGCCCCCGAACTTCAGAAGCGCAGCGACACGGAGCCAGCTGCGCCGCCCGGCAGCGGCACCACGAGCGCCGAGGCCGCGGGCGCTTCTCCTCCGGGGTTCAAGAAGAAGATGACGGCTCCACCTGCCGCCATCACCGCGCCCGCGATCGTCATCACCAGCGAGGTAGACTCGGAGCGCTTGGCCTCGCTCCAGGCGGTGTACGCCTCGGGTCGGACGCAGCCTTCCAGGACCGGGCACAGCTCCTTCACGCGCGCCGAGCCCGACGCGGCCTGCGCACCGAAGACACCGCCGACCACCACCAGCGCCACGCCGACCCCGGCGGCAGCCAGCCCGACGATGCGGCTGCCCGTGAAGAACCCCGGACTGCTGGTCGACTGGGTGACGTCGCTCGAGGCGGCGGCCGGGGCCTCGGGCTTCACCTCGGGCGGAGGCGGCGGCGCTACCACGAGCGGCGCAGGCGGCGGCGGCTCGACCTTCGGCGCCGGCGGTGGCGTCAACCCGAGCGCCTTGCGCATCGCCTCCGAGAACGTTCCCTTGAGCGTCGGGCCTGCCTTCGCGACGAGCCCATCGATGGGGCCGTCGGCCTCGGCGACCGCGAGCTGCCGGCCGTCCTCCTCGACCGAGAGGGCCTCGACCCGCAGCGTGCCGTCCTTCAGCACCGCGCCGACCTCGATGGCCACCACCACCGGCACGTTCTTCTTCCGGGCCGCGTCGATGATGCAGACCTTCTTGCCCTTGCAGCTCGAGAGATCCTCGGGGAGCCCCGTCGTTGGCACGCCGACGAGCTGCGTCTGCACGTCGCCGACGAGCTCCATCGCCTTCACGGTGGCCACGCCGGACTTCCGGCTCAAGACGACCCAGGCCTGCGGCGCCGCGGCGGACGACGTCGAGACGAGGGCTGCGAGCGCAAGGGCGATCATCGGGGCTCCTTCACGGGGTGGTCTCCTCTTCGAGACGGGACAAGGCAACCTCGAGGGACTCGAGATCGTCACGAGACAGGCCAGGCATCGCGAGCTGTTCCTTCACCTTCGCGACGATCTTCTTGTTCATCGACACGTCTTCGCCGCTCGCCTGGAGCCGCGCGAGGTTGGCTTCGACCTTCTTCGCGCGTGCCTGGAGCTTCGTCACCAGGGGGCTCGCCGAAGGCCGAGGCGGTGGCTGGGGCATGGCGGTCGACGCGGAAGGAACTCTCGGCGCGGGCTCAACGGCCGCTTGAACCTTCGGTGGACTCGACGGCTCACGCGCGGCGACGGGCGACGTGCCTTTGGGATCCGCCGGCAAGACGCCTGATGGACTGGACGGCTCACGCGCAGCGACGACTCCTCCGGGAGGAGGTGTCTGCGCCTCGGGTGGACTCGACGGCTCGCGCGCAGCACCCGATGGAACGGCTGGCTCGACCTTCGGAGGACTGGACGGCTCCCGCGCGGCGACTGGTGGCGCCGAGGGAGCTGACGGCCCGGCTGTCGGTGGCGGTGACGTGGGTGGGGGCTCGGTCGGCTTGCCTGCGACGCCGGGCTTCGTGGCGACGTCGGAGCCGCTCCC
>JALOQF010000517.1 GCA_025459425.1 Myxococcaceae bacterium | reverse complement strand
CAGGCCCCCTCGCCCCGCCGCTCGAAGAGCACGGCGCGGGTCACCTTCCGGTACGGGTCGACGACCTGGGCGCGCACCCGGCCGGGCGGGGCCGCCACCTCGACGAGGGACACCGAGTCTCCGGGGTACAGGCGCGCCTTCACGTCGTCGAAGACCGCGACGATCTTCGGAGACGTCGACTCGCGGTCGAGCTCGAAGTCCGGCTCCTGTGAGAGGAGCTCGGTGAAGGCGGTCTCGGCTTCGCCCCGGTTGCCCTCGGCGACGTGGCAGCGGGCGAGGAGCTCGAGCACCTGGGCGCGCTGGGCTCCATCGAGGTTGGGCACCTGACGCGCGACGTTCAGCTGCGTGATGGCCTCGCCGAACTTGAGCTCGGTCGCCAGCGCCCGGGCGCGCTCGAGCCAGGGGTTGGCGGCCTGGGTCAGGAGGACCATGGTGACGAGAGAGGACAGCACGGCGCCCGGCACGTTGAGCACACCCGCGCGCGTAACCCAAGCGCTCGCCCGCTGGCGTCAGCCACGGTGTCACGGTCGCACTCGACGTCTGTCGGGCCTCGAGCTGGCGGGCGCGTTCTTTCGCGGAGGTGGTGGCCGCTCCGCCTCGCGCAGGAGGTTTCCCCGCCGCAGCGCTCGTGAGTCGGGGGCCTGGGGGCCGAGCACGCATGGCCGCGCGCCTGCCGCTGCCCTCGGGCGTCTGGACGCGCGTCCACGAAGTGGACCGTGGGTTCCGAGCACACACGACAGCGCTCGTGGGCCGACGGCCTCGCCGGCGTGCGCTTGCCCGCCGCAGCGCTCGTGAGTCGGGGGCTTGGGTTCCGAGCACGCATGGCCGCGCGCTCGTGGGCCGACGGCCTCGCCGGCGCGCGCTTGCCCGCCGCAGCGCTCGTGAGTCGGGGGCCTGGGTTCCGAGCACGCATGGCCGCGCGCCCGTGGAGCCGACGGCCTCGCCGGCGCGCAGCGCTCGGGCGTCGGGGGGAAGTGGGTTCCGAGCACGCATGGCCGCGCGCCCGTGGAGCCGACGGCCTCGCCGGCGCGCAGCGCTCGGGCGTCGGGGGAAGTGGGTTCCGAGCACGCATGGCCGCGCGCCCGTGGAGCCGACGGCCTCGCCGGCGCGCGCTTGTCCGCCGCAGCCCTCGGGCGTCTGGACCTTCGGTCCCGAGCACGCATGGCCGCGTGTGCTCGCGGAGCCGGCCGCATCGGCGTGCTCGAGCCCGGTCGCAGGGACCCTTCATCGTGCGCCCGCGCCGGTCCAGCGAGTCGCACCCGCTGCGTGTGACATCTCCCGCTCGTTCATCCCCCTCGCGGGCGGCGTCAGCGGGCGCCGAGGAGCAGGGCCTTGAGCGCGGCGAGGTTCGCGGGCACCGAGAGATCGTTCTGGGTGAGGTTGTAGACCGCGCGGCGCTTCCCCTCGGCGTCGACGACGATGACGTCGCGGTACGTCACCTGCCAGAGGCTCCAGGCATTCACCGCGGTGGTGTCCTGCAGCAGCGGGCCGGTCTTTCCGGTGACGAAGTCGGCGTTGCCACTCTCATACCCGGCCGCGTTGACGTTGATCAGCACGATGGCCCCCGGGGCCTCGGCGTCGAGCTCGGTCTGCAGGCGCTGAAGGGAGCCAGCCTGGCTCCGGCAGTACCCTCAATTCGTGTGGGTGAAGTACCAGCCGCTCACCTTGCCGCGGTACCGGGTGGGGCCCACCTGCTGACCCGAGGTCGGCGAGGCCGGGTTCACGTCGAGCAGGGCGAAAGCGGGCAGGGGCTCGGCGCTGGGCTGTGGGGTCGGCGGCTCCATGCGGGGTGGAGGCATGCCGCACGCGGCGAGCGCGACGAGGCTCGAGAGCACGAGGCGTCTGGTCATCGCTTGAGTCCGTGGTGGGGGTTGCGGCGCTTCTGCGCGTTGACCGTGACGCGCGTCATCAGCACCACGTCGACGATGGCCACGAGGAAACCGAGGCCCCACTTGAGGTCGTTCTTCTCGGTGGCCGCCTGCTTGAACAGCACCAGCGCCACGGTACCGAGGGCCACGCCGATGAGCACGAAGAGGAACCACGAGCCGCCCCAGACGTTGTCGCCGTGACGCTTCGCGGTGGCCAGCACGGCGACCGAGTCGGCGCGGCGCCACTTCTGGTGCCCCTCCTGGAGGACCTCGTCGCTCGGCTCGACCATGCCCATGAGCCACGCCTGCTCGAGCTGGCCGAAGCTCTCGAACTCGAGCTCCCCGTCCTGGTTGCGCACGCGGTACTTCATGGCGTCTTCACAGCTCCTGACAGATCTGCTCGGCGACCCGCAAGCCGTCGATGCCCGACGAGACGATACCACCAGCGTACCCGCAGCCCTCGCCGGCCGGGTACAGGCCCTTCACCGAGACCGACTGGAGCTGTTCGTTCCGCGTCACCCGCACCGGGCTCGACGTGCGCGCCTCGACGCCGATGAGGAACGCCTCGTCGGTGATGAACCCACGCATCGAGCGGTCGAACGAGCGCAGCGCCTGCTTGAGGGACTCGGTGATCGCCTTCGGGAACAGCCGGTTGAGATCGGCGTGGGTGAGGCCGGGCCGGTAGGTGGTGCCGCCGGGCGCCTTCGAGAGCCGGCCCGCGAGGTAGTCGGGAATGGACTGCGCTGGCGCGAAGAACTTGCCGCCGCCGAGCTCGTACGCGGCCTTCTCCCACTTGCGCTGGAACTCGAGGCCCGCGAGGGGCCCTTCGAAGCCGTCGCGCGCGAAGTCCTCGACCGACACGCTCACCACGATGCCGGCGTTCGCGTACTTCGAGTTGCGCCGCGAGTTCGACATGCCGTTGGTGCACTGGTAGCCGTCTTCGGTGGGCGTGGGCACCACGATGCCGCCGGGGCACATGCAGAACGAGTACACGCCCCGCACGTCGCCATCGACCGACAGGTTCTCGGCCAGCTTGTAGTCGGCCGGAGGGAGGCGCGCGTCGTCGGCCACCTTGTCGCCGTACTGAATCTCGTTGATGAGCAGCTGCGGGTGCTCGGCCCGGAAGCCCAGCGCGAAGGGCTTCGACTCGACGAAGACGTGGCCGTCGGTGGCGAAGCGCTCGTAGAGCTCGCGCGCCGAGTTTCCTGGCGCCAGCACCACGCGGTCGCTCTCGAGCACGCTGCCGTCGGCCAGCCGCACGCCCGTCACCTGGCCGTCCTTCACCAGCACGTCCTCGACGCGCGTCTCGAAGCGCACCTCGACGCCGAGGGCGATGAGCTCGTGCCGCATCTTCTCGACGGCGAAGGGCAACAGGTCGGAGCCGATGTGCGGCTTGCCCTGCACGAGGATGCGGTCCGGCGCGCCGAACTTCGCGAACGTCTCGATGACGCGCCGCACGTGCGGGTGGTTGATGCGCGTCGACAGCTTGCCGTCGGTGTACGCCCCGGCGCCGCCCTCGCCGAAGTTCATGTTCGACTCGGGAAACAAGGTGCCGTCGCGCGAGAGCTTCGCGACGTCCTTCCGGCGCTGGACGACCTCTTTCCCGCGCTCGAGGATGACGCTCTTCACCCCACGCTCCGCCAGCGCCAGCGCCGCGAAGAGGCCGGCGGGGCCCATGCCGATGATGAGGGGCCGCTTGTCGGGCGGGCGCGCCACCTGCGGCAGTGGAGCCGGCGGCGCGTCGACTTCGCTCACGTCGGGCGGCAGCGTCTTCGGCAGGCGCCCGGGCGCCACCTCGACCTCGAGCGTGTGCACGTACCGCGGGTGGTTCTTCTTGCGCGCGTCGAGCACCGTGCGCACCACCCGCACCTGCGACAGGTCGCCCGGCTTCACGCCCAGCTTCGCCGCCGCCTTCTGGCCCAGCACCGTCTCAGGCTCGTCCAACCACTGGGGGATGTTGTTGATCCGGAACGCCACGGCGGGTGCGGGTAGCACGGAGCGGTTGGTGGCCTCCACCCGTCGCCAAATCATGAGCTGAACTCATGCTTCTATGAGTCAGACGCAGCACAGGTGCTACCGCGGCTATGCAGCGCAACCGCCGCCGCCGTCGAGGTGCGAATCGGACTTCGCACCCCGGGCTTCAGTCAGGCGCGAAAGCGGCTGATCTCGTTGGCAGAGGCGGCGTCAGGTCCATGGCACAGGGGGTGAAGAGTGCCCCGGCAGGCGCAGGAATCACGTTGGAGGGAATGTGAGCACCGACAAAAAGAACACCAAGGCGTT
>JALOQF010000168.1 GCA_025459425.1 Myxococcaceae bacterium | reverse complement strand
CACTTGCCGACACAGGCGAACCCTTCGAGGCCCTCGTCGGGCCAGCGCGCGAAGACGGCGAGGTCGTCTCGTACGAGCAGCTCTTCGCCGGCCGCGCTGCAGGTGGCCACCACGACGCGGGCGGCGGTCAGCGCGTCTGCCAGCGCCTGGGGCGCGGCGGCTCCCGAACAGTCCTGAAATCGTCCTGGCGCGACCCGCAGCAGCGGCGCCCGCCGGTGAGCGGCCCGTGCCGCGTCGGCGCAGATGGAGCTGGCGAGCTCTCCGTCGCGCCCGTCGGAAGACAGCGCCCAGGCCGACTGGACGTTCGCCACGAATCGCTGGTCACCGGAGGTGAAGGACTGCCGACACCCGGCGTTCGACGCCGCCGCCAGGCAGACGAGCGCCACGCCGAGGCGCCGGGTGCGCGCGCGGCCCTGCTGGCTCACTTCAGCTCCGCGACCTTCCCGTCTCGAAGCACCGCGAGCTTCTTGCCGTCGGCGTAGAACCACGTCTCGACCTTCGTCGCACCGTCGAGCTCGAACTTCTTCCGCTCGGGGTAGCCCCACGCCATCTCGAGCGCGTCGGCCGACATGTCGACGACCGCCCGCTTTTCGAGCACCGCGGCCCTCACGGGCTCCGAGAAGCTCTCGAGAATCGCCTTCGGGCTCTCGCGAGAGAGGTACCGGTCGATTTCGGTCTTCACCTCGTTCTCGTCCTTGAGGCCCGGTCGCAGCACCAGCACGAAGGGCGGGCTCTGCCGCGGCGTGCCGGCGACGTCGAGGTACACCCAGGCCAGCGAGCGGGGCGTGAACAGCACGCGCTCACTCATGACGTAGGCCGTGGGGAACTCGAGCTTGAGCACGCGCACCGGCGTTCCGGGGGCGAGCACGCGCTCCGATGGCCCGGGGCTGATGGGGGAGCCGTCGGGGTTCGTCAACAGCCGCAGCTCGCCGGGGGCGAGGGGCGAGAGCAGCTTGCGGGTCGAGTCGCCGAAGAACGGCGTGGCGTGGAAGGCGATGCGCAGAAAGCGCTCCTCGCCGGCGAAGGTTCGCTGCAGCGTGGCCGCCTGGTCGGGCGGAACGAAGACTTGCGAGGTGGCGCACCCCGTCAGCAGCACCGCCGCGAGGAGGGACGCCCTCACGCCGCGCTCGCCGCGCTGGTGCCGCCCGACGAGGTGCCACCTGACGAGGGGCTGGAGCCTCCCGACGATGAACCGCCCGAGGAGGAACCACCCGACGACGAGCCGCCCGAGGAACCTCCGCCACCGCCGGAGTCCTTCTTGGACGACGAGTAGAGGTCCGAGTACCAGCCGCCGCCCTTGAGCTGGAAGCTGGTGCGGCTGACCAGGCGCTCGTGGCTGTTCTCGGCGCCGCACTTCTCGCACTTCACCGGCGCCGGGTCGGACACCTTCTGCATGACCTCGAGCTCGTTCCCACACTTCTGGCAGCGGTATTCGTAGATGGGCATGGCTTACCTCACATAACGCCGGGCGAGCCCGAGGCGCTCGACGGCGCGCGAGAGCAGGTCTTCCACGAGCGCGTGCTTCTTCGCGGTCATGGCCACCAGCTCCGGCACCGTCTTCGCGGCCTCGGCACAGTCGTCCAGCAGCTTCGTCACGTCTCGCGTGAGCGCGTCCGTGAAACGTCGTTCGATCTTCAGGTCGGCGAGGTACTTGCCCCGGCCGAGCAGCTGCAACCGCAAGGGCAGGTTGGCCGGGTCGAGGGCCTCGCGCACGAAGCGCTCCCGAATCTCGCTCACCTCACGCTTGAGCGAGAGCTCGCCGATGAGGGTGTCGACCTCGGCGGGGCGGATGCCGAGGTTCTTCGCCGCAGCCACCTCGGAGCCCCGGCCCGTCGCCACGGCCGTCAACACGCCATCGCGCTCCTTCTTCTTCAGCGCAGGGAGCAGCTGGTGCCGTGTCAACGCGCCTTCGACGTCGGCCACGGACAGCGGCTGGCCCGCGCGGCCGGCATACCCCGGCTCGAGGGAACGGAAGACGTGGTACCGCGTGGCCGACTGCTCGACGATCGCGACCAGGGCGTCTTTCGCGTCTGGCTTGAGCAGCGCCTCGTAGGTGCTGCGGGACGAGTCGACGCGGGTGTAACGGCCGCGCGGCGGCGGCAGCTTGCGCTTGGGGAGGAAGGCGGTGCCGGGGAGCGGCTGCTGTGGGCGGGGGCGGGGTGGCTCGCTGCCGGCGACGCGCTTCTTCGGCGCGATGCGGTCGCTCACCGTCACCCGGGCACGGCGCGGCTTCTTCGACTCCGCCTGGCGTGGCGCCGAGGCCTTCGGCGCTGGCGCGGGGCGGGCCGGCGGCGGTTCGGCCTCGGCTGGCGCTTCGTCCTCGAGCGAGACGCGCGCCATCTCGTAGTACCCGCTCGTCTGTCGCTCTGCGGCCTGCTTCGGCGAGGCGCCCTTCACCAGGTCGACGAGGGCGAAGGGGCCCAGCGGCGTCGCTGCCGGCTCGGCGTCGGTGATTCGGCGAACGGCGCCGTCGTCGGCGGCGCTGAGCACCGAGAGGGCCTCGCGCACGAGGGCCGGAGAGGCTGGCGCCCTGGCCCGACGGCAGAAGTCGGCCACCGCCACGGCGACGGGGGTCGGTACATCGTCCGGGTGCCGCTGTCGTTTCCAGCCACTCATGCCTGCTCTTTGGAGCGCGGGTGGCTATAAGCAGTCTCCACAGGGTGTCAATGAACGCTCAACCGATCACTCCCGGAAACGAAGAGCCCAGCGTCGCCGGGGTCAAGGTTCGCCCGGTGTGGCCCCTGGTGCTCTACGCCCTGCTGGTGGGGTCGGCCCTGCTCGCGCTGT
This sequence comes from Myxococcaceae bacterium, assembly GCA_025459425.1. Taxonomy (GTDB): domain Bacteria; phylum Myxococcota; class Myxococcia; order Myxococcales; family Myxococcaceae; genus Xiheimicrobium. The sequence continues at coordinate 12,169 of JALOQF010000168.1, read as the reverse complement.
GGGCCCAGCAGGCCCCTGGCGCGCCCGAGCCGGTGAGCCGCTTCGCGCCCTGGGCGTTCCTGGCCTTCGCGATCGGCTTCGCCGGGTACCGCCTCGCGTTGGTGATGGCGAAGCGGTACTCGGCCTTCAAGGCGTTCACCCAGGTTCTCGTGGCGGCGATGTTCTTCATGTTGCTGCTGCTCCCGAACCTCGGGCAGCCGGTGCGAGTCGAGGCGGCCTCGGTCGCTTCACTGCTGAGCGATCCCGATCCGCGGGTCCGCGCGCTCGCCGCCGAGGTGGTGGGGTACCGCCAGACGTTGGGCGAGGCGGGCGCGCTCGTGCCCCTCTTGTCCGACGGGGCCCCGGCCGTGCGCGAGGCGGCCCATGGCGCGCTCGTGCGGCTCAACGGCGGCGCCGATCTCGGCACCGACCCCGCTGCGTGGAAGGAGCGCTTCCCGTGACGGTCGCGATCACCACCACGGAGCGCGAGGCGATCATCGAGCGCTTCATGTCGGAGAAGGGCCTCAAGTCGACCCGCCAGCGCAACCTCATTCTCGACACGTTCTTCCAGCTCGACGGTCACTTCTCGGTCGAGCAGCTCTGGGGCAAGGTGCGCGAGCTCGACCCGCGGGTGTCGGTGGCCACCGTCTATCGCACGATGAAGCTCCTCGCCGAGAGCGGGCTGGCGCACGCGCAGAACTTCGGTGATGGGCAGACGCGCTACGAGCCCGCCGTCGGCCGGGAGCACCACGATCACCTCATCTGCACGCGCTGCGGTACGATCGTCGAGTTCGAGAACGACCGCATCGAGGCCATGCAGGAAGCGGTCGCGCGCAAGCACGGCTTTCGCGTCACCTCACACAAGATGGAGCTCTACGGCCTGTGCCGTGCCTGCCAGAAGGCCGTCGACGCGGCGTGAGGCGTCGGGGCGTGCGCCACGAGGGTGGGTCGGTGCGAGCCCACGACGACGTCGCGACCGTCGAGGCGAGGCGCCTTCCCATCGCCGGTCGAGGTCTTCCCGCACCCCGGCCGTCCGCGCCCGCTGGGCTTCCGAGATCGTGCGGCTGTTCGCCGCGCGTCGAACGGAGGACTCGATGAGCCGGGCTCTTGTCATGGGGCTCCTGGTCGCAGGCTGCGCGCACACGACGGAGCCGCGGTTTCCGCACCGCGACATCTTCCTCGGCACGCTCCCGCAGGACGTGGTGGGGCCGGTGGCGTTCGACCGCAGCGCCTTCGGCGGGAAGGTGGTGCTCGTCACCTTCATCGCCACGTGGTGCTTCCCGTGCCTCACCGATCTCGCCACCCTCGACAAGCTCGAACGGGACTTCGGCGCGAAGGGTTTCCGCCAGGTGGTGGTGGGCATGGATCTCGAGGGCCGCAAGGTGCTCGAGCCGTTCGCCGCGGAGTACCGCCTGAGCTACCCCCTGCTGGTGGGCGACGAGCGGCTGCGGAAGGGGCAGACCCCCTTCGGGCAGATTCGTGAGCTCCCCGCGCGCGTCCTCTTCGACCGGCAGGGTGAGGTGATCGCCGCATACTCCGGCGTGGTTTCCCCGACGGATCTCGAGGCGAAGGTGCGCGAGGCGCTCGACGCGCGGTGAATGCTTGCGGTGTGGGCGAACGGGCCAAACGCCGTGTCGAGGCGCTCGGGGGAACGGCGTTCGGCCGCAGCCAGTTCGTTCCGTGCGCCGCGTGGGCCGCGCCAGCCGCTGGGGGGCCTCTCAATTGCCAGGCGCGCTCGCAGGAGGCCCGAGAGGGGGCCCTGGCGGCAGAGGGTCGACTGAACGCAGTGGCTGGCGCTGGCCTCGGAAGGAACGCGGTCGACCTGCTGGGTGACACTGGCGGGCCGCGGAGGCCTGTACGTGGCGTCGGGCATCGAGGTCGCGCTCAACGGCGCGCCGACGAGCGGGTCGTCGCTCTCGACCCACGACGTCATCGAGAACGGGCTCGCCCCGGCCAGGTGTCCAAGGCTCCCTGTGGAGGGCTTGGCGCTGCGCCTCGCAAGGAACGCGGCCGGACGAAAGAAGCCCGGCGCTCCGTGTGGGAGGGCCGGGCTTCGGGGTGAACCATTCTGCGTGACGTCAGGCCGTCGGCGTGGTGCTGGCGGCCGGTGCGTCGGTCTTCGTCTCGGGCGCCGGCGTCACCGGACCGGTCGCGGTCGCGGCGTCAGCGGCCTGGGCCTCGGGCGCCTCGAGCGTGGTGGCCTCGGCAGCCTCGAGCTTCGCGCGAGCCTCGTCCGACGCCTTGTCCTCGGCGGCGTGCTTGTCACGCATCTGCTGATCGCTCTGCGCCAGCTGCTCGGCGGTGGGGGCGTGCGTGTCGGCCTTGATGCCCGACTTCTTCTCGAGGTCGGCGATGGCGCGCTTGAGCATGTCGTTCTCGAGCAGCGTGCGGTTGAGGCGAATCTCGACGGCGCGGAACTTGTCCCGCGCCAGCTTGCCTTCCTCGTACACGCGGCGGGCTTCGCGCTTCTCGCGGTCGACGCGCACCTTCACGTTGCGCAGCTCGGCCGCCAGCTCGATGGCCTTCTTCTTGTCGGCCGAGGCCTGCTGCTCGAGGCGCTGCATCTTCTCCTTCTCGGCCTCGGACAGCTCACGAATCACCCGCTGCACGGGGGCCGCTTCCTTCTTCTCCTCGGGCTTCGCGTCGACCTGCGGCTTCGGAGCCTCGGCGCGCTTCTTTCCGCGCTCCGCCTCGCTCTTGAGTCGCTGCACCTCGGCGAGGGCGTTGGCGAGCTCCTGGCGGGTCGCGTCGAGCTGAATCGACGCCTGCCGCTCGACCTCGGCGCGCGCCTTCACCAGATCGTCGCCGGTCTTGTCGGCCTCACGCTGATCGTGGAGCTTCTTCTTGGCCGCCTTCAGCTCGTCCTTCAGCTCGGCCTGCGTCTTCTTCACCTCTTCGAGCTCCTTGCGCTTCTTGTCGAGCTCCGACTCGAGCTTGCTGGCGCGGGCCGCGGCGTCGTCGTCGCGCGAGGCGCGGGGCGAGGGCTCGTTGCCGCCGGCGGGCTTCGATGGCGCCGCCTTCTGGCCAAAGAAGCCCATGTTGAAGGCGAGGCTGACGATCAGCGCGACGGCCAGCAAGACGGTGATGATGGTGATGGACATGCAGGTTCCTCGGACGGGTACTGGTGTGGGACGGCGGGGCGCCTCTACCCGCTCGCCGCCCCGATGACCAGCCCGGGCCTCACCGCATCGCGAGCAGCTTCTCGATGCGGGCCGCGATCGGCGGGTGGGTCGCGAACAGCCCCATGACGCCGCCGCCCGAGAGCGGGTTGACGATGAAGAGGTGGGCGCTCGCCGGTGACCGGTCCATCGGCAGCAGACGGTTGCCCTGCTCGAGGCGCGAGAGGGCGCTGGCCAGGGCCCGCGGGTCGCCGGTGATCTCGGCCGCCGTCGCGTCGGCGTCGAACTCACGGGAGCGGCTGATCGCCAGCTGGAGCAGCGTGGCGGCGATGGGCGCCACCAGCAGCACGCCGATGGTGGCGAAGGCCGACGAGCCCTCGTCGTCGTCGTCCCGCCGGTTCCCCAGCAGGCTGCCGCCCCAGAAGAAGGCCATCTGGGCGAGGTGCGTGATGACGCCGGCGAGCGTCGCCGCGACCGTCATGATGAGGGTGTCGCGGTTCTTCACGTGCGCCACCTCGTGGGCCAGCACGCCGGCGAGCTCACGGCGATCGAGCAGTTGGAGCAGCCCCGTCGTCACCGCGACGGCCGACTTCTCGGGCGAGCGGCCCGTGGCGAAGGCGTTCGGCGTGTCGGTCTCCATCACGTAGAGCCGTGGGCGCGGCAGGTTCGCGCGGCGCGAGACGTCGTCGAGCAGCGCGTGGAGCCACGGCAGCTCGTGCGGCGACAGCTCCCGGGCACCGTGCATGGCCAGCGCGATGCGATCGCTGAACCAGTACGACACGAAGTTCATCAGCAGCACGAAGCCGCCGGCGATGACGAGGCCCGAGGGGCCGCCGAGGCGCTGCCCGAGCACGAGCACGAGCGCGCTCATCGCCGCCAACAGCAACCCCGTCTTGAGCAGGTTGCCGCCGCGGTGGAGGAGGGTGTTCGAGGTGAGGGTCGCAGAGCTCATGGCCTACCGGATAAGCCCCGGCGGACCCGCGGCAACCCCGGCCTGACCAAATGGAGTACGTCGTCACTTCGAGAAACCCGAAGTGTTGGTTCAGCTCTGCGTCACCCGCACGGTGGTGTTCAGCGTCTTGCCGGTGTCGGGGTCGCGCGCTTCCATCTTGAGAATGCCCTCGACGTTCACGTCGAAGGTGATCTCGACCTTCACGCTGCCAGCGGGGCCCGGGCGAATGCCGCCGAAGGTGAACTCACCGAGCTGCTCGTTCATGTTCGCCGCTTCGTGATCGCCCTGGTAGATGCGCATGATCAGCTCGGTCTGGTTGGCGACGCTCGTCGTCCCGGTGAGCTGCTTGGCGTTGGGAATGGGTGAGTTCCGCCCGAACACCACGTGCATCTGGCCGTCGGCCTTCTCGAGGCCGATCGCCATGGGGATGACGTCGAGCAGCTGCACCTTGAGGTTGGTGTCGTCCTTCAGGGAGAACGCGTACAGCGCCGCGCCGATGGCCACCGCTTCGTCGGGGTGAACGCCCTTCGAGGGGGCCTTGCCGAAGAACTTGGTGAGCCGGTCCTGGACGATCGGCATGCGCGTCTGGCCGCCGACGAGCATGACCTCGTCGATTTCCTTCGTCGACAGGCCCGACTCGACGAGCACCTTGGCGACGATCTTGAGGGTGCGGTCGATGAGGTCCGAGGTGAGCGACTCGAGGAGCTTGCGGGTGAACTTCATCTCGATGTTCAGGGGCTGGCCCTGGGGCGTCATCGTGATGAAGGGAATGTTGAAGGGCGCCTCTTCGCGGGCCGAGAGATCGATCTTCGTGCGCTCGGCGAGATCCTTGATGCGCTGCATGGCGACCGGGTCGGTCGACAGATCGATGCCCGTCTTCGCCTGGAACTCGCGAAGCACGTAGTGGATCATCGCGTTGTCGAAGTCGATGCCGCCCAGGAAGATGTCACCGCCGGTCGACTTCACCTCGAACACCTGGTTGCGGATCTCGATGATCGAGATGTCGAAGGTGCCGCCGCCGAGGTCGTAGATGACGACCTTCTCGTTGAGGTTCTTGCCGACGCCGTAGGCGAGCGCCGCGGCGGTGGGCTCGTTGATGATGCGCACCACCTCGAGGCCGATCAGCTTGCCGGCGTCCTTCACCGACTGGCGCTGGCGGTCCGAGAAGTAGGCCGGCACCGTCACCACGGCCTTGTTGACCGGAACGCGGAGGTAGTTCGAGGCGACGTCGCGAATCTTGTTGAGGATGCGGGCCGAGACTTCCTGGAGCGTGAGCTCCTTCTTGGCGACCTCGATCATCACCTCTTTGTTGTCACCCGAGGGCTTCACGCCGTACTGCACCACCTTCTTCATCGTCTCGACGATGTCGCTGGTGGCGGTGCGGCCGACGAGGCGCTTGGCGCCGTAGATCGTGTTCTTCGGGTTGAGCTGCCACTGGCGCTTGGCCTCGTAGCCAATGAGCTCGTTGCCCTTGTCGTCGATGGCGTAGATCGACGGCACCGTGTAGTCGCCGCCCTTGTAGGGGATGAGCTTCACGCTCGGCGCGCCGTCTTTGTACCCCTCGACGTACGCCGCGCAGGAGTTCGTCGTCCCCAGGTCGATGCCGATGATGACCTCGTTGCTCACGGCTCCGAAACTTACCCGTTCGGCATCACCTGTCGATGCGAGAATAGCCGTCAACGACCATGCTCCAGGTCGAGAGTGTCACGCCGGTGAACGAGAACACGTCATCGACACTCGTTCCGCTCGACAGGTCGACGGCCGCGACCTCGAAGTCGGGCGCGGCTTCCTGGCCGGGGTCCACGCCGGGGCCGTTGGGGGCGCGGGGGAGGGTGATGCCAGTCTGACCCATGGTGATGGGGAAGTAGATCGTATGGCGCACCTGGCTGCCGACGAGGGCGACGCGGCCGAGCTCGGCACCCGAGGCGTAGAGCGACGCCCACTCCGAGGCCGGCGCGGTCCACCGGCGGGCCGAGGCGCCGTACGAGCCCGCGGCCGTCAGGGGCAGAAAGGGCTGCACGGCGACACGCGTCGGCAGGGAGCCGGTGGCGCGGAAGAGGCGCGCAGACTCGGCGTTGCTGCGGGCCGAGGCTGCGATGCTCCAGATGCCAGCCGTGGCGGTCTCGAGGCCGGCAAAGGGAACGCCCGTTCGCAGCAGCACGGCGTCGACGGGGCGGGTGCCGTCGTTGGCCGGCGCTCCCGGCGTCTTCGAGGCGAAGCCGGTGGGCAGGGCGCCGCGCCACGGGTCGAGCTCGACCCCGGCGACGATGACGGTGTCGACGGTCGAGGGTACGCGGGGCACCACCACCTCGGTGCGGCGGCCCAGCGTTCGGTTGGGGTTCATCGACAGCCGGGTGAAGCCGGCCCAGTCGGGCACCTCTTCGGTTCCCATGGGGCAGCGCTGTGGGTCCGAACACAGGCCGTTGCCGTTGACGTCGGTGGTGTCAGGCACGTCGAGGCGGCTCGACAGCTCGGCGGAAGCCTGGAGCGTGAACTCGGACGAGCCGACGTAGCTGAGCAGATCGGTCGAGCGCAGCGTGGCGAGCTGCGCGAGATCGCCCCGGGTCGCGAAGGCCACGGCCGCGCGGTCACCGGGCTGTGAGAACCCGAGCGAGCGCGGCTTCACGTCGCGGGGAATGTTGAGGATCGGCGCGTTGAACAGCACGATCGCGCCGGGCACGGGCACACGCTGGTTGAGGCCGTCGATCTCGGTGAGCACGGGATCTCCGAGGAGCCGCGACAGGCGCATCGAAGGCAGGTCGACGATCGACGTCGCGATGAGGCCCAGCCACCAGGCGCCGGTGGCCTTCACCTGACCGAAGCCGACCGAGCCGTTGAAGCCGGCGGTGGCCTTCACCGGGTTGTCGCGCAGCGGCAGGTACACGTCGGCGGCGCGGGTGCCGGCGATCGAGACGCGCTCGAAGGTCGGCCGCGCGTCGCTGCGCACGTCGGGGCTGACGGCGGTGAAGGTGGCGGGGCCGGCGCCCAGCAGGGGGAAGCTGGCGGCGCCCGTCGCGTCGGTGACGGCCTCGGTGGGCATCGCGCAGTCGGCGTCGAGGCAGCCCCACACGACGACGCCCGAGAGCGGCCGGCGGGTGGCGGCGTTCACCACCACGACCCTCCGCCCGGTCGGCGCTGGATACATGCGGACGCGCATCTGCGCCGCTGACGCGAACGACATCGGCAGCGTGGCGCGCACGGTGACGAGGCCGGGGCTCACGGCCGTGACGAGGCCTTCGTCGGTGACGGTGGCCGCGCTCGACGGCTGGCCCTGCTCGTCGAGGATCGAGAACGTCGCGCGCGCCAGCGGGTAGGTGCTCTGGTCGAGGCGGAAGCCCACCAGCGAGAGCTTCAGCGTGTCGCCGACGACGAGGAGCGCCTCCTGTGGGTGGAGCCCCAGTCGCGCGAGATCCGCCGGTGCAGGCGCCGGCGTGCAGGCTCCGTCGACGCAGGCCGCGTTGGCCCCACAGTCCGCATGGCCACGGCAGACGGGAGGCACGCACAGGCCGCCGATGCAGGTGCGGCCCTCGAGGCAGCTCGCGCTGGCGAGGCACCGGTTCGTCGGCTGGCAGAAGCCCTCGTCACAGAAGCCGTTCTGCATCGCCTGCATCGTCCCGGGGATGCCGGAGACGCAGTCGGAGTCGATGAAGCACCGGGGCAGCTCGCGGCAGATCGACTGGGTGCAGTCGAAGCCCGGCGGGCAGTCGTTCTGGGGAAAGCGCTCGCAGCGCGCGTTGCGATCGCACTGGGCGTTCGAGGTGCACACCGTGAAGGCGGTGCAGCGGCCGAAGGTGGCGCTGGTGCAGTACTGGCCGTCGGGGCACTCGCTCTTCGTCTTGCAGTCCGAGGCGACGCAGAGGCCGTCCTTGCAGACGACGCCCTGGCCGCCGCAGGTGATGTCTGCGGTGCAGCGGCGAGCGCAGGTGCCCATCGCGCAGGCGTAGAGGCCGGTCGCCACGCGCGGGTCGAGGTTCGGGGCGCAGTCTTGCGGCAGGGTGCAGCGCGGCACGCAGAGGCCCTGGGTGACTTCGCAGCGCGTGCCGCCGGAGCAGTCGCCGTCCATTCGGCAGCGCTGGCGCGCGGTGCAGACGCCGTTGGTGCAGGTCTGGTTGGCAGCGCAGGCGACGTCGCCAGTGCACGCGCAGGTGCCGCTCGAGCAGGTGAAGCCGGTCGCGCAGTCTCCGTCGGCGGCGCACTCGGGGCGGCGCTCACAGCGGCCGGCCTGGCACGTCTGCCCGTCACCACACTCGCCGTCGTTGAGACAGATGGGGCCGCACGCGCCGCGCCGGCAGCGTTGATCCATCGCGCACTCGGTGTCGCTGCTGCACGGGGTGGAGTTGATCGTCGGGCAGGCCGGGAGAACGAAAAGAAGGAGGAGGGCTGCCTGTCGCATCGCCGCTCCACCGTGCCACAGGTCGCGGCGGTTCGCTGCGCCACGGACGGGCTGGCCTCGCTCGTGCCCTTCCAGACGGCCCGCGGGCGTGCGCTTCGAAGCGCCCTCGTCGCGCCGTGCACCGCCGAGGCGATTCTTACTTCTTGAGAACCGGCGCACCGCGCGTCCGCGAAGTGACACCTCCGCGTTGCACTCTGACGCTGGTCTGTGGTTTCTGCCCAAACCCAATGGGCGCCAAGGTTTTCGGCCCCACGCGGTGGAGGCAGCATGCGGCGATTCGTGACGGCGGCAGTGATGGGTCTGGCGGCGAGCGCCCTGGGCCAGGTGAGCATCGTCAACGACATCGTGGTGGTGCAGGACCAGAACGGATCAATCAACTCGCTCGCCCGGACGATGGGGGCGACCGGTCCGAACATCTTCCCGCAACCCGCAGAGCAGTTCTGCCGCGCGGCCTTCAACGCGGCCCGTGCCGGCGGCCTCGCGGACAACTTCGACGGCATCTTCAGTTTCACGACCAGTGAAGCACTCACGGACCTCGAAAACGTCTGGGCGGGCACTCCGGTCAGGCAGACCGCGACGAACATTGGAAGAAGCGGCGGCTTTTTCACGACCAGCACGTACAACTCGAGCCGGATCTCACAGTGCGTCTTCATGGGCACCCTCGGGCGCACCGGAGCCTTCATTCCGGGGCTCCCTTCCGGCCCTGAAGCGATTCCATCCAATCCCGACGGCCCGTGGGCGCCCAGCCTCGGCATCCCCCTTCCCGGCGTGCAGAGCCTCACCGGCATCGAGATGTTCGGCCACGAGTACGGCCACCACTGGCTCAACGGCGTCGAGTTCGATCAGAACGATGGGCGTGGCCGGCAGCACTTCATCCGCGGCTTCAACGAGGGCAGCAACGAGGGGGGCCAGATGGGCTTCCCCAACCAGCACTACAGCCAGCTCGCCGACTCACGCAGCGTCATGTACGGCGAGTGCATCACCGACCTCGGCAATGGCTCGTTCCGGTTCCAGGGCTGTGAGCGCAAGTACAGCCACATCGATCAGTACCTCATGGGCGTGCGCGGCGCGTGCGAGGTCGCTCCGATGATGGTGCTGGAGGATCCCGCGAACCCGGGGAAGGGCGCCGATGTGATCGCCATGGGCCGGAACTCGTCGGGCATGACGCGCTCGGGGCTGATTCGCCACGACGTCACCATCGACGAGGTCCAGCGGGCGATGGGCGTTCGCAGCCCGGCGTACCCGCACGCGCCCCGCTGCTGGCGCGTGGCCTTCGTCGTCGTGCTCGCGCCGGGCCAGACGACGGTGCCGGCCGCCATGCTCGCGAAGGTCGAGCGCTACCGGCAGCGCTGGTCGCAGTGGTTCTCGTTCGCCACCGACGGCCGCGGCACCATGCGCACCAACGTCATCGGGCCGGGCTGCCCGGTGCAGCGGCCGATCGCCGACCCCTGCAACCCGGACGCGGGCGTGCGCTGGCCCGACGGCGGCGTGTTCGAGCCCGACGATGCCGGTGTCGTCGAAGAGCCCGACGCGGGGCAGGTCGAGCCCGAGCCGGACGCCGGCCAGACGATGGAGCCCGACGCCGGTCAGGTGGTCGAGCCCGACGCGGGCGCGATGCAGCCGGGCCCCATCGACCAGGACCCGGGCCAGTGCCTCAACTGCGACCTGACGAAGATTCGCCCGGGCTGTGGCTGCGGCGCGACCGATGGAGCGCTCTGGGCGGGCCTCGTACTCGTCGCCCGGCTCGCCCGGCGGCGGCGCTGAGCCTCACTCGAGCTCGACGTTGAAGTTCACCTTCTGGCCTTCGAAGAGGGTGAACGTCTCGGTCCACTGCGCCTGGCCGACCTTCACCAGGATGCGGTGGAAGCCCTCGTAGATCGCAAGCTCGCCCGGCAGCGGCGCCACGCCCTGCTTCTTGCCGTCGATGAAGATGACGGCCCCCGCCGGCGCGCTCACGGTGACGGTGCCCTTCTCGAAGGCGTACGTCTGGGTGATCGGCTGGTCGCCCTGCACGGTCAGGGTACGGCCGGCGCTGATGAGCAGGTCCTTGTTCTCGAGCTTGAGCTTGTGCGGCCCGGTCGAGAGGCGTCCGCTCCACGGCGTCTTGCCCACCACGGTGCCGTCGATGGAGAGCTCGAGGAGCGGGCGTGACTCGATCGTCACCGGGAGTTCGGCCGGCGCCACGCCAGCGTCGACGACCGCCGTCGCGGCAGGCACCCCAGCGTCGGTCGCTCCCGCGTCGGGCTCGGTCGCCTCGCCTGCGTCGACCGAAGCCCCGGCGTCCAAAAGCGGCGCGAGCTCGCCCGCGTCGACCACGGCGACGGCCACTGGGGTTGGATCGGCGTCGGTGACGTCGGGGCGCGTCGGCTCGAACGGGGCGTTGGCGCGCGTCCACGCGAAGTAGCCGCTCGCTGCCACGACGATCACGAGCAGGAAGATCACCCACGGGGCCGAAGAGCCGTCGCGCCTGGGCTCGTCGTCCTCTTCGTCGGGCGCGGGCGGAGCAGGGGCCGGCCGCGGCTTCGTCAGCACCGGCGCGGGCGCCTGCTTCATCGGCGCGACGGGCCCCGACGGCATGGGCGGCGGAGGGGGCAGCGCGCGCACTGGCTCCGAGATGGGGTCGATGGGCTCGGGCGCCGCCTGCGACGGCTGGGGCCCCGAGGGCAGCTGCACCGCGGGGATCTGCTTCGTGTCGCGCCGGGCCCATTGCTGCCGGGCGAAGTCGGCGATGCCGGCGTCGAGCGTGCGCTTGCGCTCGGCGCGCACCTCGCCGCTGCCTGGAAACAGCCCATCGAGGAACTTCGCGAGCTCCTCGACCGTCGCGATCTGCTCGCCCACGGCTGCCTCGATGGCCTCGCGCAGGGCGAGCGGCGTCGGGTACCGCTGCGCCGCCTTCTTCTGCATCGCCTTCTCGAGGACCGGCCACAGCGCCTCGGGAACGAGGCCCGGCGTCGGGGGAGGCAGCGGGTAGGCCAGCACCGCCTGGTCGAACCCGTCGGCTTGATCGGCCCAGGGCACCACGCCGGTGAGCAGCTCGTAGAAACTGAGGCCCAGCAGGTAGACGTCGCTGGGAATCGTGATCGCGTCTCGCCCGCCGATGATCTGCTCGGGCGAGCTGTGCACGCGGCGGCCCTTCACGCGCTGCCCGCCGATCTCCTTCGGCGCGAAGGCGAGGGCGCCGTAGCCCGTTACCTTCGTCACGCCCGAGAACGAGAGCAGCACCGTCTCGGGTCGCACGTCGCCGTGCACGAGCGGGGTGCCGTCGTCGTTGCCTGCGAGGTGCGCGTAGTGCACGCCGGTGCAGGCGTCGATGATGATGCGCGTCGCGATGGGCGCGGGGAGCGTGCGCGAGACGTTCAGCACCCGCCTCAGCGACTCTCCATCTGCGAACTCGACGACGCGCGCGTGGCCCTCGGGCAGCTTCGCGAAGCCGAAGACCGTCACGATGTTCGGGTGGTCGAGCTGCGCGGCGTGCTCGGTCTCGCGCTGGATCTTCGCCAGCACCGACGCGTCCTTCTCGGCCTCGTCGGGCACGAAGACCACGACGCACGGGTCGGCGTGCCCATCGTCGTACACGGCCAGGCCCAGCTGAGCGCGCGAGCCCTCTCCGGCACGGAGCGAGCCGAGCACCTGGTACCGGACGGGACGCATGTCGGAGAAGGTACGCGCGTGGTGCGCAGGGTCAACTTTGCCGGGCGGCCGGTTCCGCTCCGATCAAAACGGCAG
>JALOQF010000516.1 GCA_025459425.1 Myxococcaceae bacterium | reverse complement strand
GCCGTACTTGTCCTTCTTGCCCTTCTCGGGCCGCCAGCCCTGCACATCCTTGTCGATGTCGATGCGGACGACTTTGTAGGGGGCGAGGAATCCGTCCTCGATGCCTTGCTTCAGCGAGTAGGTGAAGACGGGCTCGCCGAAGTAGTTCATCGTCGAGATGTCCGTCGTCTCCTTCGGCGTGGCGGTGAGGCCCACCTGCGTCGCTCCCGAGAAGTAGTCGAGCACCGCGCGCCACGCGGAGTTGTCGGAGGCACTCCCTCGGTGGCACTCGTCGACGATGACGAGGTCAAAGAAGCCGGGGGAGAACTGCTTGAAGACGTCCTTCGACGGTTCGTTGCCGGAGATGGCTTGGTACAGCGCGAGGTAGATTTCGTAGGACTGGTCCACCTTGCGGTCGGTGATTTTGGTCATCGCGCCGCCGAATGGCTTGAAGTCGTTCGTCTTGGTTTGGTCCACCAGGATGTTGCGGTCGGCGAGGAAGAGGATTCGCTTCTTCACCCCGGCCTTCCAGAGCCGCCAGATGATTTGGAACGCGGTCAGCGTCTTCCCGGTGCCTGTCGCCATCACCAGCAGGATGCGGTCCCGCCCCTTGGCGACGGCTTCGACGACTCGGTTCACGGCCGTGACTTGGTAGTACCGGGGAGTCTTGCCCGAGCCGTCGGAGTAGTAGTCCTGCTGGATGACAGGTTGCTGCGCGGCGTCGATTCCCTTCCAGCGGCAGTAGCGTGCCCAGAGGTCTGCGGGTGACGGGAACTCTTCGAGCGTCAGCTCTCGCTCGACGGGCGTCGCGTGGCCGGTGCGGTCATGGAAGATGAACCCGTCTCCGTTCGACGAGAACACGAAGGGCACGTCGAGCATTTCGGAGTAGTTCAGGGCCTGCTGCATCCCCGCTCCGACGGAGTGGTTGTTGTCCTTCGCCTCGACCACGGCGATGGGCACGTTCGGCTTCCAGTAGAGAACGTAGTCGGCGAACTTCTGGTCCCCGCGCGCGACGAGTTTGCCGCGCACGATGACGCGGCCCTTGGTGAGGTGGACGTTCTCGCGGAGCTGCGTCTGCACGTCCCATCCGCCGCGCTCGATGGCGGGGGTGATGTACTTCGTGCAGATGTCGCGCTCTGAGAGCCCCCTCTTGTCCATCACGCTCCTCGGTAGGTTCAGAGAGTTTATGGCGATCCGGCGAGGATCGGATCGTCAAGCTTCGGGTCAGCGTGCTCGCTCAACCCTCCCGTCCTGACCGATTCTCAGGGTGAGCCACACCACGTTGCCATGACCCCCTCCCAAGAAATGATGGCGGAGTAGACGCGCTTCATTCGGACGAGGCAACGATGTCTTCGGCCTGCCCGAGCATCTCTTCGGCCCGTCGAAGGAACCCTTCGGTCGACGATCACGACGCTGCGGCGCGCGGTGACAACGCTTCGGTCGCCCAGGGCCTCGCTTCGACGTGACGCAGCTCCTCTTCGGCGCGACGGAGGTCCTCTTCGGCCCGACCCAGCTTCTCTTCGACCCGACGCAGCTTCTCTTGGGCCCGCCGCAGCTTCTCTTCGGCCCGCAAATGTCATCCTTGCGCGCCTCACCACCTACATTTGGGCGGCGCCCGTTGTCCTTTGGTCGCCGCTCGGTATCCTCCAACCCGCTGTTTCCACTCGTAGGGCGGGGTACGAACACCATGGCACCAAAGGCAGACGGCGTTGTGATGGCAGCGGAACAGGCACTCGAGCTCGCGAAGGCGCACAGCGCGGCGCTCGACCCCCGGCTCCCGGCCGGTTTCTTCGATCTCATTCGCACCGACGTGGCGACCGTGCGCGCAAATGGAGACGTGCAGGCCGTGCGCTCGACGAAGAAGGCGGCGACGGTGTCGCAGAACGACGCGGTTCGGCAGGGGGCCGAGCTCGTCGGAGCGGTGCGCGCGGCGGTGCGAACGGGGGCTCCGAAGAACAAGGCGCTGTGGAAGGCCTTCGGCGTGGGCTCGACGACCTCGGCCACGGTGCGCTCGGTGTCCGCCGCGCTCGGAGCCCTGATCGCGGCCGCGAATCGGTACCCTTCCGAGTTGGCGGCGGTGGGCATTCTCGCGGATGACGTGCAGCGCGCGCAGTCCTACGCCGCCGCCATCGCCAGCGCCGACAGCGTGCAGGAGGCCAGCAAGCTCACCTCGAAGCAGGCCACCGCTCAGCTCAACGCCGCGCTCGACCGGCTGGGAGCGAACCTCGGCCACCTGGCGTCGATCGCCCGCGTGGCCTTGCCGGCGAACGTGGCGGAGAGCTTCGGCGCCCTGGTGCCGTCGCGGTCGAGGAAGAAGCCGGCTCCAGTGCCAGCGCCGCAGTGACGCCTGCCGTCTCGGTTGGCGCTGGAGCCGTCGGGCCCAAGGCCTCCAGCGTCGTCGCTCCGGCCTCCCACGGCTCGGAGGCCGGTCTTGCGCACTGGTCGGCACGGCACGGGCCGCCACAGTCACTCCTGCCGAGCACCTTCCAGGTCCCGAGCGCGTGGGTGCGCCCTGCGTTCCCTCGCGTTAGCCCCGCGCCTTGACGATCAGGTACCGGAGCTTCGTGGCCCCCGCGAACAGCTCCAGCACCGAGCCCTGCGGCACTGGCACCACCGCGCCCGCCTCGAGCACGTGGTCGACCCCATCGACCCGCGCCTTCCCCCGGCCCGACACGCCAATCACCAGCTCGTCGCAGTGCTCCTGCGCGTGCGGGCCGACGCTCCCGCGCGCTGACAGCTCACAGCCCAGCGCCACCTCGAACCCCGGCGGCACCTCGGCCACGTTCCACACCCGCACCGGGCCGCGCCCGCCGAAGAGCGCGTCGCGCACGTCGACCGGCCCGCGCCACGTCACTGCACGCCGACCACTTCGCCGTCGTCCCGCAGGTCCAGGTTGTACGCCGCCGGCACCTTCGGCAGCCCGGGCATCGTGAGGATCTCTCCGGTGAGCGCGAGCAGAAACCCCGCTCCAGCCGACACGCGCACGTTGCGCACCGTCACCGTGAAGCCCGTCGGCGCGCCCTGCTTCGTCGGGTCGTCCGAGAACGACAGGTGCGTCTTCGCCATGCACACCGGCAGGTTCCCGAAGCCCCAACCCGACAGCCGCGCGAGATCCTTCTTCGCCTCGGCCGACAGCTCCACGTCCTTCGCGCCGTAGATCGTCCGCGCGATGGCCCGCACCTTCTCCTCGAACGGCACCTCGAGCGGGTACGTGAACTTCGGGGCCGGCGCCGGCTGCGAGAGCGCCTCGAGCACCAACGCCGCCACCCCCTCGGAGCCCACGCCGCCCTTCAGGTACCCCTCGTTGCGCGCCACCTTCACGCCCTCGGCCTTCGCCAGCTTCTCCACCAGCTGCAGCTCTTCCTCCGTGTCCGTCGCGAACACGTTGAGCGACACCACCGGCGTCAGCCCGAAGCTGCGAATCGCGCCGATGTGCCGCGCCAGGTTCGCAAAGCCCTTCTCGATCGACGCCAGCCCCGGCTCGTCTCCACCGTGGAACCGCAGCGCCCGCGCCGTCGCCACCAGCACCACCGCGTGCGGCCACAGCCCAGACATGCGGCACTTGAGGTCGAGGAACTTCTCGCCCCCCAGGTCGAACGCGAAGCCCGCCTCGGTCACCACCACGTCCGCCAGCGCCAGCGCCGCCTTCGTCGCCATCACCGAGTTGCACCCGTGCGCGATGTTCGCGAACGGCCCACCGTGCACCAGCGCCGGCACCCCCTCGGTCGTCTGCGCCAGGTTCGGGAGCAGCGCGTCTCCGAGCAGCGCCGCCATCGAGCCCTGCGCGTTCAAGTCACCCGCGGTGATCGGCTTGCCGTCGTGCCCCACGCCGACGATCAGCCGCGCCAGCCGCTGCTTCAAGTCGGCCACGCTCGACGACAGGCACAACGTCGCCATCACCTCGGACGCCGCCGTGATGTCGAAGCCGTCTTCCCGTGGCACCCCGTTCGCCGTGCCGCCCAGCCCGATCACCGTGTTGCGCAGGAACCGATCGTTCATGTCGATGCAGCGCTTCCACGTCACCGACTTGAACCGCTTCTGATCGAAGTTGATCGCGTTATCCACCAGCGCCGCGAGCAGGTTGTTCGCCGCGGTGATGGCGTGCAGATCGCCCGTGCAGTGCAGGTTGATGCGCGCGCTCGGCTCGAGCGACGCCTTGCCACCACCCGTGCCGCCGCCCTTCGCGCCGAAGACCG
>JALOQF010000515.1 GCA_025459425.1 Myxococcaceae bacterium | reverse complement strand
GGGCCTGTCAGGCGCCGGGTGCGGTTACAGTCGAGCGGTCGTGAGCTCCAGCGGCATGTCGTTGCTCCGTGTGACGTTTCTGGGCACGTCGGCCGCCATGCCGACGTTGCACCGCAACGTGTCTGGCATCGCGGTGAAAGCCGACGCCGACCTGCTGCTGTTCGACTGCGGCGAGGGCAGCCAGCGGCAGATGATCCGCTTCGGCACCGGCTTCTCGGTGGCGGCGGTCTTCTTCACGCACTTCCACGCCGACCACTACCTCGGCATCATCGGCTTCCTGCGCACGCTGGGCATGGGCGGCCGGGAGCAGCCGCTCACCCTCTACGGCCCGCCCTCGGCCAAGCGCGTGCTGGACGCGGCGATTCACCTGGGCGTCGAGCGCCTGGCGTTCCCCGTCGACATCCAGGAGCTGAAGGGCGGCGACGAGGTGAAGCGCGGGGGGTACCTGGTGCGGGCGGTGAAGGTCGACCACCGCGTCAACGCGCTCGGCTACGTGCTGCACGAAGACACGCGGCCGGGGCGGTTCGACCTCTCGGTGGCGCAGGCGCTCGGCATTCCGCCGGGCCCGGCGTACGGCAAGCTGCAGAAGGGCGAGGCGGTGACGCTGGCCGACGGGCGGGTGATTCAGCCGGGCCAGGTGCTGGGGCCGTCACGCAAGGGCCGCAAGCTCGTCATCTCGGGCGACACGCGGCCGTGCCCGGCGATGGTCGACGCCTCGCGGGGCGCCGACGTGTTGATTCACGAGGCCACCTTCTCGGACGACGAGCAGGCGCGCGCGCTCGAGACGCGGCACTCGACGGCCCGCGAGGCCGGCACGGTGGCCGCCGAGGCGCAGGTGAAGCGGCTGGTGCTGACGCATTTCTCGTCGCGGCACGACGTCGACCCGGAGCCCCTGGTGCAGCAGGCGAAGGAAGCCTTCACCACCGGCCCCGTCGACGCCGCGCGCGACGGCTTCACCTTCGAGGTGTCGCAGGTCGAGTAGCCGTCACTTCTTCTTCGTCCACTGGTCGAGCCAGCCCAGCACGGTGTCGTGCCAGAGAATGCTGTTGGCGGGCTTGAGCACCCAATGGTTCTCGTCGGGGAAGTGGAGGAACCGGCTGGGAATGCCGCGGCGCTGGAGCACCGTGAAGGTCGACAGGCCCTGGGTGTCGACGACGCGGTAGTCCCTTCCGCCGTGCACCACGAGCATGGGCACCTTCCACTTCGCGACGTGGTCGATGGGGTTGTGTTTGGAGAAGCCGGCGCGGTTTTCCCACGGGAGGCCGCCGTGCTCCCACTCGGGGAACCAGAGCTCTTCGGTGTCGTAGTACGCGAAGTGTTCGTCGAGGTTGCCGTCGTGGTTGACGAGGCACTTCCAGGGCTCGTTCCAGGTGCCGGCGATCCAGTTGATCATGAAGCCGCCGTAGCTGGCGCCGAGCGCGCAGAGGCGGTCCTTGTCGATGAAGGGGTACTTCACGAGCGCGGCGCCGAGGCCCTTCTGCAGGTCTTCGAGCGGCTTGCCGCCCCAGTCGCCGTTGATGGCGTCGGTGAAGGCCTGGCCGTAGCCGGTGCTCCCGTGGAAATCGACCATCACCGCGACGTAGCCGCGCGCGGCGTAGACCTGCGGGTTCCAGCGGTAGTGCCAGTGGTTGCCGAAGCTGCCCTGGGGTCCGCCGTGAATGAGGAAGGCGAGCGGGTACTTCTTCTTCGCATCGAAGTCGACGGGCCGCACCACGTACGCGTGCACCGTCTCGTCGAGGGCGCCCTTGAAGGTGAACTGCTCTGGCTGGCCGAGCTTGAGCGAGGGGAGCACGTCGCCATTCACCTGGGTGAGCTGCGTGGCCTTGCCGTCGGCGCCGAGGGCCCAGAGGTCGGCCGGCGCGGTGAGCGAGTCACGGGTGAACACGAGCCTCCCGCTCGAGGCGTCGACGGCGCCGACCGAGCCATCGTTGAAGAGGCGGGTGACGGCGCCCGAAGCTGCGTCGATGGAGAAGAGTGCGACCTGCCCGAGGTCGTCGGCCCAGACGTAGAGGGCCTTGCCGTCCTTCGACCAGGTGAAGCCGTGCGGGGAGCGGTCCCACCCGTCGGTGAGCGAGCGCTCGGTGCCCTTCGGCCAGTCGCGCACCATGACGCGCAGCTTGTCGGCCTCGTAGCCGGGGCGGGACATGGCGAGGTACGCGAGCCTGGAGCCGTCGGGCGAGAACGCGGGCTGCGTGTCGGTGGCGCGGTTCTGCGTGGTGAGCTTCGTGGGCGCCTTCGAGCCGTCGATGGGGGTGACGAAGAGGTCGAGGTCGGTGCTCCAGGCCTCCTGGCGGCCGACGTCGCGGGCGGTGAAGACGAGGGACTTTCCGTCGGGCGTGAAGGTGAACTCCTCGGAGCCTCCGAAGGGCTTGGGCGGCGCGTCGGCGGCGAGGCCCTTCGTCACGTCGATGACCGGGCCGCCCGAGATCTTCTGCACGAAGAGGTGGGCGCGGCGACCGTCCTTCCAGGTGTCCCAGTGGCGGACGAAGAGCTGGTCGTACAGCCGGCCGGTGGCCTTCGACTTCGCCTTCTCGTCGAGGCGCTTCTTCGTGCACTCGAGCCCGTCGCAGTCGGGGTACGTCTCGGCGGCGAAGGCGATGAGGCTGCCGTCGCGCGAGAGGGAAAACGCGTCGACGTCGATGGGCGAGGTGGTGACGCGGGTGGGCTCTCCACCGTCGAGCGACAGCCGCCACACCTGGCTCTGGCCGCCGCGCGACGAGAGGAAGAAGACGCTCTTGCCGTCGGGCGCCCACACGGGGTCGGTGTCGGCGGCCGGGTCGCTCGTGAGCGGCCGGGCGTTCTTCCCGTCGGCGTCGGCGAGCCAGAGGTCCATCAGGCCCTTGTTGGCGTCGAGGTCGGTGGTGCGCAGCTGGTACACGATGCGGCTGCCGTCCGGAGACACCTTGAAGGCGAGGAGGCGGCGCAGGGTGACCTGGTCTTGAATCGTGTACGGCCGGGGCTTCGCCGGCGTCTGGGCGACCAGCGCCGAGAGGAGGAGGGTCGAGAGCATGGCGCGCCCTTACTGCGAGCGCGGCGGAGGATGAACCGGGGAGTTCAGGGGGCCTGGCGGTGCCCGCTGGCGCTGCGACCGATCACCGCGCGCGTGCCGGCCTCGGAAAGCCGAGGTTCTCGAGGTCATCGAACAGCCGCTTCGGCGCGCAAGTTTGCGGCACCTGACAGGCCGCACACAGATTGCTGCGCCCCGCGCGGGCGGCGTCGAGACACGCCGCCACCACCCCGGGCATCGTGACGTCTCGGCACGTGTCGAACCGCTCGAGCAGGGCCTGACCGCGCAGGCGCTCGGAGGTGCTGGGCTGCGAGCCCTCGTCGAGGCGGGGGTTGTTTCTCCAGCTGGCCAGGAGCATCTGCAGGCCTCCGCCCGGCTGGCGGAGGCTGGCCCACGCCTGAACCGTCTCGGAAAGGCAGGGGTCGATGGGCTCCATCACGCACGAACGAAGCGTCGGCGAGGGCCAGGGGAGGAACCGAACCGGGCGGCGGGCTCCCAGGCCTGCCGCGAGGGCGCCCGCGTCGCGCAAGCTCGGGTCGGCAACGTCAGGCGTCGTGAACGCGGCCGCGAAGGCCTCGTCGGTGGGCGCAGCGGGCGCTGGAGCGCCCCACGCGACGAAGTGCACGGGAGGCGGAGCGTTCTCAATCGAGATGTCGCTGGGCGGCCTCACCCGCTCGAGCCACACGCCGCCGCGGATGAAGCCGTCTTCGTAGACGAACGCGCTCCCGCACGTGTCGAAGAAGGCCGCTGCCGTCGGGAACCTCTCGGCGCACGAGCGAGGGAAGGCGGTTCGAACGAGCGTCAGCTCGAGCAGGGAGCGCACGCGGACCCCACGCGCGCCCGCTTGAAACGCCGCCTCGACTTCGCCGGCCGTTGCGCGCGCCATGGCCTCGCCGTCGGCGCCGAGGCCCGCGAAGTGCGGCAGCAGCTTCGGCTCGGCCAGCCGCGCCTCGTCGATCACCAACGAAGTGAGTGATGAACCGCCGATCCTCGGCGCTGGCACCTCGAAGCTCGGGCACGCGTTCGACGTTCGTGGTGCGAGCGAGAGCGGGTCGAGGCCCCGTCCCAAGGGGAGCGTGGTGTCATGCGCCAGCGCGCGTGTGTCGAGTCGCTCGCCGAAGTCGAAGTCGGGCGTCGCCTCGTCGGGGCGCCCACACGCGGCGAGCAGCAGGCAGAGTGCGAACCCTCGCATGCGACAGCGGTAGAGA
>JALOQF010000514.1 GCA_025459425.1 Myxococcaceae bacterium | reverse complement strand
CGGTGAGCCCGACGAGACGGCGAATGCTCATTGTCCACCCTTCTTCAGCTCGGTGAGGACGAGCTTCGCCACGCCCTTGAGCGTGTCGAAGACGCCGACGCCGGTCGGTGCCACGGCCTGGTGATCCTGCACGTTGCGCGGGTTGAGCACCTTGCGCAGCTCCTCGACGGAAACCGCGTTGGGCAGGTCGCGCTTGTTGTACTGAATGACGAAGGGGATCTTGTTGAGGTCGTACCCCTGCTCGGCGAGGTTGACGCGCAGGTTTTCCATCGACTCGATGTTCGCTTCCATGCGCTCGACCTGCGAGTCGGCCACGAACACGACGCCGTCGACGCCCTTCAAGATGAGCTTTCGCGAGGCGTCGTAGAAGACCTGCCCGGGCACCGTGTAGAGGTGGAAGCGCGTCTTGAAGCCGCGAATCTCACCGAGCGACAACGGGAGGAAGTCGAAGAAGAGCGTGCGGTCAGTCTCGGTCGACAGCGAGATGAGCTTGCCCTTCGTCTCGGGGTTGGTCTTGTTGTAGATGTACTGCAGGTTCGTCGTCTTCCCGCACAACCCGGGGCCGTAGTAGACGATTTTGCAGTTAATCTCGCGGCTTGAGTAGTTGATGAAGGACATGGCGGGCCCGGTTACTCGCTGAACAGGTTGTCGATGTCGGCATCGGAGATCTCCGCGAACGGAGACCCGGCACCGGGGGCGGCCGAGCGCGCGGCCAGCGCGGCGAAGATCTTCTCGAGCTCGTCCGAGGCCTTCTTGATGCGCAACCGCACCAGGCCCAGCGAGGTGCGGTTGTCGAAGATGACCACGAGCACCACGCGCCCGCCCACCAGCGTCATGTAGAGCGAGTCTTTCGCGCCCTCGTGAAACTGGTTGGGGAACTCGTTCTCGCCGATCAGCTTGGCGAGGCCGCCCATGGCCGCCACGTTGCCGGCGGTGAGGCTGGCGAGCGACGTGGTGTCGATGTTGTTCGTCTGCCCGGCCGCCGAGATGAGCTGGCCGTTCTTGTCGACGAGGAAGACCACCTTCGCGTTGGCGTCCTTGGTCAAACGGTCGCACACCGCGTTGATCCGGTGGAACTCCTCTTCGTACATCACGAGCTGCGAGGCCATGAGGTCGAAGCTCTCCTGAGGGAGAAAAAGGCGAGAAAGGTGTAGCAGAGGGCCAGCGGTCTTTCACCCTTTATCCCCGCGAAAGGGCTTGGGGTCCACTTCGTTCTGCGTGGCCTCAGTCGATCGTCTCGATCGCCACGAACGTGACGTGGCACACCGTGCGCGGGTTCGAGCGGCTCGACCGGTCTTCCAGGCGGACTTCGGTGGTGGCGTCACGGGCCCGGAAGAGGTGCCGGTTCTCGTCGATGCCGATCGGGTAGTCCTCGCCGGCGACGAAGACGCGGAACTCGGTGCCGAACGGGGCTCCGCCGCCCGGGTTGACGTTCTCGCGCCACCGTTTGCGGCGGGGTGTGTCGCGAACCTCGCAGGCGCCGCGCGTGACGAGGTTGTAGAGGGTGCCTGGCGTCAGCCCCTTCGCCTCGAAGCGCGCCGGCACCCTGCCCCAGAAGCGGGTGGGGGTCGACCAGACGACCGTGGGGGCCGCCAGGATGAGCGCCGTGATTCGGAGAACTGAGAGCATTGGGACGACGACAGCGTTCGGGCCGGCGACCTTACAGCTCCCGGCGGGCCGACAGCGCGCGCGCCAGCGTGGCCTGGTCGGCGTACTCGAGGTCTCCCCCCATGGGGATGCCCTGCGCCAGGCGCGACACCTTGAGGCCCATCGGCTTGAGCAGGCGCGTGAGGTACAGCGCCGTGGCCTCGCCCTCGACGTCCGGGTTGGTGGCGACGATGATCTCTTCGACGCTCGAGTCGCCCAGCCGCGTGAGCAGCTCCTTGATGCGCAGCTGGTCGGGCCCGATGCCCTCGAGCGGAGACAGCACGCCGTGCAGCACGTGGTAGCGGCCGCGGAACTCCTTCGTGCGCTCGATGGCCAGCTCGTCCGAGATGCCCTCGACGACGCACAGCACCCGGTCTTCGCGGCGCGCGTCGGTGCAGAAGCCGCAGCGGGTGTCTTCGGGCCCGTCGTGGAGGCTGAAGCAGCGCGGGCACAGCTTCACCCGGTCGACGACCTCGACGAGCGCGTTCGACAGCCCGCGCGCGAGGTCGGGCGTGCGCAGCAGGTGGAACGACAGCCGCTGAGCCGTCTTCTCGCCGATGCCCGGCAGGCGGGCCAGCTGCGCGACGAGGCGGTTGATCGCGTCGGGCGTCACGTCGGGCTCGGCCTCAGGTGATGCCGGGAATCTTGATGCCCTTCGAGATCTTCGCGAGCTCGGCGGCCTGGTGCTCCTTCGACTTGGTCAGCGCTGCGTTCACCGCGGCCGTGACCAGGTCTTCGAGCATCGCGTGATCACCCACGGCCTTCGGGTCGATCTTGATGCTCTTGATCTCCTGGTTGGCGGTGGCGACGACGGTGACGAGGCCATCGGCGGCCTGGCCCTCGACGGTCTCGGCGGCGAGCTCGGTCTTGCGCTTCTCGATCTGCTCGGTGAGCTTGTTCGCCTGACGAATGAAGTAGTTGAGGTCGACTCCAGGCATCGTGCACGTCTCCGGTGGAAGTGGGGTGGGGCTGTAGCGGATTCGTGGCGGAGTGAACAGCGGGTCAGTCGTCTTCGGGCACCGCGCTCGCCGGCACGAGTGAGGGCGCTTCGCGCACGGGCTCGAGGTACTGCACGTGCTCGACGGTACCGCCGAGAATCGACAACACGTTGCGAATGGCAGGGTGCTGCGCCACGCGCGCGTCGATGGCGCTGTGGCGCGCGGCGGTCTGTTTCGCCTCTTCTTCGGCGATGGAGGGCGCGGTGCCGACGAGCGCCTGGGGGCCGGTCTCTTCGACGACGCGCATCGGGCGGCCGAAGTGCTTCGACAGCGCCTCTTCGATGAGCTGGCGCGACATGCCGAAGACGGTGGTGCGGTGGAAGCCGGCGTCGGCCGGGAAGGCGAGCTTGATGGTGCCGGGCTCCATCGAGACGAAGCGGCCGTGGCTGAGCGACTTGCCGTGCCGTGGCGACTCGGCGCGCAGGGCTTCGACCGCGGTGCGCCAGCGGTCGAGGCCAGCCTGGGCAGGGCGTGCGGGCCCCGCCGACGAGGGCTGCCCTCGCGAGTCGCCGTTCCCGGGCGCGAGTCGGCCATCTGGCGTGGGTCCACCGAGGGAAGGCGACGTCAGCCCGGGTGCGGACCGCGCAGGGTTTCCGCTCGCTGACGCGGGAGCTGCGCCGCCAGGTCGAGTGACGCCTGGAGCCGCTCGTGCTGCCGGGCCCGCCCCATGGTCTTCCGTTGCTCCACCCGCCGCGCGGGCGCTCGGGTCGGAGGCTCCACGTGCAATCGCAGCGGGGTCACTCGACGGTGCGGCTGCGCCTCGTCCAGCCAGCGACACCGCGGGCGCGTTCAGGGCGCCGGCACGTGGCGCCTCGAACGAAGATGTGGTGCCCGCAGGGCCTCGTGTTCCGTTCGTGCCAGAGGCGCGCCCGACTGACGAACCCTGGTGACCCTCGGCGCGCGGCTCGGTGGTTCCAGCGGAACGTTCGCCCGAGTTCGTCGGGCGAGCATCGGCGCGCGGGGCGTCGGGGCCCGGAACCGGGGCCGCTGCTGGCATGCCGACGTCGCGGCTGGCACCTGCTCCCGCGTTCCTCGTCGTAGCTCCAGCCGCCAGCGTCGACGGAGCCTGCACCCGCGCGGCGTTCCCAGCGTGCTCGGCTGGCGTTGCGCTCTCTGCCGACGTTTCGGGCAAGCACTCGCCCGACGCGCAGCCCTCGGCGCTGCCTTCGGGTGCAAAAAGGCGCTCGTCGACCGCGCCAAGGTCCGCCGTGGTTGGTGCGGCCGGCAGCGTGCGGTTGACGAGTCGCACCTCGGGGGGCGCGGCCTGCGCGGCTTGCCCCGATTGCTCGCCGAGCCCTGATTGCGCGGCGTGCCCTGATTGCGCGGCGTGCCCGGATTGTGCGGCGTGCCCGGATTGTGCCGCGTGCCCTGATTGCGCGGCATGCGCGGATTGTGCTGCATGCGCGGATTGTGCGGCATGCGCGGATTGTGCGGCATGCGCGGATTGTGCGGCATGCGCGGATTGTGCGGCGTGCCCGGATTGCGCGGCGTGACCGGATTGCGCGCCGAGCCCGGATTGCGCGCCGAGCCCGGATTGCGCGCCGAGCCCGGATTGCGCGCCGAGCCCGGATTGCGCGCCG
>JALOQF010000513.1 GCA_025459425.1 Myxococcaceae bacterium | reverse complement strand
GGCCCACCAGCAGGTGCTCGGACTCGGGGCTGACGCCTTCGACCAGCACCTCGAGGCGCGCGGGGCCGAGCCGGAAGCGCGCGGTGACGCCGGCCTGGGCGCGGAGCAGACCGCCGCCGGTGACGCGCGCGTTGGTGGTGCGGTCGAAGAGCGCGAAGCCCTCACGGCTGAACCCGGCCGTGAAGCCGAGCAGCCCCTCGAAGAGGGGAAACACCCACCCCTGCAGGCCCGGGTCGTTCGGCGTCAGGCCGTCGTACGAGAGGCCGGGCCCGGTCGCGTCGACCTGCCGGCCGGTGCGGTAGGCGACGCCGTACCGGAGGCGAAGCTCGAACAGCTCCTCACTGCGTTTGCGCGCGCTGGGCGACGCCGCCGACGACACGGCGCCGTCCGACGTGGGTTGGGCCCGGCCGACCGTCGGAGACACGACCACGAGCAGCCCCACCACCAGCCCTGCGCGAAGTGTCCGCACGGCGACGAGTATACGAGGCGACCGTCACCCGACAATCGTCCCCGTGGTGCCGTGGGGTGGGGAAAAGGCTCACCGTGGCGCGAGCCAGGTAGGCGGGGTGACGATCTTCTCGCCGCCGCGGACCGCCTGGGGCACGGCCTTGCGGGCGCCGTGCTTCGTCGCCTTCGGGTCGGCGCGCGCGACCACCTTCGCGACGAGATCGTAGTCGTGCGCCTGGGTCACCTCGACGGTGACGAGCTCACCGGGGTACGCGAGGCCCTCGTTGATGAAGACCTGACCGTCGATGTCGGGCGCCTGGCCCTCGTGGCGGCCCACCAGCAGGTGCTCGGACTCGGGGCTGACGCCTTCGACCAGCACCTCGAGGCGCTTGCCGACGAGCTTCTTGTTCTGCTCGCGGCTGATGCGCTTCTGAATGGCCATCACCTCGCGCCAGCGCCGCTCGATGGTCTTCTGCGGCACCTTGTTCTCCATCTCGTAGGCGCCCGTGCCCGGCTCGTCGGAGTACTGGAAGACGCCCAGGCGCTCGAAGCGCAGCTCCTTGACGAAGGCCTTGAGCAGCTCGAAGTCCTCTTCGGTCTCACCGGGCAGCCCGACGATGAGCGAGGTGCGGAAGGTGAGGCCGGGCACGCGGGTGCGGATCTTCTCGAGCAGCGTCTTGAGGAAGGCCGAGTCGCGGCCCCGCTTCATCGACTTGAGCAGCTTGTCGCTCGCGTGCTGCAGCGGCATGTCGAGGTACTTGGCGATCTTCGGCTCGGTCGCCATCACCTCGATGAGCTCGTCGGTGAAGACGCGCGGGTAGGCGTAGTGCAGCCGAATCCACTTCACGTCGACCTTCACCAGCGCCTTCAGGAGCTCGTGGAGCTTCGGCTTGCCCGGCAGGTCGTGCCCGTAGGCGGTGAGGTCCTGCGCGACGAGGTTGAGCTCCTTCACGCCCGCGTCGGCGAGCTGGTGGGCCTCGGCGACGATGTCGGCGATGGGGCGCGAGCGTTGCAGGCCGCGCAGCTTGGGGATGATGCAGAACGCGCACTTGTTGTCGCAGCCCTCGGAGATCTTCAGGTACGCGGTGTACCCGGGCATCGAGTTCACCTTCGGCACCGCCGCGGTGTGAATGTAGTCGGGGTCGGGGATCACCTGCCGCGGGCTCGCCTCGGCCGCCAGCAGGTCGCCGATCTGCACGTACGCCGAGGTGCCGAGGAAGTGGTCGACCTCGGGCAGCTCCTTCGACAGGCCCTCACCGTGCCGCTGCACCAGGCAGCCCGTCACCACCAGCGTGCTGCACCGGCCCGTCTTCTTGTACTCGGCCAGCTCGAGAATGTTGTCCACCGACTCCTGCTCGGCCGCCTTGAGGAAGGCGCAGGTGTTGACGACGATGACCTCGGCGTCTTCGGGCTTCTCGACGAGCGCGTACCCGCGCTGGTTGAGCGTGCCGAGCATCACCTCGGAGTCGACCCGGTTCTTCGGGCACCCGAGCGTCATCATGTAGAGGGACTTGGGAGAGGGCTTCACAGGGGCCTGGGACCGGTTGGGTGGCTTGGGTGACTTGGGAATTGGGGCTCGACGAAGGTCAGCGCTTGCCGAGCTCGCTGCGCTCGAAGTGTTCGTTGGTGAAGATGAAGCGCGCCGACTGGCCGTTGGTGTAGCCGATGAGGAGCTGCCCCGACTCGGCCTCGAGCTCGAAGCGCATCGCGCGGCCCAGGTTGCACGTCGCAGCAGGCCACTCGAGCACCCGCGTCGCCACGTTGCCCTTCACCACGTACATCGCCATGCGCAGCTCGTTCGACGGGTTGCACGAGTCCTTCGAGTACGGGTTCTGCCCGGTCAGCAGCGTGAAGACCGGCCGGTTGTCGCCCAGCACCAGCTTGCGCGGAATCGGCAGCGCCACCGAGGCCGGGTCGATGGCGTTGTCGAGCGCGATCAGCTCGGCCAGCGACTCGGGCGTGAAGTCGGCGTCGCCCACCACCCACGTCGGGTAGTGCAGCTGCGAGAAGCCAATCCACCCCGTGGGCCGCGCCTCGATGCCTTCGACGTCCGCGGCGGGTTGCAGCTTGAGGGTCTTGCGGAACTCGTCGGGCAGCCGCGTCGGCCCACCCAGCATCTCGCCCGTCGGGCAGGTGACCGTCTTCACCGCGTCCTGCCCGGCCACGTCGACGTCCTGGTACTCGAGGCAGATCGACAGCGCGAGCTGCGAGAACGCCTGGAAGCGGGGCAGGGCGCGGGCAGGAAAGGCCAGCTCGAAGGTGGCGCCGGTCTTCTCGTCTTCCTTCACCGCCGCCTTCAGCCGAGGCTGCGCGTGCGCCGGAGGACCCGCTTCGACCGACGGCTGACGAACGCCCTCTCTGCCATACCGGTACACGTAGCCGCGCGAGGTCGTGCCAGAGCCGGGAAAGAAGAGCGTCACTTCGAGCTGGTCGTGCTCGTTGAAGGCGTCGTCCTTCGCCTGCACCGCGAGGTACAGCGTGTCCTTGAAGAAGGCGGCCTTCGCGGTGAGCGCCACCGTCGCCCCCTGCTCGGCCTTCGGCAGCTTCAGCTCGAGCGCCGGCGAGAGGTCCTTCACCACACCGTCGAGCACCGGCGCCTTGCCCAGCGACGGCATCGGCTTGATGGGCTTCTCGGCCGGCGGCGCGGCGAGGGACACGAGCAACAACAGACAGGAAACCATGGCCGCTCGCGGCCCTAGCAACAAAGCCCTCCGGGGGGCAACCCATGGCCGCCCCGTGTCAGGCAGGACCCGGCGTGAATCGAACGCCCATGGGGCCGTCCATGCGCTGCTTTCGACGCCGTGTGGGAGCAACACCATGAACGAGGCTGGACGAATGGGCGCCCCGTCCGTACCGGTGCGTGCAGTGCCTTTCCTCGACGACGCCACCTGGCGCGAGGTGTCCTTGACGCTTGGGCTCGAGCCCGGCGCGCGACGGCAGCTCGCTGCTGCCTGGCCGCACGGGAGCCAGCCCGCCGCGCCCGCCGACCTCGTTCTGGCCCACGCCGCCGTGTGGCGCCTCGGCCAGGCCCTGCCGGTGTTCGAGCGCCGATGCATGGCCCCGCTGGCCTCGGTCCTCCGGCGCCTCCACGGAGAGCCCGGGCTCGACGACCTGCTCCAGGACGTCCGGCTGCGGCTCCTCGCCGGCCCCCACCCGCGGCTGCTCACCTACCGCGGTGAGTGCCCGCTGCCCGCGTGGGTTCGCGCGGTCGGCGTGCGCGTCGCGCTCAACGCCTTGTCGGGCCACCGCCCGCGGCACCTCGAAGATGACGCGCTCCACGAGCTCGCGGCGCCCGTCGACGTCACGCTCGACGTCGCGCGCGCGCAGCACCGCGAGCGCTTTCAGGCCGCGTTCCGTGAGGCCATGGCCCGGCTCACCCCCCGCGAGCGCGCCCTGCTGCGCCTCCATTACCTGCAGGGCGTCGGCCTCGAGCGGCTCGCCCAGACGTACGGCTGTCACCGCGCCACCGTGGTGCGATGGCTCGCCAGCGCGCGCGACGCCGTCTTTGCGCACACCCGCGATCGCCTCGCCGCCGAGCTGCGGCTGTCGTCTCCCGAGCTCGAGAGCCTTCTGCGAGAGGCGCGCGAGCAGCTCACCATCAGCCTCGCCTCGGTCGACGCCTCGCAGGCCGCATGAACCAGCACCCGGGCGAAGAGGCGCTGAACGCCTTCGCCGAGGGCGCCCTCGACGACGCCGGCCGCGCCGCCATCGAGCTGCACCTCGACGACTGCGGCGAGTGTCTGGCCGTCGTGGGGCAGCTGCTCGATGGCGCCGAGGC
>JALOQF010000512.1 GCA_025459425.1 Myxococcaceae bacterium | reverse complement strand
CCACCGGCAGCCGAAGCCCAGCTGCAGCCAGGTCGACTTGCCCGGCCGCCACGGTGAGAGGCCCCACCGGGGCGTTGTCCTTCGCGCAGAGCCACACCTGTCTGCCGTCGAGCCCCGCCGCCGCCACCGTCACCACGGGAGAGCCCGGCGCCGCAGTGAATGGCACGGCGCAGTCCACACAGCAGTCGTCGGCCACCGTCCCCCGGCGCGTGCGGGACGTGAGGCGCTCGAGCATGAAGGACGGCCCGCGCTGCACGCAGAAGTAGACGGTGTCCTCGTCGCCCTCGGGCACCGTGGCGCAGGTGACGAACCTGTCGCCCCACTGCACCCCGGTGCCGTGCAGGGAGAAGCCCGACGTCTCGCCGTTCCACTGCATCGAGATGAGCCGCCCATCGGCGCGCACCATCCACGCCAGGCCGTCGGGCTCTTCCTGCCACGTCCAGTCGTCGACGACGCCGGGGTGCGGCAGTTGAGGGGCGAGCCCCACCTCGACGTTCTCGAAGAGGTGCCGGGCGTGCCACGAGACGTCGCCGCTCGAGTAGAGCTCGGGCGCGTTGTCTGACTGGCGAACGAGGCGCACGCCCATCCCGCGGTTCCGCACGAAGAGCAGCTCGCCCGACATGACGATGGGCCGCAGCCACGCAGCGCCCACCTCCGACACGAGGCGCGCCTGCACCGAGTCGGGCGTCAGGGCGCCGGCGCCGCCGATGGCCCACACCCCGGCGTCGGAGAGCAGCAGGAGGCGCTGCAGCGCAGCCAGGCCGCGCACCGTCTCGCGCTTCCGCACGGCCAGCTCGAACTCGAGCGGCTGCGACGGCACCACCACCGGGTACTTCTGGAAGCCGATGTAGTCGCCGCTCGCCGACAGCAGCGCCGACGCCGGCCGCAGCAGAGTGCCGCCGAAGGCCAGCCTGTCCTCGAAGAAGCCCACCGACAGGGGCCTGTCGTCCTTCGGCCCGCTGGGCGTCGTCCAAGCAAAGGGGTTGGAGGTGCGCGGCGCGGGCAGGGTGTAGTCAGGCTCGCGGCCATCGTCGACGAAGTCCAAGTCGGACACGGCGTTACCGATGAAGCCGGCGAAATCGCCCACGCCGCGGAAGTAGTTGAAGCCCAGCACCTCGTGGACGCGCGTCCCGGCCCACGTCGCGCCCGAGGTGCTGCGACGCAGCGTCACCGGCCTGTCGGTGCCCACGGCCACCTGCGTGGGCCTGGCAGAGCGCACGCCGGAGCCATTCACCACCTCCGTCACTTCGAAGGCCTCGGACTCGAAGGTGCGCCCCGCGTCGTCGCGCAGCACCACCGACACCCACCAGCGCCACGGCCGCAGCGGGCTGTTGGTGGTGGGGGTGACGAGGTTGGCTGTGTCGACGATCACCGGCGTCGTGGTGCGGGCCCCGCCGGGCACCGTCACCCACTCGGCGGCTGCCCGGCTGAAGGAGTACGTCGAGAAGGCGAACGACGTCTCGCTGGTGCGTCGCAGCTGCCACAGCGGGCCGCGGTTCGCGATGAGGAGGACGTCACCGGACTGCGCGTACTGCAGCGGGCCCGGCGCGCGCACGCCTCCCACCACAAAGGGCGCGGTGCCCGTCCACACCAGCGTGCCGTTGCGGTACGCGCGCACCGTGCCCGAGAGGTTGAACTCGAGCAGGTAGCCGTCGGCGTCGGAGACGATGAAGGGCACCAGCAGTGAGGGCGCGTTGCTGTCGGCGCACAGCGCCACGAAGCGCGTCCCGGGGCGCGACACCGCCATGCCTTGTCGGGAGACGAAGAAGTCGCGCAGCCGGCGCAGCCCGGCCCGGTAGAGGCCCGAGTCCGAGCGCCCCCACATGAGGGGGGAGAGCTCGCCTGCGGCGAAGTTCGTCTGACGGAGGGAGGCCATCACCGCCTCCAGGTGGTGCGCAGCCCTCGGCCCCTCACCCACTCGGCGTCGGGGGGTTGGTCGTCCTCGTCGCCCGTGAGGTTGCCGGCCCGGGCCTCCATCAGCTTCTGGCGTGCCGTCGACGCCATGGCGAGGCCCACCTGCGGCTTCACCGGCAGCACCAGCGCCAGCCGGGCGGCCAAGTCGAAAGCCAGCGCGTCGATGGCCACCGACGGCCACAGCGCCACCGGCACGTCGCGGGTGAAGACGAGGGTGGGGCGCTCGACGTCGGACACCACCACGAAGCCGTTACCGACGTCATTCAGCTCGACGCGGAAGGGCACGCGCTCGCGCCCGGGCGTGGGGCGCCCGCCGTCTTCGATGTACCTGGCGCAGTCGGCCGACAGCAGGCTTGAGGGGGCCGCGTGGACGTAGGCCCACCCCTGCCTCGTGGCGCCCGAGACGAGGGCGAGTTGCTGGCGAGCCGTAGCCCACCTCCACTCGCTGTCTTCAAGCAGCTTCCGCTTCGCCGTGGCGTAGACGTTGCGTACCGCCCGGGCCTCGGTGGAGTCCTCGAGCAGCGAGGTGATGCCAGCGCGCTGGCCGACGTAGCCGAGCGCCTGGTTCGCCACCTCGACGTCAGACGACACGGACATGCGGCACCTGGCTTAGAGATCGAGCGAGGAAGGCACCGTCAGCGGGCTGACGGGGGGCGCCTCGGGCGGCTTGTTGGGGTTCCACACCGCGAAGGCCCGCGACGGCATCTCGTTCTCCACCGTGATGAGCTCGCCCACCTCGTACAGGCGGCCGAGCCGGTAGTGGCGCTCGACGAGCTCGAACGTCCCCGACACCCGATGGCCGCCCTTGCGCGCGGAGTCGAGCTGCTCTGCCGTCTTCGGGGTGACGGCGTTGGACTTCTGCTGCTGCTGCGGCTTCTTGTCGTCGGCCATGGGGCTCTCCTGGGACTACGGGAATCGCGGGGGCAGGATTTGAACCTGCGACCTCCAGGGTATGAACCTGGCGAGTTACCGGGCTGCTCCACCCCGCAAAGAGGGGCCGCTCGAGGGGTGGGGGGGGATGCCCCGAGCGGCCCGGTGCTGCGTCTTACAGCGTGTCAGCGACAGCGTTGCCGGTGTCGAGGGTGTCGACGATGGCGGCCGTCACGGTGCCGCCCGTGGTGGTGGCGGTCGCGATGACGTAGCGCAGGCCGAACCAGCGACGGGTGAGGCCGGACGACGGGAGCTCGAGGCCGATGCGGCGCCCGGCCGTCAACTCGGCCAGCGTGAAGGCCCGCGTCGACGCCAGCACCTCGACGTTGGTGGTGAGGGCCTCGTTGTCGGCCTGCACCAACTGGAACGTCACCGTGGCGGCGCCGCCCGAGGTGACGGCGTTGATGAGCTGAATGAGGATGCGCAGCATGCCGCCGCGGAAGAGGTCGCGGCGGATGGTGCCGAAACCTCCGGGCGCAACCTGCGCCGCGCGGTTGTCGAAGGAGTTCGTCGAAACGACGTTGCCGGCGGCGGCGGCGATCGACTGGTTCTCCGAGAAGAGCAACTGGTTGTCGAGAATCATGAGTGCGTCTCCGAAGGGTTGGGGGCGTTCGTCGGTTAGCTGACGACGGCCTCGGTGGTGAGGATGGAATCGGTGACGCGGACGGGGATTTCGAGGAACGTGAGCATCGGGCGGCCCTCGTACTGCGTCACGACGGCCGGGTTGTTGATGCCGCCGGCGCGCGACTGCAGGTGGAGGAACGTCGCCACCGTGCGGTTGACGTACCAGCGCAGGCGCCCGCCGTTCGGGTTCTGAATCTGGTGGTAGGCCCGAATCATCGCCTCGATGATGTTGCTGCCGTTCGCGGCCAGCGAACCCGTGTCGATGTTGCAGACGCGGCACACCTGGCGGTAGTCCTCGATGACGAGCCCCGGCTCCCACGAGTGGTACGTCTTGAACGCGGGGTAGGTGAGGCCGCTGGCGTCGCGGACGTCGACGAGGCCCATGTCCTCGGACTTGATGCCGCCCATCGAGGAGGGCGGGTAAATCATGTAGCAGGCGTCTTCGGCCCACTTGATGAGCCACGCCGACGTCTGGTCAGCGCCCGACGCCGCCGCGTCGCAGCGGATGACCTGCGAGCCGCCCGACGGCCTGGTGGTGGAGTCGTACCGGGGCGTGAAGCCGTTGAGGCGCCGCGGGTCGGTGCCGGTGCTGTGGTACAGCACGCCCGTCTCGAGCTCCTGCAGCATGGCCAGCTTGTGCAACTGGTCCTGCTGCGCCCGGTAGGCCGCGAAGTTCGCCCCGTGGATTCGGCGCAGGCGCGCGTCGACCTGCGAGGCGCTCTCGAGCATCCCGCACGCCTCGTCGTACTGGCTGTTCTCC
>JALOQF010000511.1 GCA_025459425.1 Myxococcaceae bacterium | reverse complement strand
CGTCACTCCCGCGGGCCCGACCAGTCGGTTCGCCCGCACCAGCACCGAGGCGCGCCCCTGCGCGTCCGTCATCACCGAAGCCGGCTCGAGCACCACGCCTGGGTCGGCCGAGAACGTCACCAGCCGCATCGCCACCGGCATCGACGTGGCGTCGCGCAGCTCGAAGACGACGGGCGCCGAGAAGAGCTGCAGCGGGAGCGCCGATTGGCCAGCCCCCGAGACGAGGCGCAGGCCGGGGCCAGCGAGCGGCGTGACGGGCATCGACTCCAACGACCAGGGCCCCGGCCCGGCCACGTTGAAGGCCCGCACGGCGAAGGTGACGGGCACACCGTTGGTGAGGCCGGTGAACGACGCTCCCACGGCCAGCACCTGGCCCATCGGCGTCGCGCGCACCTCGAAGCCCGTGAGCGGCGGGCGGCCGGGAGCCTCCATCGGCGGTACCCACGTGACGTTCGCGAGCGTGTCGCCCGCCATCGCCGTCACACCCGTCGGAGCGCCGGGCGGAGCCACACCTGCATCGGGCACGCCCCCGCCCGCGCCACCACCACCGGCGCCGCCAGCGACGCCACCACCTGCACCGCCAGCGACGCCACCACCTGCGCCGCCCGCGACGCCGCCACCTGCGCCGCCCGCGACACCACCACCTGCGCCGCCCGCGACGCCGCCACCTGCACCGCCAGCGACGCCGCCACCTGCACCGCCAGCGACGCCGCCACTGGTGCCTCCGGCATCACCGCCTGCGGCGCCTCCGCCTCCCACGCCACCCGCGACGCCACCGCCCGCCGACCCGGCATCGTCATCGGGCAGCGCGCCCAGCACGATGTCGCCGAGCTCGATGGGCCCGCTCGTCACCACGAGGTTGAGCAGCGCTGCGCTCCCGCGACCCGGGCTCGACACGGTGAGGCTGAAGACGCCCTGCGGCAGCTCGTCGAGCGAAAAACGCCCGTCGGTGGCCGAGCGCCCCTCCCGCATGGGCGTGCCCCGCAGCACCAGCGTCGCGCCCTCGACGGCGGCCCCCTCGACCGTCACCACCCGGCCACGCAGACTGCCCCGGCGCGATGCTGCCTCAGGGTCTGGCTCGAGGCGCACGGTGGCGAGCGCCCGCTCCTCACCAGCGGTGAGGCTCACGTCGAACGCCCGGGGGAAATACCCCTCACGCACGAAGCCGATCGTCACGTCGCCAGCAGGGAGCCCCTCGAGCACGAAGCGCCCATTCGCCGCCGTCGAGACGCTCACCGGGAGGTCGGGCACCACCACCAGGCTCCCGGCATGGTTGGTGGGCGACGGCTCGTCGGCGCGCAACACCTGGCCCGTCACCGTCACCGGTGGGCCGAGGACCAGCTCGCCCAGCGCGACGTCACGGCCAGGCCCTGCACGGAAGACCTCGATGTCGACCAGGCGGAGCAGCGGCTGGCCCATCGCGTCCTGCCCCCGGAGGAGCAGCTTGCGCGCCGGCGCCGCGAGCCCCGTGAGGCTGAAGCGCCCCTGGGCGTCACTGACGGTGCGCAGGCCCGAGCCGACCACCTCGACGCGGCCGTTGGCCACCGGGAGCCGCTGCTGGCGACCAGGTTCGACCCGAACGAGAGTGCCCGTGAGCGACCCGGGCTTCGGCGCGCCAGGTCGTGGCGGAAGTGTGAGGTCGAGACAGGCGCTGGAGAACAGGGCGAGGACGACGAGCGACGAACGCATGCTCGTGTGAGCCTACCTCGCGGCGGCGGGCTCCTCACTTCAAGAGACCGTCGGGAGTCCCTGCATCCAGGCCTCCGTCACCGAATGAGCGCGTCGAGCGGCACCGGGTTCTGATTCGACAGGTGCCCGAACGACAGGCCCATCGACTTGAGCAGCGTCGCGTGCACGTCGGGCGGGCGAATGAGGCCGCCGCCGGTCGCGTCCATCGCGCCGGTGCGGAAGTTCCACTTCGTCACGCCCATGCCCTGGTTCGTCGACGCGCCGAACACCGTGTTGCCCCTGATGCCCGGGCCGGCGAGCAGCGCGCTCGAGGTGAGGTGGTGGTCGCGGCCCTCGCGGGTGTTGATGAGCGGGGTGCGCGCGAACTCGCTGAACACCATGAGGCTCGTGCACTGCCACACGCTCTTCGTGGTGCCCGGCGCCTGCTTCGTCTTGAGGTACGCGATGAGCCGGCCGAGGGCGTCGAAGCCCGTACGGAGCGAGGCCGGCTGCTGCCCCGCCCAGTCGAAGTGGTCGTCGAGGTCGTCGCCCAGCGTGACGGCCACCACCTGTGAGACGCCGTTGGCGAGCGCCTGCCCCGCCACCGC
This sequence comes from Myxococcaceae bacterium, assembly GCA_025459425.1. Lineage (GTDB taxonomy): Bacteria > Myxococcota > Myxococcia > Myxococcales > Myxococcaceae > Xiheimicrobium. The sequence continues at coordinate 2,310 of JALOQF010000511.1, read as the reverse complement.
CGCGCGGCCCTTCGCGTTGGTGAGGTCGGCCGACGTGGTGATGCCGAACGCCGCGTAGAGGTCGGTCATCGCCGGCGTCGTCGCCGGGAAGCGGAAGTCGAACAGCGCGGCCTTCGTCGGGTTCATGAGCCCGCGGCCCAGCGTGCGCGAGTCCTTGAACGCGTCGACCAGCCCCGCGGCGTTGAAGCCGTGCGCGGTGCACGAGTCGGGCGTCTGCTCGTAGGCGCCGATGGCGGTGTTCGACGCCGCGGGGAGCGTCGTGCCGGCCTGCGGCTGCATCACCGTCAAGAGGTCGCGGAAGCTGCCCACCGACACCGCGCTCGCCGAGGCCGCGAGGCCCTCGTTGTACGTCTCGACGTTCATCGCCAGGTTCGGCACGTCGGTGCGCACGCCCGTCTGCGCGGCGAACTGGGTGTTGAGGCTCGAACCCGAGGCGACGAGGCCGCGCGGGAACTTGCCGGTGATGAGGTAGCGGCGGCCCACCTCGTGCGTCAGCGTGTCCATCTGCATGCCGCGCACGAGGGCGAAGTCGCTCGCGTGCTGAAGCAACGTCTGCGGCACCGCGGGCCCGAAGGTGAGCGCGCCCGCCGTCTGCACGCCGGAGCCTCCGGTCGCCGTCATCACCTGCGCGACGCCGGTGTCTTCGGCCGCGGCGAGGTCGTACGCAGGCTGAATGCGCGTCGCGGGCGCCCGGCCGCCGATGACCTGGAACTGCGGGTCGTTCTGCGGCCGCGGGTCGAGGGCGAGCAACTGGTCCCACCCACCGGCGAAGTAGACGACGAGCAGGTACTTCGGGTCGCCCATGGGCTGGGCGAAGGCCGACGCGCCGAGCGGTGACTGCTGCACCAGCAGGCCGCCGCCGGCCACGCCGAGGACTTCGAGGAAGGAGCGACGGGAGAGAGTGGGCTTCATGACGTGTCGTCTCGCTTGCTCAGTACAGGTGGTACTCGGGGGCCATCAGCAGGGCGACGCACACCGCGCGCCACCCTTCCCGCACGTGGGCCGCCGTCGGCGTCGCCGTGCCCGCGGCGCCCTTCACCGCGTCGTCGAACAGCGTGCGCAGGGGCCCCAGCGTCGCCTCGTCGCCGGCGGCCACCGTGATGCCGTGGAAGCGCAGCTTGCGGTGGCCGAGGTTCTGGTCGACGGCCGCGCGGTTGCTGGTGACGGTGTCGGTGAGGCCCACCGTCTTGTAGAGCACCCGCTGGTTCGCCGCGCGCGCCTGGTCGGCGGTGAGCGCCCGCGTGCAGCCGTCCTTCGCGGCGTCGTCCATGAACTTGAGGAAGAGCGCCGACGGCTCGAGGTTCTCGTCCACCACCGCGATGTAGTCGGGCTCACCGAGGGTCCGGCTGCGGGCGTCGAAGCCGTTGGCGCTGCCCACCGTCCACACCGAGCCGCCCAGCACCGTCTCCATCGACTTCGCGAGCTGCCGCGTCGAGAGCCGCCGAGAGCCCGCCGACGCGGGGCCCGCCACCACCACACCACCACCGGTACCGCCGCCAGCCGAGCCTCCACCCGCGGCGCCACCCGCTGCCCCACCGGCCGCGCCTCCACCGAGGAGCGGCGGGTGGTCGAACGGCAACGAGGGCCCATCACGCGTGACGACGAGCGAGGGGTCGGTCGGCGTGGGCGTGGGAACGGGCGCCTCGGTGCAGGCCGACATGACGAAGACGACGACGAACGACGAGGTGAGCGTGCGCATCAGCGGACCCTCCGGTACTGGGGCTGCGTGACGAGCTGCTCCATGAGCCACGGCAGGCTGTAGTTGTTGGTGCGGAAGCCGGCCGCGAGCGCGTCGAGGGTGTCGAGCTCGTCGGCGTCGGGGCCCGACAGGCGCATCTCGCGCTTCATCACCGCGCTCCAGGCCTTGCGCACGGTGCAGCGCGCGAACGTGCCATTGGCGAGGGACTCGTTGACGCGCTTGCGCGGGCCGCCCGCGAGCGCCTGGGTGATGTCGGGGTGCTGGGCGTCGGCGTACTGGTAGGGCAGGAAGGCGCCCGGGTTATCGGCGTCGTCGCTCGTGACGTAGAAGCGCTGGCAGATGGCGTTGTTGCTGCCGACGCAGTTGGCGCGCACGCGGGGCCACTCGGTGGTGTTCGTCATCAGCGTGGTGCCCGACTCGGCGAGCTGCCCCCAGTGCGAGGCGAGCGGCTCGAGGCCCCGGTGACAGCCGCGGCAGGTGCAGCGCTTCGTCAGGTCGTCGCTCGTGGCGCTGCAGCCGTCGGCCGGCGTCTCGAGGCGCGAGGGGGGCGCGTAGGTCTCGCACTCGAAGTCCTGGCGGTAGCGGTTGCCGCGCGCGCGGTTCGTCTGGAA
>JALOQF010000167.1 GCA_025459425.1 Myxococcaceae bacterium | reverse complement strand
AATCCAGCTATCGGTCGAGAACTTTGGACGACGCTCTCAGTCCATCACCCGCCAATACAAGTATCCAGACCCGATTATCACGCGTATTCAATCTGATCGTGTTTCGTTCTGGGACTATCTATCGGTGAATACGGAGCACGCGACTGGCAAACCGCAAGGAGCCATATTTCTTGAAATCAGCTCACCTACGAAGACAACAGTATTGCCAGTAATTGTCCATCAGTCGACCGGCAGCTTTTCCGTCTATGTAACCCCAGACTTTGAAGAGGGCCAGAAAAATCTAACGCTCATCGTAGAGGGCAAACGATCGAATGCCGTCTCGGCGTCCCAGCCAAAGGCATCGAGGGTGCCGCTGCTGTACCAGATGGTGTCGGTGTACATCGTTTCGGGCAGCACGATCGCCGCCAACGCGCTGGCCAGGCCCTCGCCAAAGGCCGACCGCGGATCGGTCTGGCTCGGTACGTTACGCCGACCGCCCGGCGAGTCGGAGCGCGACAGGTTGAAATCGAACCAGTGCCCCCACTCGTGGACGACCACGTGCGAGTCGAACTCGTCGGTGTCGGCGCCCGCGAGGCCAAGCAAATAGACCTCGTTCTCGCCACTGTCGAAGTGTGAGGTTCCGATCTGGCCGATCGCCTCGTTGCCGCTCTGGGGAGCGTTGTTGGGGCTCCAGTTCACCTTGAGCGGCGGAAAGGTGACCGAGCGCACCGCCATGAAGGTCTGGGCGGCCGTGTACATGGAATCGAGGATCGCGAAGGGCGCGGCCCGGCGCGCGCCCCCGTAGCTGCTGCCCGTCCACCCGTGGCCTGCGTGGAGATTGAGCGTGGTGACGCCGGCGTTGAGCGGGCTCCCGAAGGCCCACACCGCGTTCTGGGCGGTGTTGTCTTCAATCTGAATGGACGGCGTGCTGGTGCGGGCGAGCGCCTGCACCTGAAGCGCCCCCGTGCCCGGCGTGAAGGACAGCGCGTAGGTGCCGTCGGCGGCGGTGTTGGTCGAGGCGAGCACCGTGGTGCCATTGAGCACGCGCACCACGGCGTTGCGCACGGGCCTGATCTGCGTCTGCGAGAAGTAGAGGCCGCCGCCCTGCCCCGCGACGTACCGGGCGGGCACGAAGTCGTAGGTCACCCGGCCGATGACCGTGCGCATGCCGGTGCCACCTCCGCCGGCCACGCCGCCGCCAGCGCCTCCTCCGCCACCCGAGCCACCGACGGTGCCTCCGTCACCCGCGCCGCCGCCTGTGCCTCCTCCGCCCGCGCCACCGACGGTGCCTCCATCACCCGCGCCGCCGCCTGTGCCTCCTCCGCCCGCGCCACCGACGGTGCCTCCGTCACCCGCGCCGCCGCCTGTGCCTCCTCCGCCACCCGCGCCACCGCACTGGACCGAGTTCACGCAGCCCGCGTAGGTCTCGAAGCACGAAGTCGCCGCTGTGCAGGAAAACGGAAAGGTCGTGCTGCAGCCGGAGGAGATCCCGGTGGTGTTGCACGTCAGGGGGCTGGCACCGGTTCCGCCGCCTCCCGCACCGCCGCCTCCCGCACCGCCGCCTCCCGCACCGCCGCCTCCCGCACCACCGCCTCCCGCACCGCCGCCTCCCGCACCGCCGCCTCCCGCTCCGCCGCCTCCCGCTCCGCCGCCTCCCGCTCCGCCGCCTCCCGCTCCGCCACCTCCCGCTCCGCCACCTCCCGCTCCGCCGATTCCGCCGCCCCCCTCGCCGTTCGTGCTGGTGCCTCCGGCGGTTCCCATTCCACCTCCGTTGCCGCCCATCTGGCACCGGCCGAGTTGGCAACTCTGTGAGGAGACGCAGATGTCACAGCGGTTGCCTCCAGAGCCGCAGGCGTTCTGCGTAGAGCCGACCTGGCACTGGTCGAAGGCGTCGCAGCACCCGGCGCAGTTGTTGGTGTTGCAGGTACGTTCGGGCTCACCGATGGAACAGCCTGCCCCGCCGAGCAGCATGAGGCCCAGCGAGAGGGTGAGCGCCCGAAGGGGGCGGACCGCGTTCATCATGAGCCGTCCAATCGTGGCAGACCTCTTGGAACAGAAATCGTGTCACATGGGCAAAGGCCCCATCGGTTGATCTTCTGAATGCCTGCCGAAGAACGACGTGAGGGCCATGCCGGTTTGGGCAGGGGAAGAGGCCTCGAAGGATCGAACTGGCCGGAACCAGACGCGTGGGCAGAGGTACAAGCCGGGTATCAAGACGCCAGCGAAGGCCAGCCAGTCGAAGACAATCTCACGGACGAGCGCGAAAGGACCTGCGTGACGCCGTCCGTCAACCAGCCAGATGCAGGTCGCCGGGCGGTGGTGGGCGGAAGGAGGCGTCGCGAGGGTGGCCGAGTCGAAGCAGACGCTCCTCGGCCAGCTTGCGGGTGGATTGAATGGCGGCCGCCACAGGCGCGACGCCGTCGACGCCGAAGGCATGGTGCTGCAGTGCCCAGTGCAACCTTCGCATGTGCGGGTCTTCGGCTTCTTCGGCGGTGACGGGGACGCAGGCGGTGGGGGCTCGTCACCCTCACGCATCAGTCCGTGCGGGCGTACCCGCCATGGAAGCACTTCAAGGCCGGCAGCTCTTGAACGACGTCCCCGAGCACGTCCACCCGGCGGGGCACTCGGCGGCCGAGTTGCAGCGGTGCGTGCAGGTGTTGCCCACGCAGTGCCCTCCGGAGCAGCTCGCCACACAGGGCCCACCCACGTCGGGGTGCGCCACCGGCCGGCAGGCGTTGGCCGTCGAGCGGGACGCGCCCTCGCGACCACTCATGCAGACCCGCCCGCCCTGCGACGTCGACTCGCAGACCCAGTCGAAGGGACAGTCGTTGGCCGAGGTGCAGGCCTTCGTGCAGATGAACGACGGGCTGGCGCCGAAGCACAAGCCCGACTGGCACTCGGTGCCCGCGGAGCAGTTCTTCCCCAGGTCGGTCACCGAGCACGTCTGTGCCGTGCCGCCGCCGCTGCCCGTCGAGGCACCACCGCACGTCGAGGGCCCGGCGTTGCTGCCACCCGGGAAGCCTCCACTCGACAGCCCACGCCAGCACGTGCCGAAGCCCGCGCATGCGCCGGGACACGCCTGCGCGCCGTCCTGACAGCGGTTGTTCACGCAGCGCCTCGAGTTCACCGGCGGGCCGCTCTGGCACTCACAGAACCAGGTGGGGCAGTCGTCGCTCGTCGAACACGCAGGCGCCGAGCTCGACGACGAACCACCCGCCGCACCACCACCGTTCGACGCGGGCCGCCCACCGGCCTGGCCGCCAGCCGAGCCGCCCGTGCCGACGCCGACGCCCGTGCCGAAACAGCTCCCCGCCACGCAGGCCTGCGTCGAGCCGCAGCTGTTGCACGACGCACCGCCCCGGCCGCAGGCGCCGTCGGACGTGCCCGAGACACAGGCGCCGCTCGACGTGCAGCAGCCACTGCACGTCCTCACGTCGCAGACGGGCGGCACCCCGCAGGCAACGAACAGCACCGAGCCCAGCATCAACGCGCGATGAATCGACATGAACCCCTCGTGGAATGAACCGACGAGGACGATTGGGGAGCGCGCCGGAATTCCGTCACCCGGTCCGATGTCACCCGCGCGCGCTCGGCCTCATTCTACCATCAACGGATTTATTCAGTCCGAACGCTTGCCGGCCGGGGAGCCCCATGAGAGCGTCGACGGATGCCCTCAGTGAAGTCGAAGTGGACGTACGCGGCGTTGGGTCTGAGCTGGTTGCTGACGGGCTGCGGAGCACCGGCTGGAGCTGAAGATGCTGGCGCCACCACCGAACCCGAGGACTCGGGCACACGCGCGGTCGACTCGGGAACGCCATTCGACGCGGGCACGCCGTTCGATGCGGGGGCCGACGCCGGGCCCGTCACCGACGCTGGAATCGACGCCGGCGCGCCCGACGCGGGAGCCCCCGTCGATGCAGGCCCCGCCGACGCGGGCATCACCTGCCTGCCGACCGACCCCATCGACCCGCTCGGCGAAGACTCGGACTGCGACGGCGCCGATGGAGAAGCCGTCTCCACGCTCTACGTCAGCCCCTCGGGCCTCGCAGCGAACCCGGGCACCGCACAGCAACCGGTCGCCACGCTCCAGCAGGCCGTCACCCTCTCGCGCGGGAACCCCGCCATTCGTGCCATCGTCGTCGCCGCGAACCCGGCGCCGTACTCGGGCACCGGCCTCGGCTCGCTGCTCGCCTCGGGCGTGAGCGTCTTCGGCGGCTACGACGCGACCACCTGGAGCCGGCCCATGGGCCTCTCGACACCGGTCAACGCGACCCGGCTGCTCGTGCCACGCACCGGAGAGACGGTGCTCGGCCCCGCGCCCGACTCAGGCCTCGCGCCGCGCGTCGCCGTCGCGTCAGACCTCGAAATCTCCGTCGATGACACCCTGGCCACACCGGCGGGCTGGCTCGATTCGCTGGTGCTCGTCGTCAACAACTCGCCGAACCTCACGCTGCGCCGCCTCGAGCTCAACGCGACCGACGGTGGCTCGCGCCTCGGCGCTCCCGACCCCGGCGCACCGGGGGTGAACGGTGGCAATGGCATGGGCCTCAACGGTGGAAACGTCACCTGCTCCAGCAACCTCGGCGGCGGGGCGGCTCGCAGCTCGAGCACGCTCTCGGCGTATCAAGGCAGCGACCCCCTCTTCGTTCGCGGCAATTCGGGGTTCGGTCCTGCCGCGGCCAATGGTGAGGCCGGTGGTCAGGCCGCCACCATCGCGAACCTGCTCACCTCCGTCATTGGCCAGGCCCCGGGCACCCTGCAGGCCGAAGGTGGCTCGGCCGATGGCGGGCTCCAGCTCACCAACCCGACGCTCGGGCTCGGCGGTCACTCCCCGGCGCTCTTCATCGACGACGTCGGCACCATTCGGCACGTCGACGTGCCACCCACGAGCGGCCGCCTCGGGAGCGGAGGCGGTGCAGGGCGAGGCTGCGGCGTCCCCAACAACAGCTTCAACCCGGGCGGCGGTGGCGGCGCGGGAGGGTGTGGCGGCCTGCCAGGCTCGAATGGGCGCCCGGGCGGCAGCAGCGTCGGCGTCATCGTCACGGGAGCTCCGCCGCTGCTCGAGTCGGTGCGCATCACCGTCGGCAACGGCGGCGCAGGCAGCGACGCCAGCGCGGGAGGACGTGGCGGAAACGGTGGCAACGGCGCCAACGGCGTCGGCAGCTGCAACGTCAACGGCCTCCAGTACGCGACGGGCGGCGGTGGTGGTGCCTCGGCGGGCGGCGGTGGCGGCGGGACTGGCGGCAACGGCGGGCTCTCGGTCGGTGTGCTCTTTCGCGCGAGCGCGGTGCCCACGGCGCGCCTGAACCAGGTGTCGGTCACGCGCGGCGTCGGCGGACAGGGAGGCGCGCCCGGCGCGGGCGGCGCGGCTGGAAACCCCGGCCTCGGAGGCTTCGACGGTCGCGGCCCCTCCGGCGGAGTCGCGGCAGGCGCAGGCCAACGCAACCGGGACGGCGTCTCGGGCCAACGCGGCCTCGACGGCGTGAGCGCTGACACGGCGGTGCTCCCATGAAGCGCCTCGCCTTCGCAGTGCTCCTCGCGTGCGCGGCGTGTCCTCCGCCCGCGCAGCAGGACGGTGGCGTCACCGACTCCGATGCGGGGCTCGTCGACGACGCCGGTGCGCCCGAGTCGACCTGCACGCCAGACCCGATGGCCATCGCCGAGCAGCGCGCGTGCGTCTCGGACGACCAGTGCCCGTGCGGAGCCCACTGCGACCTCGGCCGGTGTGTCGCCACCTGCGGCGCTGGCCTGCCCGCCTGCGGAGCCGCCCAGACGTGCGACCGCTTCGGCCGCTGCCGCAACGCGAGCGACCGCACCCTCGTGGGAGAGGTCGCCGCGCGAACGCCCAGCGCCCTCTCGCTCGACCGCACCACGCTCCTCGTCGGCACCGAGAGCGACGCGGCGACGCTCACCCTTCGCTCGGTGAACCGCGCGACCGACCGCGTGCGCGTCACGGTCCCCAGGCCGTACCAGGTTCGCTGCGGCGCCTCATCGGCGTGGGCGAGCGAGTGCAGTCTCTCGAGCGTCGCGATGAACGCCGAGGCTGACATCGTCATCAGCGTGACGCCCGGCATGACGGCCACCGGGCCCGCTCAGCTGCGCGTCTTCTCGGGCTCGTCGATGCAGTACGTCACGCTCCAGCCGCGCTCCACCAGCTCGACGATGGCGTTCCAGACGCCCCAGCCGGGCCGCTACGAGGGCACGCTGTCGCTGGTGGGCTTCGGCCTCACCGACGGCGGCGCCCCTCTCGCCGCGAAGGGCCTCAGCGCACCGCTTCGCCTGACGGTGTTCGACGGAGCATCGTTGGTGTTCGACCTCGTCGACCCGCTGCGCGCCCTCGTGAGCGACGGCCGGCTCGTGGCGTCGGCCACCCGCGCCTCCACGACGAGCCCTGCGCGGCTCTCGCTGCCCCGCTTCCTCGTCACGCGCGGCGCCGTCTCGCCGGGCACCTCGCTCGAGGCCGTGGCCGAACCGCAGGTGACCGACGTGCAGTTCGACGCCACCAGCGGCAGCCTCGCGTTCGAGCTCACCGTCGTCGTGCGCGGCGTCACCGAAGGCCAGGGCGTGTTCGTGCAGCGCTGGACCGCCGTGTTGAGTCAGCGCCCCGACGCAGGCGTGCCGTCTTCGCCACCAGCGCTCACGCAGCCCGTGGCCGTGCCCGACGCCGGTGCGCTCACCTCCACCGCGTGGCACGCCGCGACGCTCGACGCGATGCCGGCGTGGGGCACGGCCGCGCGGCCCGAGACCGACTTCCAGCTGCTCCTCGCCACGAGCGGAGACGTGCAGGGGGCGGCCTCGATTCTGCCCGCGTGCACCAGCACCTCGTGTCCGCGTCGGCTCGAAGCGTGCGCGCGCCCCGCGGCGCCCATCGTCGTCCCGCAGACGCTGTGGAACACGACCACTGCCGCGTCGTGGGCCTCACCGAACTTCACCTCGGGCACGCCGGTCGACGTCTCCGTGGCGTCGACGGGGCGCCCGCTCGCGAACGTGCTGCTGCGTCCAGTGACGACGGGCGTGCTGGGGGTGCGCAACGCGGCCTTCACCACCGACGCGGGCGCCGGCGTGCCCTGTGAGGTCGTCTTCAACACCAACGCCACCAACACGTGCCTCTCCGGCCCGCAGGACTATGGCCGCATCGACCGCTGCGCCGAGCTCGCCCGCACCACGGGCTGCGAGCCGGTCGAGGTCTCATCACCCTCGCCCACCTTCGTCGTCACCGGCACCGTCGACCTGCCTGGCGCGCCGGCCACCTGCACCTCGAACGTGGTGGTGACGGGCGCGGTGACGAAGCTGTGCCGCTCGAGCGGCCGGGCGCCCTGCGGCGAGCTGCTGTCGTGCCTTGCGGGCAGCGCCACCACGGCGCTCGACCGGGCCGCGCCGCTGCACCCACGCGGTGGCGACCTCGACTGTCTCGCGCCTTCGACGGGCTCGCGACGTTCTCTCGCCACGCGCGCGGAGCTCGCCGCCGAGGCCGGCGCCGTTCGAGCAGGAGACATCGCGGCGTCGTGCCTCGCCGACCTCGCGCGCCTGCAGGGCGCCGTTCCCTCGCCGGCCACCCTGCAGAACCTGTTTTCGGCCGACGCCGGCTGCCTGGACACGCCGCGGCACCTCGTCGCGCTCGAGTACGCCACCGAGGTCGACCGACGGCGCGCGCTCGGGCTCTCGACCACCATCGACGTGCGCGACAGCCGCTTCGCCCACCGCCTCGCGCAGCAGTGGCTCGACGTGCACGGGCTGGTGGCGAGCGAGGCCAACCAGCGCCTCGCCGTGCCCGACCCGGCGCTGACCGGCCTGTCGGGCCTGCCCGCGCTGCCGCCCGCAAACGAGGTACTGGCGCGCTCGCTCGACGCCTGGAACGTGCTGCTGCACCCGCGCTTCGCCTCGGCGCTCGCGAACCTGCCCGACGACGTGCTGCTCGCACCCGACTACCGCGCGCCGCTTCGCGCCGTGCCTGCCGTCGCCGACCACGCCCAACCCGTGGGCCTGCCCATCGCCCTGCTGCGCACCCTCGAGGTGCAGCTCGGCCTCACCCGCACCGCGCTCGAGGACGCCGCCCGGCGAAATGACCGCACCGTGCTGGCGAGCGCGGGCCGCATGTTCCGCACCGCGAGTCTGGCCGAGGCCCTGGCCCGTCACCTCTTCGACCGCGCATCGGCCGCGGCGACCGTCTCACGCCCCCTGCGCTGGCGAGACGCGTGGGGCCGGGCGCTGCGCTCGTACGAGACGACGCGTGACTCGGCGGTGGCGGCCGCGGCGGCGCTCGAAGAAGGGCGCAACCCGCTCGGTATCGAGGAGTCCGACCTGCCGCTCTACTTCTTCGGTGGCGAGACGGGCCCCAGCGCGCGCTTCTCGGCCGTCTCCGACTACCTGTTGGGCGCCGCGGGCAGCACCTCGGCGTGGGCGCCGTCGCTCGTGGCTGCGGCGAGCCAATCGGCGACTGCGATGCGCACCGCGTACCGGGACCAGGCGATTCGGCAGTACCAGGAAGCGCTCGGCGCCACCGCCGCGGCCGACCGGCTCGACGACGTGCGTGGGGCGGCGGGCGCGACGCTGTCGACGCTGTGCGGCACTCCGATGGGCCTCGCGCCCTCCAACATCCTCGAGGTGTGGCAGGCCGCGACCGGCCGGCCCTTCGATGGCACCACCTGCTACCGGCGCCTCGAGAAGAGCGGGTGCAGCCAGCCCGCCGCCCAGGCCCTCACCCTCGACGACGTGAAGCTGCACCTGTGCACGACCGTCGTGGTGAACTCGATGACGGCCAACGCCGTGCGCTACGCGAACGACGGGCTGACGCAGCTCTCCCGAGGCGAGCGGCTCCGCGGCCTGACGGTCGAGGACGTGTCGGCCGTCGTCAACGCCACCACCACCGGCCTCGTGCGCTGCGTGGCCGAGGCTTGTCCGGCGACGGCTCCGACCGGCGCCGTCTGCCTGCGCTGTGGTGCGACGGGCGCGGTCGCCACCGCGTTGACGCTCGACCAGCGCATCGGCCTCGACACGGTGAGCGCGACGCTGGTCGACCAGGCCGAGCAGGTGTGTGGGGCCCTCTACCCGCGCGGGCGCGTCTCGTTGTCGGCGCTGCTCCCCAGGTTGGGCGCCGACGCGACGGCCTCGGCGCAGTGCCTGACGGGCACGCTGGGCGAGCTCGCCATGACGGCCGAGGCCGCCGCCACCGACATCGAGATTGCTCGCGAAGAGGCGGCCTCGCTCGACGACGCCTACGACATCTCGATGCGCTCGTGCTTCGTGCAGCAGGCCGGCGACGCGGCCATCGACGCCGAGCTCGCGAAGTTCAACCGCGAGACGAATGCGCTCAGCGACCGGAAGTTCGCGCTCGACGCCGCGGCCCACGCCGCCGGCGCCGCGAAGGACTGTGCGGCCACCGCCGCCGGCATGTCCGAGAACATCATTATCGGCGCGAGCGGCACCGCCGCAGCGTGCGCCGCGGCCTTCGCCGAGGCGGCGCTCACCATCGCGTCGGACAAGCTCCAGGTCGACATGGACAAGAAGGAGCGCGCGCACCAGGCGACGCTGCAGGCGCTGGCGGCGAACACGGCGTTCCAGGTCTGCACCAACGACGCGACGATGCAGCTGGTCGGCCTGCGCGCCGCCACCCTGCGCGTCCAGCGCGCCTCGCAGGACCTGGGCCTCGCGCTCTTCCGGCTCGGCGAGGCCGAACGCGCCGCGCAGACGGCCTTCGACGAGGGCCTCGCCGCCCTCGAAGACGCGCGGGGCCGCAGCTTCCGCCCACCGGCCATCGACGGGTGGGTCGAGGCGAACGTCGCGCAGTACCAGCGCGCGATGCGGCTGGCGCGACGCATGACGTACCTCTCGGTGCGGGCGGTCGAGTACGAGTACCAGGCGAGCCTCATGGCGCGCGCCGACGTGCTGAGCGCCGACACGCCCGACCAGCTCCAGCAGGTCATCGACGGGCTGCGCGCCACGGCCGGCACGCGGCGAATCAACGGAAGAGCGCCGAGCGCGCTGAAGGCGGTGGTGTCGCTGCGCCAGCACGTGCTCCAGCTCAGCGACCGCAGCCAGCTCTCGGCGAAGGAGCAGGCGCTGTCCGAGATTCAGCTCTTCCGCACCCGCCTGAAGACCCGCTACCTGGTGACCGACGCGCTGGGCCGCCCGTCGCTGCGGGTGCCCTTCGCGCTGGCGCCTCTGGGTGGCACGCGGCCCGGCAACGGCATGGGCGTGCCCATCTTCTCGACCTCGGACTGCGCCGAGCGGCTGTGGTCGGTGAACGCGTCGATTCTCGGCACGCCACGCCTCTACCGGGGAGACGCCACCACCTTCACGCGCGTGTCGCTCGAGAAGTCGAACACGTTCTTCTCGCAGTGGTGCGGAACGCCGCCCGCCGGTGCGCCGCCGTTCCAGTGGGCCTCGGTGCGCCCGTCGGTGAACCTCTTCCAGGACCCGGTGTTCGGCCCCGGGCGCATCGGCACCACGGCGCTCGGCGGGACGCTCGGGGTTCGCAACGCCGTCGACGACACGAGCCAGGCTCGAATCCAGGCGTACTTCAACGTACCGCGCGCGACGTTCGAGGCCGACTCGTACGCCAACGGAGAGACGGCCGAGCTCGCGGGCCGCGGGTTGTACGGCCAGTACGAGCTCGTGATTCCCGCCGAGGTCATCAGCACCAACGGCAGCAACGGCCTCGACCTCGACCAGGTCGACGACATTCTGCTGCGGCTCGACTACGTGTCGGTCGCGAACCAGTGAGGGCGTCGGTGCCGTCGTCGACGGCAGGCCCATACGAGCTCGTCGCCTGGGCGACACCGACGAGGGCCACGCGAGGGCCGCCTGACCGACGAACGTGGACCGGGCCGAGCCCGCCGCTGTAGGGTGTCGCTCGCGTCATGGCCGGAAAGCGCATCATCGTCATCACGGGCATGTCGGGCGCCGGCAAGTCGACGGCCATTCGGGCGCTCGAAGACTCGGGCTTCACCTGCATCGACAACCTGCCCGCGCCGCTGCTGATGAAGGTGACGGAGCTGGGCGACCCGACGCAGCGCCTCGCCTTCGTCATCGATGCGCGCGAGGGAGAGTTCCTCAAGGACGCGCCCCGGGCCATCGACGAGGCGCGGCGGGCGGGCCACGACGTACAGGTGCTCTTCCTCGACGCCTCCGACGAGGCCATCGCGCGGCGGTTCAGTGAGACGCGCCGCCGGCACCCGCTCTCGGAACGCGGCACGGTGGCCGACGGCCTGGCCAAAGAGCGCGGCCTGCTGGTGGAGCTGCGTGAGGCCGCCGAGCACGTGCTCGACACCTCGACGATGACGGTGCACGAGCTGCGGCGCCAGGTGATGGCCCGCTTCGGCGTCACCAGCAGCAGCGAGCTCGCCATCACGGTGATGAGCTTCGGCTTCAAGTACGGCGTGCCCAGCAACGCCGACCTCGTGCTCGACGTGCGCTTCCTGCCCAACCCGTTCTTCGTGCCCGAGCTCAAGGCCTTCACCGGGAAGGACCCGCGCGTCTCGCAGTTCGTGCTCGCGCAGGAAGGCGTCGCCGAGTTCATCTTGCGCGTCGAGGGGCTGCTCGCGTTCCTGCTCCCGCGCTACCAGAAGGAAGGCAAGTCGTACCTCACCGTCGCCATCGGCTGCACCGGCGGCAAGCACCGCTCGGTCGCGCTCGCGCAGGTGCTCGCGGAGCGCCTGCGCGCGATGCCCGGCGGGGCCACCGCCCAGCTGTGGGACCGCGACGTCGAGAAGGAATGACGACCGGGCCGCTGGCACCGGCCACCCGAGCGCGCAGGGCCCGAAGGGCAGACACCGCCACCGTGACGCGTCAGGTCCGTACGGCTTGCGGCCCCTCGGGGTCGAGCGCCACGCGGCCTGCGCGCGCCCGCTCGGCGGCCTCGGTCAGCACGTTCTTCGTGCGCCTCGCCAGCTCAGCGGCCTCGTTGCGCGCGCGGGGGCCCCTCGCGTCCGTCGGCCTTCGTGACGGCGCAGGCCCCGGAGAAGGCCCGCCCGTCGGAAGCTGACGAGGGGCTTCATCGCCCGCAGCGAAAGCGGGTGCAGCGGCCCGGGGCGGCGTCGATGCGCCGCTCACGGGCCGGCTCCAGGCGCGAGGCGAAGCGGAGGCGGTGGCACGGTGCGCCGCGGCGCTCGAGCCGGGGGCGCGCCGTCACCCGCTCGCACCAGCACGCCACCGCCCGCCGCCAGCTCGAGGCTGACGGAGGGGGGCGGGGCGGCTCCCATCGACACGTCTTCTCGCTCGGGCATGGGCGCCTCGGGGAAGCCTCACGACACCCAGGGCCGCTCGGTGCCGTTCGCAGCCAGCACCGAGATGATTCGGCGCCAGGTGTCGTCATGCACGAGCCGCCGGAAGATGGCGCTGCCCTTCGCCAGCGGCACGCCATCGACGCGCTGCACGCCCGCATCGAGGCGGTCGAGGTCGACGTATTCGTCGCCTTCGTTGACGGCCGAGGGCTCGGAGCGGCTCACGAGGGCCGTCTCTTCGTCGGTCAACAACTCGAGGACCTGCTCACGGCGCGCGAGTTCGGGCTTGTTCATGTCTGTCTCCATCGACGTGGTTTGGACGGCCTGGCACCAGCGCTGGCCGCACCGGCCCGCGGTGCACGCCGTGCGCCACCGGCCGATCATTCCCGGGCTGAGTGGGTGCGCGCCGGGCACTCCATCATTTTGCGCGGGCGGTCCTTCAGAGTGAGGCCCCGTTGGCCGCGGGCACGCCCCGCCGCAGCCGGGGAACGGCCGATGCAGCAACACCGGAGCATGAACGCTCCGACCGCGCTTTCGCCTCGTCGTTGGTCCCTCCTCACAGTGCTGTTGGCGGCCGCCGGGTGCACGCCGCCGATGCCCATGGCCGACGCGGGCACCGAGGACGCAGGGGTCGTCGAGGACGCGGGCGTCGACGCGGTGCCCACGACGAACGCCGAGCACCAGGCCATGCTGCGTCGCCTGGGCTTCTCGACGGCCGTCGGCCCACGCACGGGCCCGGCCGGAGAGGCGCTCCCGGAGGCCTGGCACCCGCTCAAGACGCGCTACGCCGCCTTCGCGCCGCGCCTCGAGCTGTACCTCGCTGGCGGCCCGACGCTGGCCGGCCAGAGCGAGCTCTTCCTCGACGACAAGACGGCGAACCACGCGGCGCTGCCGCTCCAGCGCTACCCCGACCAGACGTGGATTGGCGCCGAGTTCAAGAACGGCATCGCCGTCGACGTCGACGACGACGGCCGTGACGAGCTCTTCGTCGTCTACTTCGCGCCGGGCAGCGGCACGCTGCGCTTCCTGCTGCTCGACCCCAACGACGGCACCACCGCGGCGACGGGCACCATCGACGTCGGCATCACCCAGGCGTCGGCGCTCGACCACTTCGCGCAGCCGTCGCTGGCGGCGGGCGACCTCGACCGTGACGGAGTGCCCGAGGTTGCCGTGGGCTTCGGGCGGCTCTACCTGCTGCGCGGCCTCGCCGACGGCCAGCCGCAGGTGGTGGTGCGCAGCTACCCCGACTTCAACGACGTCAACGTCGCCATCGGCAGCATCGACCGCGACCCGCAGGTCGAGCTGGTGGTGACGCACACCGAGACGCGCTCGGGCCTCGTGCGCGGCTTCTACGAGGTGTTCGACGGCTCGCTCACCGAGCCCTTCGAGCAGGGCGAGCTGCGCGTGAAGGACGCCGCCTCGAACGACCACTTCTTCGGAGAGAGCCGCGTGGCCATCGCAGACGTCGACGGCGACCACGTCGACGACGTCGTGTTCCACGGGCGGCGGGTGGCTCCGGCGGACAACGCGTGGCACTACTTCCTGATGCGGCACGTGCCCACGCCGACGCCGCCCGAGACGAAGCACTGGGCCTTCCGCAGCACGCTGCGCTACTCGGGGCTCGCCTACCCCACCTCGCCGCGCATGCTGGTGTTGCCCGACGTCAACGGCGACGGCGTGCACGAGGTGCACGGCTGGGGCGAGGTGCTCGAGCTCGGCAGTGATGGGACGTTCGCCGTGAAGTACGCGGGCGTGCCCGGGTGGAGCCGCGCCGCCGTGGGCAACGTCGACGCCGACCGCCGCGACGACCTGCTGGTGGCGACGAACGGCGGGCTGCAAATCTGGGGGCTCGACGCGCTCGACACGTGGAAGCTCAAGACGAACCTCGCGGGCGCCGGCGTGGCCTACGACTCACCGGTGCTGGTGCCGGCCAACACCGACGACGACTCGCCCATCGTCCGCTACGACGGCGAGTCCGAGCTGCTCTTCACCGACCCGACCCTCGTCACGGTGGTGGCGTCGCCGCCGTGGCAGGCCGGCATCGGGCAGAACGTCGAGGTGACGCAGGCCACCTTCGGCACCACCGAGAACGACGCGGTGGTGCGCACGAAGTCGCTCGGCTTCAAGGTGGGCTTCTCGGTGGGCACCGAGTTCGAAAGCGACCTCTTCCAGAGCGGGGTGTCGGCGAAGGCCACCTTCGAGTCGGCCTTCGACGTGTACACGACCGAGTCCCGCTCGGTGGAGACGTCGGTGAGCTATTCGACCGCGCCGGGCGCCGACAAGGTGGTGTTCACCACGGTGCCGTTCGACGTCTACTACTACACCATCGTCTCCTCGCCGCGCGGGGCCGAGGTGGGCACGAAGGTGACCATCAACCTGCCGCGCAAGCCGCAGATGATGGGCACCTCGGTCGAGTTCTACAACGCGCACAACGGTGGCGGGCTCGACGTCGACGCGCGCATTCTGCGCCACACGCCCGGAGACGTCTGGTCGTACCCGACGCTCGACGACCGCAAGCGCCTCTTGAGCGCAGCCGAGCGCGAGACGCCGGGCTACCAGGCGCTGTGGAACGGGCCGGTGAAGGTCGACGAGTCGGGCAGCAACGGCGTCGGCATCAACACCAGCCAGGGCTCGGCGCGCGGCGCGTCGATGGACTTCTCGACGTCGTTCGAGTTCGAGGCGAAGACGGGCGGCGTCACCGTCGGCACCTCGGTCGGGTTCCACTACGGCCAGACGTTCGAGACGAGCACCGAGCAGGGCGCCGTCTTCCAGGGCACGGTGGGCGCGATTCCCGGCGCGGCCTATGCCGAGCACGCTTACTGCTACGGGTTGATGGTGTACCCGCAGCTCCTGCAGGGGCGCCGCTTCGTGGTGCTCAACTGGTGGACCCAGAAGGACTGCGCCATCGAGTGACTGGTGGGCGACGGGAATTTCTGCGCCTTTTTCGTCGCGCCAACCACCTGAAACCACGATGAATGCCCGAAGTTCGCG
Source organism: Myxococcaceae bacterium (assembly GCA_025459425.1). Classification (GTDB taxonomy): domain Bacteria; phylum Myxococcota; class Myxococcia; order Myxococcales; family Myxococcaceae; genus Xiheimicrobium. The sequence continues at coordinate 109 of JALOQF010000167.1, read as the reverse complement.
AGCCGGTGTCTAGCAGGGCGTTGAAAAAGCGGTGCTGAGGTCTGTTTTGGACTCCCGCGTTCTCGAAACATGGCGTCGCGCTGATCAGCTTTCGCCGATCAGTTCAGGC
>JALOQF010000008.1 GCA_025459425.1 Myxococcaceae bacterium | reverse complement strand
CGAGCGAGAGGCCATCTTCCGCATCGTGCCGTTGCCGGTGGTGGGGCCGAAGCCGCCCGAGGGCGCGCGGGTGCTCGAGCTCAAGGGCGATGCGGTGACGCTCGACGGTCAGCCGTTCGATCTCTCGACCGTGAAGCAGAACGACGCGTTGCTGCTGGTGCCCGACGCCGAGACGTACCTGGTGCAGGCCGCGCCGCTGCTCGCGCGCCTCGATGACGTGGGGGCCGACGCCTTCTTGAAGCACCCCGACGCCGACGTGGCCTGGCCGCTCGACCTGCGCGACGAAGGCGCCTTCCAGTCGTGGATCGACGACCCCGAGCCGGGAAAGGTGCGCGTCATTCAGCGGGCCGACGGCTTCGAGGTGCAGACGAACCTGGGCAAGCTGCCGGGGCAGGACCCGAACGGGCCGACGGTGCCGGTGCGCGGCGGGAAGATGGATCTCAAGACGCTCCAGCGTGGCCTCGAGCGGGTCGCGAAGAAGTTCAAGACGAAGGACGTGTGCTTCGTGCCGTCCTTCGGCACGGAGCTCGCGCAGGTGAGCCGCGCGCTGGCCGCCAACTGGACCTCGGCCGAGGTGGCGTGGTTTCCCACCGCGTGCCTCGTGTACCCGCGGCCGAAGGTGAAGGCGGCGCCATGACGGTGAAGCGCCCCGCAGCGATCGACCTGGTTGGCGGCCTGCTGCTGGGGGCCGCCTGTGGCGTCGCGCTCAAGGCGCTGCTCTGGCTGATGCCGTTGATGATGCAGGTCGGTGACTGAAACGTGGAGACACCTCGATGACGCGATGCGCACTGCTGCTGTCCGCGGCCTTCTGGCTCGGTTGTGAGGCGATGGTCACGGGCCCCCTTGATGGAGGCGCGGGCGGTGGAAGCGCAGGTGGCGTGGTCGCCGGGGGGACGGCCGGCAACTCCAGCGGAGGCGGCAGCGCCGGAGCTGGTGGAGGCGCTTCCGGTGGCACTGGAGGTGCGGGGGGCGTCGCCGGTGGCGGCGCTGCGGGGGGCACCGCGGGCGGGGCCACGGCTGGTGGCAGCACGGCAGGCGGGGCCGCGACGCTCTCGGCGCGCTTCCCCGGTGACGTCGGCATCGGCTCGGCGTCGACGGTGGTGTGGCACGAGCCCTTCGAGGCCGCGACGCCGCAGGCCATCGGTGCCCGCTACGACTCCTCACGCGTCGGGCAGCTCACCCTCGTGGCCGATCGGCCGGCCGGCAGCCCGGGCATGCGCTCCGGGCGCTTCGCCGCGAGCACGGGCCAGGACACGTCGGACCTCTTCAAGCGCCTGCCCGGCGACTTCGACGAGCTCTTCGTGCGCTACTACGTGAAGTACGAGACGGCGCCGTACCACCACTCCGGCCTGTGGATGGGCGGGTACAACCCGGCGACGCTGTGGCCCAACCCGATGGCTGGCGTGCGTCCCAACGGGAGCGACCGCATCTCGGTGGGCTTCGAGCCCGCGTCCGAGACGCCGCAGGGGCGACGCCTCGACTTCTACAACGTCTGGTTCGGCATGCGCTCGTGGCAGGGCTCGTCGTACGGCAACTGGCTGGTGAACCGCTCGTCGGTGTCGACGCGCCCGGGCACCTGGCAGTGCGTCGAGTACCACGTGAAGCTCAACGACGACCCGGCCTCGGCCCGCGGCGGAAGTCTCTCGCTGTGGGTCGATGACGCCCTCGTCTACCGCTACGACGAGAGCGGCCCTCGCGGGTACTGGGTGGCCGCGACGTTCTGCCCCAGCGACGCCGACTCACCCAACTGCCTCGACTTCGCGCCGCCGCCAGCGCAGCGCAGCACCAGCGTCGTCGACCTGCGGTGGCGCACGAACCCGGCGCTCCGCCTCAACTGGTTGTGGCTGCTGAACTACACCTCGTCGGGCACCAGCGCCTTGCAGTTCGACGACGTGGTGGTCGCCCGCGAGCGCATCGGCTGCCGGCGCTGACGTCAGGCGTCCCAGCGGCACACGTACGAGGTGCCGTCGGCGTCGCGCTTGGTCACCTCGACGCTGCAGTTCTTCGCGCCGATGGCCTCGAGCGCGGCCTGAATGACGCCCTGGTTCACGTAGGGCACGTGGAGCTCGTTGATCCACAGCTCGAAGTGGTTCGGCGCGTGCTGGGTGACGCGGTCTTCGGTGTAGTTGTTCGCGGTGCGGAACGAGCGGCTCACCCGCGAGAAGCAGCGCGTCGGCCCCAGCACCTTGAGCGTGGCCATGAGGGCGCGGCCGATGAGCGTCTTGCCGTACTCCTGGATGATGCGTTGCCCGAGCTGGTACTCGGCGATTGGCGCGCTCACCGTCGGGTGCAGCACCTGCGCCACCAGCGACGTCAGCTTTCGCCAGGTGTCGGCCGGGTACGCCGGGTTCAGGTTGGTGAAGTCGACGCCGATGGCCAGCGCGTCCTTCGTGAGCTGGGGCGTGCTGGCCTGCACGATGCGCCCGAGCGCCTCGAAGACGCTCGAGAAGACGACGCGCTCTGACGGAGGACCAGCCACTGGCCGCAGTGTAGCGAACGGGCGTCACCCGTCGATGGGAGGCCGGTGGCCGTCGTGTCGCTCGAGGGCTTGACGGCGCTTCACACGCCTTCGGGGCCGACACATACGGGCGTGGGCGAGTCCTTCTCGCGGCGGCAGACGTAGCCCATGCGGCAGTCGGCGGCGGTACGGCACGTGCGCAGGCAGCCCCAGGTGTTTCGGCCGATGGCGTCTTCCACGCACACGCTGCCGGCAGGGCACGCCACGCTGTTGGCCTTGCAGTCGAGGGAGCAGTACCCGCCCGGGGTGAAGTCCCGGTTGAGGCACACCGCCGAGCCACAGTCGCGCTCGGTGGTGCAGGGGTCTCCGATGGTCGGGCCGCAGCCGGTCAGGGCGACAAGTGCGAGGGCGAAGAGGGAGCGCATCGAACGGCCACTCTGCGTCCGCCGGGCCGCGGGGGCAACTTTGAGTCCAGCCTCATGGGCCGAAGCGGGGTGGGGGTGGATCTGTCCTGGCATGGGACCGTCTTCACGTGGGTTTCGTTTTCGGCCATGACCGCCTCCATGCTGCTGCCGTTGCTCCTTGCTGCCGCGCCGTTTCCCGCCCCCGCGCTGGTGCCCCTCGAGAACTGCACGCAGGCGGCGTGCACGACGTCGGGTGAGGTGCGGGTGTGCAAGTGCTCGGCGCCGAACGAGCGGAGCGTCGATCTGCTGGTGGTCGACCGGCCCGAGGAGCGGCGCGTCATCTGGACCACCGACACGAACCGCGGGGCGGTGACGGACTTCTCGGTGCAGCAGGTCGATCTCGACGGCGATGGTTCGCCCGAGCTCGTCGTGGCCAGCCTGATGAGCGTGTCGGACGGCATGGAGATTCGGTCGTGGGAAGTCTCGATCGTCGACGGCACCGAGGACGTGGTGGTGCACGGGGTGGCGCACGATCTTCCGGCTGACTTCGTGAAGGGCCGGGCGCTGCTGCTCACCGAGTGGACGTACCAGGCCGTCGAGAAGCAGCCCGAGCCGGCGTTCGTCTTCGTGGGGCGCGAGTACGAGTACCGCAAAGGCGCGCTCGCTCCGACGAAGAGCCCGGTGCTGCGGCGGCGCTACACGGCCGAGTTCGAGCAGGAGCGGCTCAAGGCGCTCGCCGCGAGCACTGATGGCCTGCTCGCGTCACGAGGGTTCCTGGCGCACGCGAGCACCCAGAAGGGCGCCGACGAGCTGCCGCGGAGCTTCAAGAAGGTGTCGCTCAAGGCGCTCACGTTCGACGAGCCCGAGTACGAGCTGCACGCGGAAGACGCCGAGGGTGTGCTGCTGACGTTCTCGTCCGATGGTGAAGCGGGCCCGCTGCTGCGCCTGGGCGACGCGAAGGCGAAGCGGCTGTTCCCCTTGCGCTACGTGCGGAAGGACCCCGAGGGGGCGTGGCTCGGCAAGCCTGCGGTGGTGGCGCTGCGAGATGGTCAGCCGACGGGGCTGGTGTTCCTGCCTGACTGAGTCGTGCTACTCCCCGTGTCATGAGCCGGCTCAATCTGACACTTCCCGCTGACACGCTCGCCGCTCTGAAACGGCACGCACGTGGCCAGCGGGTGACACGGGTCGCGCGAACCCTCATCGAAGAGGGCCTGGCCCGCGCGGAGGCGCTCGAGCGGAAGAAGGCGCTCGCTCGTGACTACGCCGCTGGACGGGCCGATGCGGTCGCGCTCCTCAAGGACTTCGAGCCAGCCGCGCTCGCCGATCTGGAGTCGCTCGATGACTGAGCCCCTCCGGCTCCGGCGCGGCGACATCGTCTGGGTGAATTGCGAGCCGTCGGTCGGCGCCGAGCCGAAGAAGGTTCGAACCTGTGTCGTGGTCTCGAACGACGTCGCCAATCAGTTCGGCCAGGTGGTGACCGTCATCCCCACCCAGCGCTTCACGAAGGAGCGCGCGGCCCGGGCGTTCATGGTCGACCTCCGCAGCCCCCGGTCCAACCTCACGGTCGAGCGGGTGGCCAACGCGTCGATGATCACCTCGTACGATCGCAGCCGCGTCGTCAAGCGAGCGGGCTCCGTCAACAGGGCCACGCTGGAACGTGTCGACGCCGCGCTCCGGTTGCACCTCGGGCTGGAAGAGCCCTGAGGCCGCTCACTTCATCTGCGAGAGCGCGTCATTCCCGAACGCGAGCCGGGCGATCCACGGCGGCTGGGGCAGGGCCTTCAGCGTCAGCAGATCGTCCAGCATCGTCGCCGCGGCCGGAGACAGCTTGCCGAAGTGCACGCCCACCCGCGCCGGCATCGCCTTCGACGCGTCGGGCTGCACCACCCAGATGATCTCTCCGTGCGCGGCGAGCTGGCCGGTCGTCAGCCGCATCTGCACCAGCGTGGGCGTGCCCACCTGCAGGTACGTCGGCAGAATCTCGCACTCGACGTCGAGCCCCATGCCTCCACGCGACAGATCGCGCAGGCGGTAGATCGGCGAGTTCGGCGAGTTCTCGGTCGCCCGCACGTGCAGCGGCACCCGGGGCGTGCGCCGGCGTACGTCCTTCTCGGTCGCCTCGAAGATGCGCTTCAACACCGCGTCGAGCCCCTGCCGGTTGCGCGGCGGCTCGTACCGAATGTGCAGCACGTACCGGCCCGGCGCCGTCTCGGTCACCGTCTGCACCGTGCCGCTCACCTCGACCGATTCTTTGACGCCCACGCTCTTGAGCTCGAAGACGAACTTCGTGCCCACCGGCACCGTCTTCTTCGCCTCGATGCGCACGCCGCCACGGCCAACCGACTTGGTCAGCTCTCCGAGCAACGTCTCGGGTGTTTTGTACCCGACCTTCAGGCGGATCGGCGCGCCGGGCGGCAGCGACACGGGCCGCCTCCCTAGCGCACTTTGCCGCGCTGTCACCGATGCTTTTCGCCCGCACTGGAACCGATCGGCGAAACTGGCCGTGACACGCCGCGTTAGCCGGTCGAACGCTACAGGCTGGATCATCGTTTCTTGACCCCCTCGGGAACCGCCCGTAATTTCGCGGCCGTCGTGGCAAGAAGTGGTATTCGGCGGATCAGATTCCCAGTTTCGAGCCCATTCAGGGCAAAAGACGGCTGATCCAGGCGGCAAGGCGGGCCAACGTGTTCCGGGGCGTCTACGAGCATCAGATCGACGCGAAGGGGCGAACGAGCTTCCCGGCGAAGCTGCGTGAGGTGCTCGTCGGCCAGTACGACGAGCGGCTCATCGTCACCACGTCGCTCGACGCGTGCCTGCACTGCTACCCGGTGAAGGAATGGGAGCAGCTCGAGACGGCGCTCGCGCGGCGAAACCCGATGGAGCCCGGCGTGAAGTCGCTGTTGCGGCTCTACGTGGCGCCCGCGCAGGAAGTGGCCGTCGACAAGCTGGGCCGGGTGCTGTTGCCGCCGTCGCTGCGCGGCCACGCCCACCTCGAGAAAGACGTCATCTGGGCGGGCATGGTGAAGGTGATCGAGCTCTGGTCGAAGACCGGCTGGGACGCCGCGCAGGCTGAAGCGCGCACCGCCGCCGACTCGGCCGACGTGATGCGGGTGCTGACGGAGCTGCGGCAGGGCTGAGGCTCCATTTTTTCGGACTTCGAGGAGGGACACATGAGCGAGCTGGCGACGGTGGAAGTGGTTCGGACGACGATGGCGAAGAACGTCATGCGTCCCCGCGCGATGACGATGGTGCTCGAGGGCGAGATCGGCCGCGACGAGATGGCCGAGATCGGCGAGATGCTCGTGAGCCTCTCGATGGACGGCGTCACCGACCTGGTGATGGACTTCCGCGGCGTCACGCACCTCGACTACCGCGGGCTCGTCACGCTCTCGCGCCGCGCCGAGGTGTTCCGTGAGCTCGGCGGCGACATCAAGCTCGCGGGCCTCTCGCCGTACCTCTTCACCATCGTTCAGGCCGCCGGCGTGCAGGACGACTTCGATTTCTTCGCCGAGGTGCGCGACGCGCAGGTGGCGTTCCGCGACGCGGTGATGGTGCAGGGCTGAGTCCGTTCAACCACCAGACCGTCCTCAAGGGCGAGGTGGTCTCGTGTTTCGAGCCAGGAGTGCAGCGCGTGATCGTCGACGGCACGCTCGGAGGTGGTGGGCACAGCGAGGCGCTCCTCGAGGCGGGCTTCCGCGTCGTGGGCGTCGATCGTGATCCCCTCGCGCTCGCGGCCGCCACGGCGCGCCTGGCCCGGTTCGGTGACTCGTTCCGCGCGGTGCAGGGCGAGTTCGGTGACGTCGCGTCGCTCGTGCCCGGGCCGGTCGACGGGTTGGTGCTCGATCTCGGCGTGTCGTCTCCGCAGCTCGACACGCCCGCGCGCGGCTTCAGCTTCATGCACGACGGGCCCCTCGACATGCGCATGTCGGGCGACGGCGAGACGGCCGCCGAGCTGATCGCGCGCCTGCCCGAGAACGAGCTCGCCGACGTCATCTACCAGTACGGCGAGGAGCGCTTTTCCCGCCCCATCGCGCGGGCGCTGAAGGCGCGGCTGCCCAGGACGACCTTCGAGGCGGTCGAGGCGGTCAAGCAGGGCATGCCGCGCAAGGCCTGGCCGAAGGACACGCACGTGGCCACCCGCACCTTCCAGGCGCTGCGCATCGCGGTGAACGCCGAGCTCGAGCAGTTGGAGCGCGCGCTCGCGTCGCTCCCGTCGTGGCTGGGGCCAAAGGGCGTCGCCGCCATCATCTCGTTCCACTCGCTCGAAGACCGGCTGGTGAAGCAGACGTTCAAGAAGTGGTGCGGCGAGCAGGACGACGCGCCGAAGGGCCTGCCTTTCGCCCGCACCACGGCGCCCACCTTCGAGGCGCTCACGAAGAAGCCCCTCGTCGCCACCGACGACGAGACCGCCCAGAACCCCCGCGCCCGCAGCGCGAAGCTGCGCGCCGTTCGCAAGCTGCCAGGAGTCGTCTCATGAGCGTCGTCCTCGAGGCCCGCAACCGCGGCGGGGTGCCGCTCTCGGTCATTCTCGGAGAGATCCTGCCCGCCGCGCTCGCCGTGGCGCTCTTCGCGCTGGTGGGCATCATTCACGTCACCTCGCGGGTGCTCGTCGTCTCGCAGGGCTACGAGCTGTCGCGGCTCGACGCGCAGTCGACCGAGCTCTTGCGCGAGAACGACCGGCTCAAGCTCGAGCTCGCCACCTTGAAGGGCCCCCAGAAGCTCGAGGCCACCGCGCGCACCCAGCTCGGGCTCGTCACGCCGCCGCCGTCGCAGGTCTTCCACGTCAAGAAGTGACTCCGTCCTCCATGCGCGATCTGAAGCACCACCAGGCCTCACCCGACGCCCCCACGAAGTGGATGCGGCTGCGCGTGTCGCTGGTCGGCCTCACCTTCATCGGGCTGCTCGGCGGCATGTTCGCGCGCGCGGTCAACCTGCAGATCCACCAGCGCGAGAAGCTCTCGGGCATGGCGCAGGACCAGTACCTGCGCGAGCTCGAGATCCCCGCGCGGCGCGGAGACATCTTCGACCGCCGCGGTACGCCCCTCGCGCAGAGCGTCGACGTCGACTCGATCTGGGTCGACCCCTCGATGCTGAACGACCCGAAGGACGCCGCGAAGAAGCTCTCGAAGGTGCTCGGCGTCGACTCGAAGGAGCTCGTCGAGCGCTTCATGAAGGGCAAGCGCTTCGTGTGGGTGAAGCGCCAGGTGACGCAGACCGAGGTGCAGAAGGTGCAGGCGCTGGGCCTGCCGGGCTTCGGCTACACGAAGGAGCCGCGCCGCTTCTACCCGCAGCGCGAGCTCGCCGCGCACGTCATCGGCCTCGTCGGCACCGACTCGCACGGCCTCGACGGCCTCGAGCTGTCCTTCGAAGACGAGCTGTCCGGCGACAAGGCGCGCCGCGCGTCGGTCCGCGACGCAAAGGGCCGCAAGGTGCTCACCAACGGCGTGGAAGACCCCACCAGCCGGCAGGGCGCCTCGGTGTCGCTCACCGTCGACCGCCACCTGCAGTACGTCGCCGAGAAGGCGCTGCTGAAGGCCGTCGACGAGGCGAAGGGCGTCGCCGGCATGGCCGTGGTGCTCGACCCGAAGACCGGCGAGGTGCTCGCGCTCGCCAACGCGCCGCGCTTCAACCCGAACGCGACCCAGGGCGTGTCGGCCGACGTGCTGCGCAACCGCGCCCTCACCGACGCCTTCGAGCCCGGCTCCACCATGAAGGCCTTCGTGGTGGCCCGCGCGCTCGACGAGGGGCTGGTGACGCCTTCGACGTCGTTCGACTGCGAGAAGGGCCGCATGCCCATCGGCCGCCACGTCATCAACGACAGCCACCCCTCGGGCGTGCTCGACGTGCGCGGCGTGCTGCAGGTGTCGTCGAACATCGGCGCCGCGAAGATTGGCCAGAAGCTGGGCCGCGAGAAGCTGGTCGAGACGTACCAGCGCTTCGGCTTCTCGGAGCGCCATGGCCTCGGGCTGCCCGGCGAGGCGAAGGGCGTCATTCCCTTCCCGAAGGCCGAGATCGCGCTGGCCACCCAGAGCTTCGGCCAGGGCCTCACGGCCTCTCCGCTCCAGGTGACGGCGGCGTTCGCGGCGCTCGCCAACGGCGGTGTGTTGATGAAGCCGTACCTCGTCTCGAGGGTGGTCGATGCCGACGGGCTGGTGCTGCTCGAGAACAAGCCCACCGAGGTGCGCCGCGTGGTGTCGGCGAAGACGGCGCGCACGGTGGTCGAGATGCTCGAGAGCGTGGTGGAGAAGGGCGGCACGGCGCCGAAGGCCCGCATGGACGCGTACCGGGTGGCGGGCAAGACGGGCACCGCGCAGAAGGCCGACCCCGTGGCGCGCGGCTACTCGGACAAGCGCTTCTCGAGCTTCGTCGGAATGGTGCCCGCGGAAGATCCCCGCGTCGTCATCGGCATCTTCATCGACGAGCCGAAGACCGACGTCTACGGCGGCCTGGTGGCGGCGCCGGCCTTCAAGGAGATCGCCGAGGCCGCGATGCCCCATCTCGCGGTGCCGCCGTCGCGCGACGTGCCGGCCGCCGAAGTGGCCAGCACGAAGAAGAAGGAGCCGGCCGGGGCCGCCATTCCCGAGAAGAACCCGGTCGTCGCCGCCATCGAGCGCGTCGAGGCCGTCACCGAGCTCCCTGCCGAAGGGGCGGTGCGCGTGCCCAACCTCACCGGCCACAGTGGCCGCGCCGCCGTGAAAGAAGCCCTCACCGCGTCACTGGAGCCACGCCTCGTCGGCTCCGGCCGCGTCGTCTCGCAGTCGCCCGCTGCGGGAACCCTCGTCGACAAGGGCGCCCGCATCACCCTCGAGTTGGCAGGGCACTTGCCCTCCACCACCCGTTGAACGCCGGCAGCCCGCGGCCAGAAAGACACGCGATGAAGCTGAACGAAGTGCTGGCAGGCGTCTCGACGGAGCCGGTCGCCTCGACGAAGGCGAAGGTCGATGTCACCGGGATCTCGACGGACTCGCGCCAGGTGAAGCCGGGCGATCTCTTCATCGCGGTGCCGGGCACCACCGCCGACGGCACCCAGTTCGCGCGCGCGGCCGTCGACAAAGGCGCGGTGGCTGTCGTCTCGGAGAAGCCCGTGCCGGGCCTGTCGGTGCCGCTCTTCCTCACGCCCTCGGCGCGCAAGGCCGTCGCCCTCGTCGCCGGCAACTTCTACGGCAACCCGGCGCGCGAGCTGTCGCTGCTCGGCGTCACCGGCACCAACGGCAAGACGACGACGGCCTGGCTGCTCGAGAGCATCATGACGGCCGGCGGCTCGGTGTGCGGGCTGTTCGGCACCATCGAGATCCGCTTCCAGGGCCAGAAGCGCGTGCCCACGCACACCACGCCCGACCCGATCGAGCTGCACCGCACCTTCCGCGAGATGGTCGACGCTGGCGTCGACACCGTGGTGATGGAGGTCTCGAGCCACGCCCTCGCGCAGGACCGCGTGCACGGCCTCACCTTCCGCGCGGCGGGCTTCACCAACCTCTCGCGCGACCACCTCGACTTCCACAAGGACATGGAGACGTACTTCCAGGCCAAGCGGAAGCTCTTCACCGACAACCTCTCGCCGGGCGGCGTGGCGGTGGTGAACGGCGACGACACGTACACCAACCGCATTTACAGCGAGCTGCGCGGGCAGAAGCGCATGGCGTGGAAGTTCTCGCGGCTGGGCAACGGCGAGGTGAGCTGTGGCTCGTCCGAGCTGACGACGAGCGGCATCAAGGCGACGCTCAAGACGCCGGCCGGCGACATTCCGGTGAAGAGCCAGCTCGTCGGCACGCACAACCTCGACAACATTCTCACCGCCACCGGCATCGCGCTGGCCGCCGGGGCCTCCCGGCGTGACGTGCAGGACGGCATCGAGCGCGTGAGCCGCGTGCCGGGCCGCATGGAGAAGGTGAGCGGCAAGGGCGTCACCGTGCTGGTCGACTACGCGCACACCGACGACGCGCTGACCCGCGCGGTCGAGTCGGCGCGCCACGTCACCAAAGGGAAGGTCATCGTCGTCTTCGGCTGCGGCGGCGATCGCGACACCGGCAAGCGCCCGCTCATGGGCGAGGCCGCGGCGCAGGCTGACGTGCCCATCGTCACCAGCGACAACCCGCGCTCGGAGGATCCAGACGACATCATCGCCGAGATCATCCCCGGCCTCGAGAAGGCGGGGCTGCGGCGCATGAGCCCGGCGAAGGCGCGCACGGGCGAGAAGGGCTACCTCGTCGAGGCCGATCGCAAGGCCGCCATCGCCACCGCCATCTCGCTCGCGAAGGAGAACGACACGGTGCTGATCGCCGGCAAGGGCCACGAGGCGTACCAGGAGCAGAACGGCCAGAAGACGCCGTTCGACGATCTCGAGGAGGCGCGCAAGGCCCTGGGCTGAGCGCGGCAGGAGCACGTCATGGCGGTGCGGTTCTCGCAGACGCAGGTGAAGGACGCGACGGGCGCGAGGCTGGTGCGCGCCGGGAGCCGCGCGTCGTTCGACGCCATCTGCACCGACACCCGCAGCCTCACCCCCGGCTGTCTCTTCGTCGCGCTCAAGGGCGAGACCTTCGACGCGAACGACTTCGTGGCGCAGGCCGCCGAGAAGGGCGCGGCCGGCGTGGTGGTGCACCCGGGCCGCGGCGCGGCGCTGGACGGAAGGCCCGAGGTCACCGTCTTCGAGGTCGCCGACACGCTGCACGCGCTGGGTCGACTGGGCCGCGCGCACCGCGAACGCTTCAAGATCCCCATCGGCGCCGTCACCGGCTCGAACGGCAAGACGACGACGAAGGAGCTCATCGCCTCGATCCTCCAGACGCGTGGCCCTGCGCTCAAGACGCAAGGAAATCTGAACAACGAGGTGGGCGTGCCGCTCACGCTCTTCGGGCTCGAGCCGCGCCACGTCGCCGCCATCGTCGAGATGGGCATGAACCACGCGGGCGAGATCGCCCGCCTCACCGACATCGCGCGCCCCGACGCGGGCCTCATCACCGTGGTGCAGCCCGCGCACCTCGAGGGCCTCGGCTCCATCGAGGGCGTGGCGATGGCCAAGGGCGAGCTGTTCGAGGGGCTGGGCAGCGCCGCCATCGCGGTGGTGAACGTCGACGACGCGCGCGTGGCCGAACAGGCGCGCCGCGCGAAGGGGCCGATCCTGACGTTCGGCCGCAGCCCGAAGGCCGACGTGCTGCTCCAGCGCGTCACTGCGCAGGGCCGTGATGGGCTGTCGCTGGCGATTCAGGCGCGCGGGAAGGGCTACGAGGTGGCGCTGCGGCTGGTGGGCGATCACAACGCGCTCAACGCGACGGGCGCCTTCGCGATGGGGCTGGCGCTGGGCTACCAGCCCGAGGAGTGTGTCCGCGGGCTCGAGTCGGCCCAGGCGCACGCGCGGCGGCTCCAGCTGCTCGACGCGCCCAACGGCGTGACGGTGGTCGACGACTGTTACAACGCCAACCCGGCGTCGATGACGGCGGCGCTCGAGACGCTCTCGGGGCTGGCTTCGCGCGGCCGGCCGGTGGCGGTGCTGGGCGACATGCTCGAGCTGGGCGCCGATGAGGCGCTGGCGCACACGCAGATGGGCGTCACCGTGAGCGATCGGGCGCAGCTGGTGGCCTTCTTCGGCCCGCGCATGAGGGCCGCCCACGCCGAGGCGGTGAAGAAGCTCGGCGCAGCGGCGCGGCACTTCGACGACGTGGCGGCGCTCACCGCGTGGCTGTCGCACGAGCTGAAGGCGGGCGACGTGGTGCTGGTGAAGGGCAGCCGCGGCATGCGGCTCGAGCGGGTCGTCGAGGCGCTCACCGGTCAGTCCTCCGCGGGAGGCCACTGATGCTCTACTTCCTCTACGAGTGGTTGAAGGACGGCGACGCTGGCCGCTACCTCAACTTCCTGCGCTACCCGACGTTCCGCATCGTCGCGGGCTTCGTGTCGTCGCTCGTCGTGGGCATGCTGGTGGGCCCGCGCCTCATCGAGCGGCTGCGCATCGCGCAGTACGGCGTGTCGAACGTGCGCGAGGACACGCCCGAGTCGCACCAGAAGAAGAAGGGCACGCCCACGCTCGGCGGCACCCTCATTCTCATCGGCATCTTCGTCGGCACGCTGCTGTTCGCCGACCTGCGCAGCCGGGTGGTGCTCGTCGCGCTGCTGATGACGTTCGGCTACGCCTTCACCGGCTTCCTCGACGACTGGCTCAAGCTGTCGAAGCGCAACTCGAAGGGGCTGGCGGGCCGGTACAAGATCGTCCTGCAGACGGGCTTCTTCCTGGTGAGCGTGTTCGGCCTGCTGTGCGACTGGAGCGGCGGCGCGCCGCACCTGCTCATCGACACGAAGCTCACGGTGCCGTTCGTTCCGACGCGCTACGCGAACCCGGACCTCGGCTGGCTCTACGTCTTCTTCGCGTGGATCGTCGTGGTTGGCACCTCGAACGCGGTGAACCTCACCGACGGGCTCGACGGCCTCGCCATCGCGCCGACGATGATCGCCTCGTTCGTCTTCGTGGTGCTCTGCTACGTGGCTGGCACCACCGTCGAGATCGCCGACGTCGAGGTGGTGAACGGCTCCCGGCAACTGGTGGGCGTGCCCGTGCACCAGTACCTGGGCATCGCGAAGGTCGACGGCGGGGCCGAGCTCGCCGTCTTCTGCGCGGCCATCATCGGCGCGGGCATCAGCTTCCTCTGGTTCAACGCCTACCCGGCGAGCGTCTTCATGGGTGACGTGGGCTCGCTCGCGCTCGGCGGCGCGCTGGGCACGGTGGCGATGCTCAGCAAGAACGAGTTCGTCAGCGCCATCATCCACGGCGTCTTCCTGGTCGAGGCGCTGTCGGTGATGATCCAGGTCGTCAGCTTCAAGACGACCGGCAAGCGGGTCTTCAAGATGGCGCCGCTCCACCACCACTTCGAGAAGGCCGGCATGTCGGAGACGAAGATCGTCATCCGCTTCTGGATCGTCTCGGTCCTCCTCGCCGGCGTCGCGCTGGCGTCGCTCAAACTGAGGTGAGGCGATGCAGACGAACGAGCTGAACGGAAAGCGCTTCGTCGTCGTCGGCCTCGGCAAGAGCGGCCTGGGCGCAGCGTCGCTGCTCCTCAACCGCGGCGCCACCGTGGCCGCCTTCGACGAGAACCCCAACGCCACCGCGCCATTCACGACGGCCAGCTTCACGTTGACGAAGGGCGCGCTCCCGGCGCGCTTCTGGGAGGGCGCCGAGGCCGTGGTGGTGAGCCCCGGCGTGCCGCTGTCGAAGCCCGAGCTCGTCGCGGCGAAGGCGGCCGGCGCCACGGTGTACGGCGAGATCGAGCTCGCCTGGCGCTTTCGGCCGAAGAACGCCGGCCCCTTCCTCGGCGTCACCGGCACGAACGGCAAGAGCACCACGACCGCGCTCCTTGGCGAGTTGATGAAGCGCCACGAGGCCAACACCTTCGTCGGCGGAAACCTGGGCACCGCGCTCACCCGCGCGTACGAAGACCCGGCCCAGCCGGCGTACGCACGGCACGTCGTCGAGTTGTCTTCATTCCAGCTCGAGGGCGTCGTCGACGCGTCGTTCGAGGGCGCGGCGATTCTCAACCTCACGCCAGATCACCTCGACCGCTACGCCTCGCACGACGACTACGGCCTGGCGAAGGCGCGCATCTTCGGTGGCCAGCCCAGAGGTGGCTTCGCGGTGGTGAACGCCGACGACTCGCACGTCGTGCGGCTCGCGCGGGCCGCGAAGGTGCCGCTCTACGGCTTCACCACCGACGCCATGCGCACGAACGCCGGCTTCACGGGCCTGGTGGTGGGCGGCGGCTCGAAGTTCATCTTCACCTTCGGCACGAAGGACGTCCTCCACCTGCGCAACCGGGCGCTCCGCGGCAAGCACAACCTCGAGAACGCGATGGCGGCGGCCTTGATGGCGCGGCTCTCGGGCGTGACGGCCGAGACGATTCAGGCCGGGCTCGACGGGTTCCCGGGCCTGCCGCACCGCATGGAGTTCGTCCGCGAGTTGAACGGCGTCGAGTGGCTCAACGACTCGAAGGCCACCAACGTCGACTCGTCGCTCGTGGCGCTGAACGCGCTGCCCGGCCGCATCTGGCTCATCGCCGGCGGGAAGGGAAAGGGCGCGCCGTACGCCCCGCTGGTGAAGGCCGCGCAGGGCAAGGTGCTCGGCGTGCTCACCATCGGCGCCGACGCGCCCACCATCGAGGCCGCCTTCCACGGCTTCGCGGTGCACGGCTGCGGCACGCTCGACGCCGCGGTGGCGAAGGCGCACGCGCTCGCGAAGGCCGGAGACGTCGTCCTCCTCTCGCCCGCGTGCGCCTCGTACGACCAGTTCAACCACTTCGAGCACCGCGGCGACACCTTCAAGTCGCTGGTGAGGAGCCTCTCGTGACGACCGACTCCCGCAGGGCCACCGTGGCGTACGATCCGGTGCTGCTCGCCGCCGTCCTCGGCCTCGTCGGCTTCGGGCTGGTGATGGTCTATTCGTCGAGCGCCATCACCGCGCAGGACAAGCTGGGCGACGCCTTCTTCTTCCTCAAGCGGCAGGCCTTCGCGGCGGCGCTGGGCGTGGTGGCGATGGCGGTGGCGATGAAGCTCGGCTACCGGCGCATGGCGCGGCTCGCGTACCCGCTGCTGGTGGTGGCCGTCATTCTGCTGGTGCTGGTGCTCATCCCCGGGTTGGGCACGAAGGTGGGCGGCGCGAAGCGGTGGCTGCGTTTCCCCGGCGTCTCGATTCAGCCCGCCGAGATCGCCAAGGTGGCGTGGGTCGTCTACCTCTCGTACTCGCTGGCGAAGAAGCGCGAGAAGGTGAAGCACTTCTCCATCGGCTTTCTGCCGCACCTGGGGCTGGCGGGCGTGCTCGTCGGCCTCTGCATGCTCGAGCCCGACTTCGGCAGCTCGGTGGCGCTCCTGTTCCTCATGTTCGTGCTGCTCTTCGCGGCCGGCGCGCGGCTGTCGTGGCTGGTGGGCTCGGTGCTGCTGGCGATTCCCTTCGCCTACACGGCCATCGCGACGAGCGAGTACCGCATGAAGCGCATCACCGCGTTCCTCGACCCGTGGGCCAACCGCCAGGGCTCGGGCTACCAGGTGGCCGAGTCGCTCATGTCGATCGGCTCCGGCGGCATGACGGGCCTGGGCCTCGGCGACGGGCGGCAGAAGCTCTTCTTCCTGCCGGAGGCGCACACCGACTTCATCTTCGCCATCATCGGGGAAGAGCTCGGCCTCTTCGGCGTCGGCGCGCTCATCACCCTCTACGGCGTCGTCATCTGGCGCGGCATTCGGGCCTCGCTCAACGCCACCGAGCCGTTCGGCAGCTACCTCGGCCTCGGCATCACGGCGCTCATCGGCTTCCAGGCGGTGGTGAACATGTCGGTGGCGATGGGCCTGGTGCCGACGAAGGGCCTGACGCTCCCGTTCATCTCGTACGGCGGCAGCTCGCTCATCGTGCTGATGGGCGCGGCGGGGCTCCTGTTGTCGATCAGCGGCGCGGCCGACGGCGGCAAGCGGCGCGTGGGTGCAGTGAAGGTGACGAAGGACGAGCTGGGGCTGGGCGGGGCGGAGGCGGCTGCGTGAGAGTGTTGATCGCCGGCGGCGGCACGGGCGGGCACCTCTTCCCCGGCATCGCGCTGGCCGAAGAGGTCGTCACCCGGCACCCGAAGAACGACGTCGTCTTCGTGGGGACGACGCGCGGGCTCGAGGCGCGCGTGGTGCCGCAGAACGGCTTCGTCTTCGAGCCCATCACCTCGCGCGGCCTCAAGGGCATGGGCCCGGTGAAGCTCGCGCTCGGGCTGTTGACGCTGCCGTTGAGCTTCTTCGAGGCGCTGTCGCTGGTGCGCCGCTACCGGCCCGACGTGGTGGTGGGCGTCGGCGGGTACTCGTCGGGGCCGGTGGTGATGGCGGCGTGGCTGCTCGGCGTGCCCACCGCAGTGCAGGAGCAGAACGCGCTCCCGGGCTTCACCAACAAGGTGCTGGGCCGCTTCGTGAGGTCGGTGTTCCTCTCGTTCGACGACACCACGCGCTTCTTCCCGAAGGGCAAGGCGCACGTGCTGGGCAACCCGATTCGCCGCGCGCTGCTCGACAACTTCCTCAAGCCGAGCACCGCCCACGAGAAGTTCACGGTGCTGGTGTTCGGGGGCTCGCTGGGCGCCCGCGGCCTCAACACCCGCGTCGTCGAGGCCCTCGAGCACCTGGCCGCGAAGAAGGACTCGCTGCGCATCGTGCACCAGACGGGCAAGGCCGATCTCGAGACGGTGAAGCAGGGCTACGCCGGCAAGGGCTTCGACGCCGACGTGCGCGAGTTCATCGACGACATGAGCGCGGCGTACCTGTCGAGCGATCTCGTCGTGTGCCGCGCCGGCGCCACCACCGTGGCCGAGCTCACCACCTGCAAGAAGGCGTCGATCCTCGTGCCGTTCCCCTTCGCGACCGACGACCACCAGGCCGTCAACGCGAAGGCGCTGGTCGAGGCGGGCGCGGCGCTCATGTTCCGCGAAGGCGAGCTCACCGGCGAGAAGCTGGCCACCGCCATTCTGTCGCTCGAGGCCGACCGCGCGCGGCTCAAGGCCATGGAGAAGGCCGCCGGCAGCCTCGGCCGGCCCGAGGCCGCGCGGGAGATCGCCGACGTGCTCCAGCAGATGTGCCTCGTGAAGTGGGGCGCCCTCACCGGCCAGAAGCGCGAGGGCGAGCCCCTGCGACCGAAGAAGACGGGAGAGACGTGATGACGACCCAGGCCCCGCTCGAGAGCCGCTTCAAGTCGCGCCACGCCGCGCGCGTGCACTTCGTCGGCATCGGCGGCATCGGCATGTCGGGCATCGCCGAGGTGCTGCTCAACCTCGGCTACCAGGTGTCGGGGAGCGACCTGAAGGAGTCCGACGTCACCCGGCGCCTCGTCTCGCTCGGCGCGCGCGTCGGCTATGGCCACCGCGAAGACAACCTCCAGACGAGCGACGTCGTCGTCATCTCGTCGGCGGTGAAGAAGGACAACCCCGAGGTGGTGGCGGCGCGGCGCCGGAAGATCCCCGTCATTCCCCGCGCCGAGATGCTCGCCGAGCTGATGCGCCTCAAGTACTCGGTCGCGCTCGCCGGCTCGCACGGGAAGACGACCACCACCTCGATGGTGGCGACGGTGCTCAACGCCGCGGGTCTCGACCCCACGGCCGTCGTCGGCGGCAAGGTGAACGTGCTCGGCTCGAACGCCAAGCTCGGCAAGAGCGAGCTCATGGTGGTCGAGGCCGACGAGAGCGACGGCAGCTTCCTCAAGCTGCACCCGTCGATCGCCGTCGTCACCAACATCGACCCCGAGCACATGGACCACTACCGCACGCTCGACGCGCTGAAGGCCGCGTTCGCCGAGTTCTGCAACCGGGTGCCGTTCTACGGCCTCGCGGTGCTGTGCCTCGATCACCCCAACGTACAGGCGCTGCTCCCGCACCTCGACAAGCGCTTCGTCACCTACGGCTCGAGCCATGCCGCCGACTACCGCCTCGAGGGCATCACGCTCGACGGCTTCTCGACGCGCTTCTCGGCGTGGCGGCGCGACCAGTCGCTCGGCGAGTTCTCGGTGCGCATGGTGGGGGCCCACAACGCGATGAACGCGCTCGCCGTCATCGCCGTGGCCGAAGAGCTCGACATTCCGCTCGACGTCGTCCGCAAGGCGCTGGCCGAGTTCGGCGGGGTGCAGCGGCGCTTCACCGTGAAGGGCGAAGCGAAGGGCGTCACCGTGGTGGACGACTATGGCCACCACCCGGCCGAGGTGAAGGCCACGCTCGCTGGTGCGCGGCGCGCGTTCGGGCGGCGCACCGTCGTCGCCTTCCAGCCGCACCGGTACACGCGCACGCACGATCTCTTCGAGGACTTCTGCAGCGCCTTCAACGACGCCGACGTGGTGTTCCTCACCTCGGTGTACGCGGCGGGTGAAGAGCCGATTCCGGGCGCGACCTCGGAGCGCCTCGTCGAGGCCATTCGGTCGTTCGGCCACCCCGACGTGACGTACGTCGAGAAGCGCAGCGATCTGGTGAGCGCGCTCAAGCCCCGCCTGCAGCCGGGCGACCTCGTCATCACGCTGGGGGCGGGCGACATCACCAACACCGGCCCCGAGCTGCTCTCGGCGCTGAGCGCGGACGAGGGGCGGTGAACGCCGTGGCCGTCATTCACCCGCAGCCGGTGGAGGCCTGGCTCGAGCGCCTCCTGCCGGGCGAGGTGAAGCGTGACGAGCCGCTGGCCCCGTGGTGCACGGTGCGGGTGGGTGGCTCGGCCGACGTGCTGGTGCGGCCCCAGTCGCCCGACACGCTGGTGACGGCGCTCGGGCTCGCGAAGGCCGAGGGCCTGCCGGTGTGGGTGCTGGGCCTGGGCGCCAACACGCTCGTCGGCGATCTCGGCGTGCGAGGCCTCACCCTCAAGCTGCCGGCCTCGACGTTCCGCGAAGAGGTGGCGCTCGACGAGGGAGGCGGAACGCTGACGGTGAGCGCGGGCGCGTCGATCGCGCGGCTCGTGACGCTCATGAAGCAGCACCGGCTCGTCGGCGCCGAGTTCCTCGCGGGCGTGCCCGGCACCATCGGCGGCGCCGTCACCATGAACGCCGGCACGAAGCACGGCGAGTGCATGAGCCGCGTCGTCGCGCTCGAGCTGGCGACCGCCGACGGGGTGGGGTGGGTCGACCCGCCGACGTACCGCTACCGGCACACCGACCTGCCCGCAGGCGCGGTGGTGACGCGCGCGCGCTTCCGGCTCCCGGTGGGCGACGTCGCCGCCAGTCAGGCCGCGATGGACGCCGACGTGGGCTACCGCAAGCGCACGCAGCCGCTGTCGCAGCCCAACTTCGGCAGCGTCTTCACCAACCCACCGGGCCACCACGCCGGCGCGCTCATCGAGAAGGCCGGGCTCAAGGGCCACACCGTCGGCGCGGCGCAGATCTCGACGCTCCACGCGAACTGGATCGTCAACCTCGGCGGTGCCACGGCCCACGATGTCACCTCGCTCATGGCCCTCGCGCAGGCCCGCGTGCTCGAGCAGCAGGGCGTCACGCTGACGCCCGAGGTCAAGCGCCTGGGAGACTTCCGATGAGGGCGGCAGGCGCTTTCGGGGGGCCGCTCGACGCCCCCGCTCGCTACAGCCACGTCCCTGTAGCCAGAAATTTGCGGGGTCACCGAACCGGCCTGACGATGACCGGGTCGATGTTCCGCTCCCGCCGCAACCGCCGAAAGGTCGACCTCGCGAAGAAGACGAGCGAGGTGAAGGCCTCCGTGAAGAGCCACGCGCCGGCGGTGCTCAAGGCGCTCGCCGTCACGGCGGTGTCGACGGGCCTCGTCTTCGGCGGGCTGCGCGGCTGGCAGTGGGCGACCACCACCGACACCTTCGCCATGAAGCGCGTGCGGGTGGTGGGCGCGTCGCGCGTGACCGAGTCGCAGATCGTCAAGCTCGGCGGCCTCGTCGTCGGCGCCAACCTCGTCGCGATGGACCTGTCGGCCGTCGAGCGCGCGGTGGCGACGCACCCGTGGGTGCGCTCGGTGTCGGTCAACCGTCAGCTGCCAGACGCGGTCGTCGTCCAGCTCGCCGAGCACGAGCCGGTGGCGCTCCTGGCGCTGTCCGACCTCTACCTCGTCGACGCCGAGGGCGAGCCCTTCAAGCGGGCGCAGGCGAACGAGGCGATGGACCTGCCCCTGGTCACCGGCATCGCCCGCGACGCGCTGGTGAACCGGCGGGACGAGACGCGCGCGGTGATCCGCCGGGCGCTGATCGCCCTCGACGCCTACGGCCGCTCGCCCGCGTCGAAGGGGCACCCGGTGTCCGAGGTGAACGTGGGCCCCGAGCTCGGGCTCACGTTGGTGACGGCGGTGGGGGAAGAGATCGTTCTTGGGGACGCCGAGGTCGAGCCTGCGCTCGAGCGGCTGTCCCGCGTACGGCGCGAGCTGGCAGCACGGCAGCTCTCCGCCGAGGTCATTCGGCTCGACAACCGCACCCGGCCCGACTGGGTCGCCGTGCGTCCGTCGACCACCAGGAGTGGCCGCGCGCCCTGAGAGGGGAGCTCGGTCCTGCAGCACGGCGGGCGCTCCGAGAGGGGCGCCAGGGAGACACACATGGCGAAGCAGCGGGGAGGAGAGATCATCGTCGGGCTCGACATCGGCACGACGAAGATCTGCGCCATCGTCGGCGAGCTGACCGACGAAGGCATCGACATCATCGGCATCGGCTCACACCCCTCGCGCGGGCTTCGCAAGGGCGTCGTCGTCAACATCGAGTCGACCGTGCAGTCGATTCAGCGCGCCATCGACGAGGCCGAGGCGATGGCCGGCACCGAGATCACCCACGTCTACACGGGCATCGCCGGTGGCCACATCAAGAGCTTCGGGGGCCGCGGCGTGGTGGCGCTGAAGGACCGCGAGGTGCGCGACGCCGACATCGCCCGCGTCATCGAGCAGGCCAAGACGGTCAACATCCCCGTGGACCGCGAAGTCATTCACGTGCTCCCGCAGGAGTTCATCGTCGACGAGCAGTCGGGCATCAAGGAACCGCTCGGCATGACCGGCGCGCGCCTCGAGGCCCGCGTGCACATCGTCACCGGCGCCGTCACCAGCGCGCAGAACATCGTCAAGTGCGCCAACCGCGGCGGGCTCAACGTCGCCGACATCGTGCTGCAGCCGCTCGCCTCGAGCGAGGCCGTGCTGACCGAAGAGGAGAAGGAGCTGGGCGTCTGCCTCGTCGACATCGGCGGCGGCACCACCGACATCGCCATCTTCCAGAACGGCTCGATCGTGCACACGGCCGTCATCGCGCTCGGCGGACACAACCTCACCAACGACATCGCGATGGGTCTGCGCACGCCGATGGAGCAGGCCGAGCGCATCAAGCAGAAGCATGGCTGCGCGCTCACTTCGATGGTGGACAAGCAGGAGATGATCGAGGTGCCGTCGGTCGGCGGCCGTGAGCCCCGCGTGATGGGCCGGCAGATCCTCACCGAGATCCTCGAGCCGCGCGTCGAAGAGATCTTCCAGCTCGTGCACCACGAGATCGAGCGCAACGGCTTCTCCGAGCTGCTCGCCTCGGGCGTCGTCATCACCGGTGGCTCGACGCTGCTGCCCGGCATGCCGGAGCTCGCCGAAGAGATCATGGGCGTGCCCGTGCGCCGCGGCGTGCCGCGCGGCATCGGCGGGCTCGTCGACGTGGTGAAGAGCCCCGTCTACGCGACCGGCGTCGGCCTGGTGGTCTACGGCGCCAAGAACCTCGATCGCCGCATGTTCCGCATCCGCGAGAGCGAGAACGTCTTCAAGAAGGTGAAGCGCCGCATGGGCGAGTGGCTCCAGGAGGTGTTCTGAGCGAGGGGCTGTAGGCCTTCGTCGGACACCCGCCGGTACACCCCGCTACAGCCACGTGGCTGAAAACTTGCGGGGGCCTCCACCCGGGCCAGAGTCGAACCGCCCGGATTCCTTTCTTCACCGAATCGACCTTCGAGGACCAGTCATGAACGAGTTCGAACAGAGCAAGCAGGCAGCGAAGATCCGGGTGGTGGGCGTCGGCGGAGCGGGCAGCAACGCCGTCAACACGATGATCCAGTCCGGCCTCGAGCGCGTCGACTTCATCGCGCTCAACACCGACGTGCAGGCGCTCGCCAACAACAAGGCGCCCACGCGGCTGCAGATCGGCAAGGAGCTCACCCGCGGGCTGGGCGCCGGGGCGAACCCCGAGATGGGCCGGCAGGCCGCCACCGAGTCGCGCGACGAGATCGCCAGGCTGCTCGAGGGCGCCGACATGGTGTTCGTCACCGCCGGCATGGGCGGCGGCACGGGCACTGGCGCCGCGCCGGTCATCGCCGACATCGCGCGGGAGCTGGGCGCCCTCACCGTCGGCGTCGTCACCAAGCCGTTCAGCTTCGAGGGCAACCGCCGCCGCAAGGCCGCCGAGCAGGGCCTGCAGGAACTGAAGGCCGCCGTCGACACGCTCATCACGATTCCCAACCAGCGGCTGCTGACGCTGCAGACCGAGCCGCTGCCGCTGCTCGAGTCGTTCCGCAAGGCCGACGAGGTGCTGCTGCACGCCGTGCAGGGCATCTCGGACCTCATCCAGTACCACGGGTACATCAACGTCGACTTCGCCGACGTGAAGACGATCATGAGCGAGCAGGGCCTGGCGCTCATGGGCACGGGCCGCGCGTCGGGTGAGAAGCGGGCGCTGCGCGCCATGGAGCAGGCCATCGCCTCGCCGCTCCTCGAAGACGTCACCATCGACGGCGCGCGCGGGCTGCTCATCAACATCACCGCGGGTCGCGACATCACGCTGCAGGAGATTCACGAGGCGATCTCGATCGCCCAGGAGTCGGCCGACAGCGAGGCCAACATCATCTTCGGCTCGCTCGTCGACGAGAACGTGAAGGACGAGGTGAAGATCACCGTCATCGCGACCGGCTTCGTGGGCCGTGAGACGAAGCAGGTCTCGCGCGGCTCCGGCGAGTTCCGGCCGGGCGTGCAGGGCTCGCTCATTCCGGGCAGCACGGTGTCGTCGCCGTCGGTGCCCGCCGTCATGCCGCCCGTCACCGTCACCGCCCAGGCGCCTGCTGCGGCCGTCGCGCCCACCGTCATCCGCTCCGCGGCCGAGCTCCAGGAGCCGGTGGGGACGCTGGTGCCCACCCGCGTGGGGGCCCGTCAGCTCTCGACCGCCGAGCGCCCGCAGTCGCCGCGCATCGTGACGCGCGACCCGTCGGCGTCGCTCTCGCTCGACGAGGATCAGTACGACATTCCGACGTTCCTCCGCCGCCAGGGCCACGGCAACGAGCCGCTCTGACGTCGGGCTGGGCCAACACCTCGGGCCGGGACAGTCCGCTCGGACGCGTCTCGGCCCGTGTCGTTTTCGCCAGGCCGCTACCGGCCGCACGAGACGCAGAACTTCGCGTCAGGCACCGCGCGCAGGCGATCTCTGCCGATGGCGCCGCCACACTGCAGGCACCGGCCCCACGTGCCGCCGTCGATGCGGGCCAGCGCCTCGTCCACCTCGCGGAGCTCCATGGTGACGGCGTCGCTCACGGGCTGCTGGCGCAACGTCTCTCGGCGCGCCACCAGCGCCCGCCGGGCGTCTGCCGTCATTCCCGTTCCGTACCCGACGTGGTGCTTCCCGCCCGCCATGATGAAGCGGCCTGGGCTGCAACCTCCATTCCACCAACCGGCGTCACGGCCCCGACGAGCGGACGCTTGATCGCCGATCAACCTCCGGCATTCGTTGCGCTATTCGCCCTTCGGGTTGAGGTACGTCGCGTGACACGAAACACAGGTTTGCGTGAGCCGCGCGAATGATTCGCCCAGCTCCTTGTCCTTGCCGGTCTTCGCCGTCTCGGCGAGCTGGCGGGCGCGATCGCGCAGCTCGTCCTGCAGCACGAAGAAGCGCTCCGGCAGGGCCGAGTTCAGCTCGTCGCGGCTGTCGGGGAGCGGCCGGGTGATGCGCGGCTCCGCGGCGAGGTTGGCCGAAAGGCTCTGCACCACCTCGCGCTTGAGCAGCACCACGCCCGTCATCAACATCGTCATGTCGCGGCCGTGTCGCTCCATGCGGCGGCGGAGCATCTGGCGCGCCAGCTCCGACAGGTAGTCGGGCTTCGTCAGCCCGTCTTCGGCCCGCTTCTCGGCGGGGCGCTTCGGCTCCGCGGGCTTCGCCTTCTCCTGCGCGAGCGCGCTCTGCGTGAACACCACCGCCGCCACCACCAGCACGAGTCGTCGCATGACGAGGTGACAAGCAAGGCTGGCGCCACTCGGCCCGCCGTGTGCAGAAGCCCCCGACACCTTCTTTCTCCCGGAGCGGCCCCATGAAAAAAATCCTCGTGGCGATTGATGGTTCCGACGCGTCGATGCACGCCGCCCGCACCGCGGCCACCCTCGCGAAAGGACTGGGCGCAACGCTCACGCTGGCGCACGTGGTGCCGCCCACCTTCGTGCCCCCCGAGGTGCCCTTCGGCGTTCAGCCGTGGACCGAAGAGGCCGTGAAGGCCGGCGAGCGGCTGCTGGAGCGCGCTGCCACGGAGCTCGGCGTCACCTGCGAACGTCAGAACATCACGGGCTCTCCGGCCGAGCGGCTGGCCGATCTCGCCGAGCAGGGCGCGTTCGATCTCGTCGTCGTCGGCTCGAAGGGCCGGGGCGCCGTGTCGCGGGTGCTCATCGGGAGCGTCACCGACCGCCTCGTCCACATCTGCAAGCGCCCGATTCTCGTGGTTCGCTGAAAAGACGCAGAATTTACCGGCGCCCGAAAGGGCGCGCAGGAATTGCACATGACACATCGAATCCTGGTGGTTGACGACGAGCAGAACGCGCGCGACGGGCTGACGACGATTCTGCGCGAAGAAGGCTACGAGGTGGCCGAGGCCGCCGACGGTGAAGCGGGGTACGAGAAGCTCAGCTCGTTCAACCCCGACGCGGTGCTGTGCGACATCAAGATGCCGAGGCTCGACGGGCTGGCGCTGCTGAAGAAGGTGCGCGGCGACGGCTTCGACACGCTGTTCATCATGATCACGGCCTTCGGCAGCATCGAGACGGCCGTCGAGGCGATGCGGCTGGGCGCGCAGGACTACATCACCAAGCCGGTCGACGTGTCGGCGGTGCTGGTGAAGCTCGAGAAGGCGCTCGAGACCCGCCAACTGCGGCGCGACAACGCGATGCTGCGCGAGCGGCTCCACGAGAAGCACCGCTTCAACAACATCGTCGGCGAGTCGGGCGAGCTCCAGGCCGTCTTCGACGTCGTCAAGCGCGCGGCGCCCACCAAGGCCACGGTGCTGGTGCTGGGCGAGTCGGGCACCGGCAAGGAGCTCATCGCCCAGGCGATTCACGAAGAGTCTCCGCGCCGCGACAAGCCCTTCGTGAAGGTGAACTGCGCGGCCCTGTCCGAGACGCTGCTCGAGAGCGAGCTGTTCGGGCACGAGAAGGGCTCGTTCACCGGCGCCGCCGGCAAGCGGGAAGGGCGCTTCGAGCTGGCCGACGGCGGCACGCTCTTCCTCGACGAAATAGGCGACGTCACCCCGGCGCTCCAGGTGAAGCTGTTGCGGGTGCTGCAGCAGAAGGAGTTCGAGCGCGTCGGCGGCACGCAGACGCTGAAGGTCGACGTGCGGGTGGTGGCGGCGACGAACAAGGATCTCGCGGCCGAGGTGAAGGCCGGCAAGTTCCGCGAAGATCTCTACTACCGGCTCAACGTGGTGAGCGTCACGCTGCCGCCGCTGCGCAAGCGCAAGAGCGACATTCCCGCGCTCGTGAGCCACTTCATCGAGAAGTACAACGACGCGCACGGCAAGGTGGTCAAGGGGCTCGCCCCGGGCACGCTCAACGCGCTGCTCTCGTACGACTGGCCCGGCAACGTGCGCGAGCTGTCGAACGTGGTCGAGCGCGCGGTGGTGCTGGCGCGCGAGAACGAGCTCACCAGCGACGATCTGCCCACCACCATGCGCGGTCCCCGCCCGAAAGACCGCAGCGCCGACACCCTCATTCCGGGCGCGACGCTCTACGAGATCGAGCGCGAGGCCATTCTGCGCACCCTCGAGATGGTCGACGGCTCGACCTCTCGCGCGGCCGACATTCTGGGCATCTCGGTGCGGAAGATTCAGTACCGGCTCAAGGAGTACGCCCAGCAGGACGCTGGCGCGCCCATGCCCACCGGCGATTCGAGCGAGCCGAACTGACTCACCGCTCGGTCGCGCGGGGCAGCGTCACGGTGAAGCGCGCCCCGCCGAGCGGCGCCTTCGTCACCTTCAGCGTGCCGCCGTGCTGCGAGACGATGGCGTGGGTGATGGGCAGGCCGAGGCCCGAGCCCTTCGACTTGGTGGTGAAGAACGGCTCGAAGATGCGGTCGGCGTGCTCCGCCGGCACGCCCGGGCCGTCGTCGTCGACGTGCACCGCGATGGCGTCGGGGTGCGCCTCGCACGACAGCCGCACGCGCCCGCCTTCCTTCACCGCGTCGAAGGCGTTGAGCAAGAGGTTCATGAACACCTGGCGGAGCTGGTCGGCGTCGCCGGCGATGGTCGAGGCCTGCGAGGTGTCGGCCTCGAGGCCCACCTGACGGCGATCGGCGTCGGTGATGATGAAGGCCACCACCTTCTGCAGCAGCGGCCCCAGCGCCGTCGGCTTCACGGCGAGCTGCAACGGCCGCGCGAACTGCAGGAAGTCCTGCACGATGTGCTCGAGCCGGCGAATCTCGTCGCGCACCAGCGTGAGCGGCTCGAGCAGCGGGCCCTGCTGGGTGTGCTCGAGCTTGCGCACCCGCCGCTCGAGCACCGAGAGCTGGAGCACCGCGGCGTTGAGCGGGTTGCGGATCTCGTGTGACAGGCCCGCGGTCAGCGTTCCCACCGCCGCGAGCTTCTCGGCCACCTGGGCGCGCCGCGCGAGCTCGCGCTTCTCTTGCTGGGCGTGCACGTGCCGGGTGGCCTTGTCGAGCGTCGCCAGCAGGTCGGGCACCGCGCAGGGCTTGATGAGGTAGGCCCACACGCCAGCGCGCACCGCCTCGGCGGCCGACTCGACCGACGCGTGCCCCGTCAGCAGAATCACCTCGCAGTCGGGGTTGTCGTCCTTGAGTTGGCGGGCCAGCGCGGTGCCGTCGCCGTCGGGCAGCTTCAGGTCGACCAGCGCCACCTGCAGCCAGCCCTTGCCCACCTCGCGCGCACCCGCGCACGTGTGCACGGAGCGCACCTCGTGGCCGAGCTCCTCGAAGATCTCCTTCAGGTTCTCGACGTAGTCGGTGTTGTCCTCGACCAGCAGAATGTGGGCGCTCACGCCGGCTTGGGCTCCCGGTAGAGCGCCTCGAGCCGCGCCAGCACGGTGGCGGTGTCGAACGGCTTGTGCACGTACTCCCTCGCGCCCACGGCCTGGGCTTCCTGGCCGAAGGCCGTCATCACGATCGCCGGCGTGTCGGGCCAACGCGACTCGACGGCCTGGAGCGCTTCGCCGAAGGTCGCGTCGGGCAGCCGCAAGTCGACCAGCGCCGCGAAGGGCTGGGCTTCGATCGACGCGAGCTCTTTCAATTCCGTGGCCGTCACCGCCGTCAGGCCGCGCTCGCACAACGCCTCGGAGAGGTTGTCGGCCAGGGCGATGTCGTCTTCGACCAGCAGCACCGCGCCCGAGCGCCGCGCCGCCGCGAGGATCTTGAGGAGCCTCGGGATCTGCTGGGGCTTCGACAGCACCGCGAGCAGGCCGTCGCGCCGGGCCATGCGCAGCTGCTCGTTGAGGCTGTAGGCCGACAGCAGCACCGCGGGCACGCCCGGGTCGAGCCGACGGATCTCGTGCAGCACCTCGGCGCCGCTCATGCCGGGCATGCGCATGTCGGTGACGAGGGCGTCGTAGCGCTTCTCCTTCACCAGCTCGAGCGCGCGCACGCCGTCGTGGGCCACGTCGACGCTCGCCCCCGTGTCCCTGAGGATCTCGGCCAGGTTCTCGGCGAAGGCCTCGTTGTCATCGATGAGCAGGTAGTGACGCGTCATGAAGCCTCCTGAAGTCGGACGGTGAAGCGGGCTCCCCCGAGTGGGCTCTTCGAAGCTTCGATCATTCCGCCGTGGCGGTCGACGATGCGCTTCACCAGGGCCAGCCCCAGCCCGATGCCCTTGGCCTTCGTCGTCATGAGCGGCTCGAACAGGCGGCCACCGATCGACGGGTCGATGCCGGGGCCGGTGTCGTCGACGGTCACGTCCACCGACTGTCCCACGCGGGCGGCCCCGATGACCACCCGGCCCTGCGGTGAGGCCGCGTGCACGGCGTTCTCGACGAGGTTCATCACCACCTGGCGCAGCTGCACGGGGTCGCCCGACACCGGGGCCGTCGGGTACGTCGGCAGCTCGATCTGCACGCCCTCGGGGCGCGTCACTGCCTGCGCCACCTCGAGGAAGATTCGCCCGAGGTCGACCTTCTGGCGGCCCAGCGGCTTGTCGCGAATGAGGTCGAGCAGCTGGGTGATGATGTCGTTGGCCAGCGTCACCTGGTGCGAGATGCGATCGAGGTGCTTCGAGACGCGGGGGTCGCCGTCGACCTTCGACTTGAGCACGTAGAGGCTCGTCTCGATGACGCCCAGGGGGTTGCGCAGCTCGTGGCCGATGGAGCCGACGAGCTGGCCGAAGGTGGCGAGCCGCTCGGCGCGCGCCTGCCGGGCCTCGAGATCGAGCCGGTAGGTGTGCAGCATGATGGCGAGATCGAGATCGAGCACGCGCTGCACCGAGTGGCGGTCGTCGTCGCCGAAGTCCGGCGCGTCGAGCACGTCGAGCAGGTCGCTGCGCACCATGCTCATGGCCGTCACCATGTAGTGCTGGGGCAGGCTGATGCGCACGTGGGTGGTGCCGATGCGGGCGCGGCGGTCGACGTAGGCCTCGTCCCACGGGCCCAGGAAGAGCTCCTCCATCCACTGGAGGAGCGTCACCTTGAGGTGGCCGACGCGCCGCTCGCCCCGCTCGAGCGCGGCCCGGGCGTCGTCGTGCTCGAGAATGCGGCCGTAGAAGCGTTCGATGGTGCGCTCGAAGTGCGGCAGCACGCGCGGGTGCAACGTGCGCAGGCGCCGTTCGTCGTCGGCCGAGAAACCGACGTACCGCTTGAGCTCCCCGAACAGGCGCTGCATGACGCCGGTGTACCCAGCGCTTTCGGGCGACGCAAACCTGTGCTGAAAAGCCGAACTCTCATGGCGGATGGACCGAAGGGACATCTCGTCTTCGCTTGCGGTTCGGGGCTGTATGCGGTGCCGGCGGAGCGGGCCTCGGAGGTGGTGAACCTGCCCCCGCTGACGCGCGTGCCGGGCGCCGGGCCACACCTGCTGGGGGTGTTCGCGCACCGCGGCGAGGTGCTGCCCGTCATCGACCTCGCCCGCCTCATCGGCAAGCCCGTCGACGAGACGTTCCGGCGCGTGGTGCTGGTGCGGGTGCCGAAGGGCGTGATGGCCTTCACCGCCACCCGCGTGGTGGGCGTGAGCGTGCTCGAGGGCGCGCTGCCGCGGCTGGGCGAGCAGGGGGCGCTGGCGTTCATGCACGGCCCGGCGCGGGTCCCCGCTGGAGAGTGTGCGGCCATCGAGCCCGAGGGGCTGCTGGAGTTCCTCGCGAGGGGGCGATGAGGTGACGGCGGCGGTCGACGGCGTGGTGCTCTGCCGGGTGGGTGGCGCGCGCTTCGCGGCGCCGTGCGACGAGGTCGACGCCATCGCCGACGCCGAGGGTGAGCTCGTCGACCCATCGGTGGCCTTCGGCGAGGTGCTGGCGCCCGTCGGCCGGGCGCTCCAGGCGGCGGGGCAGCTGCTGCGGGTCGACTCGGTCGACGTCGTCGCCAGCCCGGGCCTGTCGGTGCTCCCGACGCCGCTCGCGCTCGCGGGCCTCGTCGGCGGCGCGTTGCTCGGCTTCGTCGAGCTGTCGGGCCAGCTGTGGCCGCTGGTGTCGGTGCGCGGGTTGCTCGAGTGGCTGTCGACCGAGGCCGCTCCATGACGGTGGCGCTCCCGAAGGGCCGGCATCGCTGGCTCACCAACCCCTCGACGTTCTCGGCGCCCCTCGGCGTCGTCATCGGCCTCGCCTACGTCACCACCGTCGTCGACATGCCCGAGGGCAAGAGCGGCTGGTACTTCGGCCTCCTCGTCGTGGTGTCGGTGCTCATCAACGTCGTCGCCGACTGGTGGGAGCAGGGCCGGCTGCGCACCCTCAAGGCCGTGTCCGAGGGCACCGCCGCGCCGACGCCGGAGCGGCTCGAGGTGGCCGCGCGCGAGGTGGCCCAGGCGGCCGACACCACGTTCTTCCTCGCGCTCGTCTGCTTCATCGCGGGCTCGGTCCTCATCGCAGGCCTGTGGCTGCTCGTCGCGGCGCCGCCGCTGGGCGTGGCGCTGCGCATCAGCGTCGTGGGCCTGTTGGTGGCGCCGCTCACCGCGGTGATGGCGAACCTGCTGGTGCTCCCGCGGGCCCGGCAGCTCCAGCACGAGCTCGTCGCCGCGGGGTTGCCCGTGGCGCGGCTGTCGGCGGTGGTGCCGGTGCGCTACGAGCTGCGGCGCCGCCTGGTGCTCTACTCGGTGGTGGCGGTGCTCACGCCGATGCTGATGCTGGCCGACGCCGGGCTGCACCGCACGCGCGACGTCTTCGAGGCCGTGCGGGCCGCGCCCGACACGGCGTCGGCGAGGGCCGTCTTCGAAGCGCAGCGCGCGCAGGGCTTCGGTGGGCTGGGGGCCCTCGGCGTCGTCACGGTGTTGATGGTGGTGGCGTGCGGGTGGCTGACGGGCCGGGTGCTGGGCGATCCACTCAAGGCGCTGGGGCAGGAGACCGAGCGGCTCGCGGCGGCGCGGTACCAGCGCGAGAAGCTGGTGCCGGCCGAGTTCGAGGCGTGGGCCGCGGCAAGAGCGATGAGCCACATGGAGGTGCACCTGCTCGACGCGGTCGGCCGCGCCAGGGAAGCGGCGCGGGGCATTCGGGGCGCCGCCGAAGAGCTCGTGCACAACGGCGCGCAACGGGAGCAGGGCTCGGCCGAGCAGTCGGCGGCCCTCATGGCCACCACGGCCACCACCGAGGAGCTGGCCCGCAGCGCCCGGCAGATCGCCGCCAACGCCCAGAAGGTGTCCGAGCTCGCCCGGGGCACGCTCGAGGCGGCCCAGCGCGGCCGGGCCAACGCCGAGTCCTTCACCGACGCCATGGGCCAGGTGCGCGAGGGCAACCAGGCCATCGCCGACTCGGTGGTGCGGCTCAACAAGCGGGTGCAGCAGGTCGGCCGCATCATCGAGTTCATCGACGGCATCGCCGACAAGTCCGATCTGCTCGCGCTCAACGCAGAGCTCGAGGGGCACAAGGCCGGCGAGGTGGGGCAGGGCTTCGGCCTGGTGGCGGCCGAGATGCGGCGGCTCGCCGAGAACGTGATGACGTCGACGCGTGAGATCGCCCGCCTCATCGACGACATCCGCGACGCCACCAACGCCGCCGTGATGGCGACCGAGGCGGGCGTCAAGGCCACCGACAGCGGCGCGCAGCTCGCGACGGGCGTGCGCGACTCGTTGGCCCGCATCGTCGAGTTCGCCAACCTCTCGGCCGACGCGATGCAGAGCATCAGCCTCGCCACCGTGCAGCAGCAGGCCGGGAGCGATCAGCTGGTGGCCGCGATGGAAGACATCAACCGCTCCACCCAGGCCGGCGTGGCGTCGGCGAACGAGACGGCCAGCACGCAGCGCGACCTCGTCACCGTCTCGAAGGAGCTCGAGCAGCTCGTCGACACCTTCGGAGGCCGCGCGTGACGCTCGCCGAGTGGCTGCCCGGCCGGGCCCGGTGGCTCATGCTGCCCTCGACGCTGGGCAACAGCCTGGTGGCGCTGCTCGCGGCCCAGTACGCGGCGGCGACCTTCCGCTTCGACGACGAGCTGACGGGCCTCTTCTGGTTGCTGGTGGTGGGCGTGGCGGGCGTCGGCGTCGGGCTGGCCGAGTTCATCGCGGCGACGCGGCTGTCGACGCTCCGCGGGCTCTCGTCGGGGCAGCTCGCGGTGACCGAGGCGAACCGGCTGGCGGCCATCGACGAGGCTCGACGGTTCCCCGACGTCATCGCGCGGCTCGGCATCGTCGTCTGGCTGGGCGCGGTGGCGGCGCTGGCGGGGCTCCTGGTGCTGGTGGCGGGCGCGCCGGTGGCGCTCGCGGGGCGCGTGCTGGTGCTGGGCCTGTTGTTCGGCCCCATGGCGGCCGTGGTGGTCGGGCTGCTGGTGGGCCGGCGCTCGCACGACGTCGTCGAGCGCCTGTCCGAGGGGCTCTCGCCCGACGCCGTCATCGCCTCGCTCGAGGTGCCGTCGGTGTCCATCGGGGCGCGGCTGGTGGGCTTCACCGTGGTGATGGTGGGGCTCCCCTCGCTCGTCACCATCGACGTCACCCGCGTGCTGGGAGAAGAGCTCATCGAGGGGTGGCTCGAGCTCGACGTCGCCAGCCGTGACGGGTTCCTCGCCGGCGCCGAGGTGGCGACGGTGGTGAAGGCCGGCGCGCTCATCGTGGTGTCCGCGCTGATGGCGGCGGTGGCGGCCTTCGTCGGCGCGGGCCTCATCGCCAGGCCGCTGCAGCAGGTGGCCGACGAGGCCGGCGCCCTCGCCCAGGGGCGCCTCGACGCAGCCCGGCTCATTCCCGGCGACGGTGAGGTGTGGCTCATCAGTAACGTCTTCTCGCGCCTCAAGGAGCGGCTGGTGCGGCTGGTGTCGCGGCTGTCGGCGGCCACGGCGCGCATCGGCACGGCGGCCCGGGTGCTCAAGCAGGCGTCGTCGGCGTCCGAGGTGGGCGCGGCGGAGCAGGCCGCGGCGCTCAACCAGACGTCGGCCACCACCGAGGAGCTGGCGCAAAGCGCGCGGCAGATCGCCTCGAGCGCCGCCAGCGTGCAGGAGCTCGCGCAGAAGACGCTCGAGGCCGCCGAGTCGGGGCTCTCGACGTCAGACGCCTTCCGCGCCGCCATCGAGCGCATGCGCCAGGACAACCGCTCCATCGCCGCCGCCGTCGAGCGGCTCGCGGGGCGCGTGCAGCAGATCGGCCGCATCGTCGACGTCATCAACACCGTCGCCGACCGGAGCGATCTGCTGGCGCTGTCGGCCGAGCTCGAGGGCACGCGGGCCGGAGAGGTGGGGCGCGGCTTCGCGCTGGTCGCCACCGAGATGCGGCGGCTGGCTGAGAACGTGCTCGAGTCGACGGCCGAGGTCGAAGAGCTCATCGGCGAGATCCGCACGGCGACGCGCCAGACGTCCGAGGCCACGGAGCGCGCGCGGGTGCTGACCGAGAGCGGTACGGCGCTGGCCGATGAGGTGTCCCGCGCCCTGTCGGCAGTCGCCCAGAGCGCCCGCCAGACGTCCGACGCGGTGCGAACCATCAGCCTCGCCACCCAGCAGCAACAGACGGGCACCGATCAGCTCGCCGAGGCGATGGCCGACATTCTCGGCATCACGCAGCAGAGCCTCGCCAACACCCGGCAGCTCACCGCCGCCAACGAGCGGCTCGAGACGCTCTCGGCCGCCCTCGCCGAGGTGGTGCAGCGGTTCCAGGCCCGCGCATGAGCTCGAGCCGCGACAAGCTGCTCGCGCAGTTCCGCGAGCTGGTCGTGGAGCGCCTGGCGAAGGTGAACCGGTTCCTCATGTCGCTCGAGGCGATGGGCGACCCGGAGGCCGGGAAGGCCACCTTGCGCGAGCTGCACGGGCTCAAAGGGGAGGCCCGCATGATGGGCTTCGCCGAGGTAAACACCCTGGTGCACCAGATGGAGGAGCTGGTGCGCACCGTCGAGCCGCTCGGCTACGCCCTCGGGCCAGGCACCGTCGACGCGCTCCTCGTCGCTTCGGACGCAGTGGCGGTGCTGGCCGGTGCGACGCAGGGCGCGCCCGTGGAGCTGCCTCGGGTGCTCGAGTGGCTCGGCCACACCATCGTGCAGGAGCAGGCGCGCGTCGCCGCCGGAGCCCCGCAGCCCGAGTCGGCCCCGGCCTCCGCGCCCGTGCCCAGCGCGCCGCCCGCTCCCGCAGGGCCCACGAAGGCCGCGCCCGCCGCGCCGCCCACCCCCGCACCTGCGCCGCAGGCCGACGGGCGCGCCGACGCCACCATTCGCATCAGCCAGCAGAGCCTCGAGGTGCTGACGAGCGCGGTGACGTCGCTCCAGCAGGTGGGGCGCCGGCGGGAGCTCGCGGCGAGCCGGCAGCGGGTGCTGGCGAAGGAGCTCGCGCAGCTCCAGCGCCTCGCCGAAGACCTGGGCCCCGCGGCGATGGAGCTCGTCACCCGGCTCTCCCGCGCGAAGGAGCAATCGGGCGATCTCACCCGGCTGCACACCCTCATCCAGACCGACGAGGCGCGCGAGCTCACCGTGCTGTCCGAAGAGATCCAGGCGCTGCGCATGTTGCCGCTGGGCGTGCTCTTCGAGCCGTACCCCCGCATGGTGCGAGAGCTGTCGAAGGACCTCGGCAAGGAGGTCGAGCTGGTCGTCGAGGGCGAAGACGAGCGCGTCGATCGCACGGTGCTCGACGTGCTGCGCGACCCGCTGTTGCACCTGGTGCGCAACGCGATCGATCACGGCCTCGAGAGCCGCGAGGAGCGCGTCGAGGCCGGTAAGTCGCCCCGGGGGCAGCTCACGCTGACGGCGCGCCGCGAGGGCGAGCGGCTGGTGCTTCGGGTGAAGGACGACGGGCGCGGGCTGCGGGCGGCGGACCTCAAGGCGGTCGCGGTGAAGAAGGGCCTCGTCGACGAAGCCACGGCGGCGGGCCTCACCGAGCTGGCGGCCATCGATCTCGTCTTCCTGCCCGGCTTCACCTCGAAGCGCGAGGTGACCGACGTGTCGGGCCGCGGCGTCGGCCTCGACGTGGTGAAGACGCGGCTCGCGCAGATCGGCGGCGAGGTGACGGTGACGTCGACGCCGGGGCTGGGCGCGGTGTTCGAGGTGCGGGCGCCCCTGTCGCTCACGGTGGCGCCGGTGCTCTTCGTGCAGACGGGCGACGAGCGCTTCTGTCTGCCCGCGGCGAGCGTGCTGCGCGCGGTGCAGGTCTCACAGGGGCAGGCCCGCGAGATCGCCGGCAAGCCGACGGTGGTGCTGGACGACCAGGTGCTCCCGTACTCGTCGATCGCCTCCATTCTCGGAGGGGCGCCCGAGCGGGCCGTGGCCGACGGCGAGGTGGTGCTGGTGGTGCGGGGCCGCGGGCAGACGGCGGCCATCGGCATCGACCGGGTGCTCGACGAGCGCACGCAGGCGATCCTCCCGCTCAGGGGCCTGCTCGCCCGCTTCGCCCACCTGTCGGGTGCCACGCAGTTGCCCGACGGCTCGCTCGCGATGGTGCTGTCGGCGCCGCACCTGGTCGCGACCGCGCATGGCCGTGAGCTGCGGCTCGCGAGTGACGTGTCGGCCCGCGCCGAGGTGCGCAAGCGCCGGGTGCTGGTGGTGGACGACTCGCCGCTGACACGCGAGCTGCTCGTCTCGCTCCTCGAGTCGGTGGGCTACGAGATCGCCGAGGCCGTCGACGGGGCCGAGGCGCTCGAGCGGCTGCAGCGCGAGGCGGTGGATCTGGTGGTGACCGATCTCGAGATGCCACGCGTCGATGGCCTCGAGCTGACGCGCCGGCTCAAGGGCCACCCGACGCTCAAGAGCCTGCCCGTCGTCATCGTCACCACCCGCGGCAGCGACCAGGACCGCCGGCGAGGCATGGAGGCCGGCGCCGACGGGTACGTCACCAAGGGTGACCTGGTGAGGCAGGATCTCGTTGACGTCGTCGCGCGACTGCTCGCCTAGACTCGTGGATGGGATGGCCACCCCGGTCGGGCTGGATTACCTGTTGGAGCACCCATGAGCCGGAAGTGTCAGGTCCTGGTCGTCGACGACTCTCCGCTGTGTCGGCAGCTCATCATCGACGCCATCACCCGCGACGCGGACATCGAGGTGGTCGGCGAGGCCGAGAACGGCGAGCAGGCGATTCGCAAGGTGGCCGAGCTCAAGCCGCAGGTCGTCACGATGGACGTCGACATGCCGGTGCTCGATGGGCTCTCGGCGTGCGAGCGCATCATGAGCGAGACGCCGACGCCGATTCTGGTGCTGACGGCCGACCCGCGGAACCAGGCGCCGGAGCTGACCCACCGGGCGCTGGCGGCCGGGGCGCTCGCCCTGCAGGTCAAGCCGGCCCTCGACGCCGGGCCCGAGGCGTGGAACCTCGCGCGCGAAGTGAAGCTGCTCTCGACGGTGAAGGTGATTCGTCACCTGCGCGGCGTGAAGAAGCCCGCCACCGGAGGCTTCGCGACGGCCACCGCCTCGAGCTCGCAGGCCCTGCCCGAGGTGGCGCCCGTCGGCGCGTCTCCCGTCGGGCTGGTGGTGGTGGCGAGCTCGACGGGCGGCCCGCAGGTCGTCCACAAGCTGGTGAGCGAGCTGCCGGCCGACTTTCCAGCGCCCGTGGTGGTGGTGCAGCACATCAACGCGGCCTTCGCCGACTCGCTCGTCGGGTGGCTGGGCACCTCGGCGAAGCTCAAGGTGCGCTCGGCGAAGGACGGCGATCTGCTCGCGCCCGGCACCGTGCTCATCGCGCCGTCGGGGTTCCACGTCACCATTCCCTCGCGGGGCCGCGTGTCGGTGCAGCCCGGCGAGCCGCGAGACGGCCACTTGCCGTCGGCGACGCTCCTCCTCGAGTCGGCCGCGAAGGCCTACGGCAAGCGCGTGGTGGGCGTCATCCTCACCGGCATGGGGATCGACGGCGTCGACGGCATGGCGGCCATCCGCGCAGCCGGTGGCAAGACGATCGCCCAGAGCCAGGAGTCGTGCGTCGTCTTCGGCATGCCGGGCGCGGCGATCGCGAAGGGCGTCATCGACCACGTCATTCACGGAGACGACGTCGGCCGCGCCCTGCTGAAGCTGTCGCGCGGGCAGGATCCGACGAAGTGATGGAAGGGCTCGAGCCGCTCTTTTCGCTCGTCACGCGGCGCAGTGGGAGCGCGCTGTCGCGACAGCAGCGTGAGCGCGTCGCCGAGGCCGCGCGGCCCCTGCTCGAGGGGCGAACGGCGCTCGAACTGGTGGCGCACCTCGATGGGCGCGAGGGCGCGAGGGACCTGCTGACGCTGTTGTCGGCGGCGTCGGTGCACAAGACCGATCTCTTCCGTGACGAAGGGCAGCTCGAGGCGCTGGAGCACCACGTGCTCGCCCCGCTCGTGCGGGAGGGGCGGCCGCTCGAGCTCTGGAGCGCGGGCTGCGCGACGGGGGAAGAGGTGGCGACGTTGTTGCTGCTCCTGGCGCGGGTGGGGGCGCACCCCGACAGTCGCGTGCTGGGCACGGATCTGTCGTCGCTGGCGCTCGCGCGGGCCCGCACGCTGGCGTTCTCGGCCGAGGCGATGCGACGCGTTCCAGGGCCCCTCGCGGCGCAGCACTTCGAGCGCGAGGGCGAGGTCTTCCGCCTGTCGCAGCGGCTCGCGGGGCGCGCGCGCTTTCTGCAGCACAACCTGATGGAGACGCCGTACCCGTTCGCCGAGGCGGCGCGTGGCTTCGACGTCATCATGTGCCGCAACGTGCTCATCTACTTCACGCCCGAGGCCGCGGAGCGCACCGTCGGCGCCCTCGCGGAGCGGCTCGCGCCCTCGGGCACGCTGGTGCTGTCGGCGGCGGAGCCGATTCTGAAGCCGAGGGCCGATCTCGAGACGGTGCGCGTGGGCGGCACGTTCTTCTACGCGCCCCGGCGGCCCGGCTTGCCGCGACCACCCATCGAGGCGCTGCCGCCGCCGAGGCCGAGTGCGCCGGTACCGCCGGTGGCCAAAGCTCCGCCACCACCGCGCGACGAGCCGGTGGCGACGTCTCCGGAGCAGGAGGGCGAAGCGCTCTTCTCGCTGGTGATGGAGTGGGCGGCGGCGGGGCAGGGCGACGCGCAGACCGAGGCGGGCCTGCGCAAGGCGCTCTACCTCGCGCCAGACCTCGCCGCCGCCCGCTACTGCCTGGCGCTGCTGCTCGATCAGCAAGGCCTTCGCGCCGACGCGGCGACGGAGTACCGGCGGGCGCTGGCCGTGCTCGAGTCTGGCCGCGCGCGCGCGACGCCGTTCTTCTTGAACCCGGAGCGCCTCGCGGCCGCCTGTCGGCGCGCACTCGAGCGGCGGGATCGGGTGTCGGGCGTCACCAGAGCTGATGCAGGGTGATCGCCCTGCGCTGCGCTGACGACGGACCGCCCTCGTCGACGCTCTCCGGTCAGCGGGGCAAGGTGCCGCTCACGGCCTCGCTGCTGTTGCGAGACGCCGACCGACGCTTCGAGCCGGAACGTCACGGCAGAATCAACTCGACCGTTCCGTAGACCACTTCGAAGTAGGCACCGTTGGTGCCGAGGACGATGGTTCGCCAGACCTGTCGCGGGCCGGTCCACGGCGGAGTGATCACGCCCTCGCGGCCGATGAAGACCACGTCGCTCAAGAACCAGTCGGGCTCGAGTTCGCCGCTCGAGAAGAACTCGCTGCAGCCCACGATTCGGAGCGTGACGCTGCCGACCGTCGGCACTTCGCGGAGTTCGATGTGCAGCACTCGCAGCTCGTCCCAGACGACTCGATGGAGGACTGCGTCGTGGAAGTTCATTCGGCGCTCAGTACAACCACCCGGAGTCGTCGTCGCCGAACTCGAGCAGCTCGCGGAGGACGTCGCCGCGCTCCTGCTGCACGACGCCGGAGAGCGGCACGCCTCCGTGCACGCCGCCGATGCACCCCTCGAACGTCCCCGCGGGCACCGTGAGCGTCCTGGGGCTCGAGTCGGCGCGCGGGCGCTCGATGGCGGCGTTGACGAGCGCCACCACCTCAGCGGGGACTTCGCCGAGGTGGTGGACCTCGGGTCGATCGTCGCGCCGTACCCAGGCCTCGGTCACCAGGCCGTCGAGGCGCTCTCCGTCGCGGGGCGCGCGGCCGAGCGTCAACCGCACGCGCAGGCGCTCGTTCGCGCCGAGCCGGTCGACCGAAACACGCACCCGCTCCTGGCCGGCCTGCTGAAAGACGCTCACCCGCTCGAGCACCGTCAGCTGCTGTTTCGTGAGCGCGTGCACGGTGAACTCGCCGCTCCGCCAGCTCGGCGTCCAGACGACCTCGGCCGCCGGGAACGTCTTCGCGCTCCGGGAGCGGTAGTCGGAGAGGAGGGCGTCGGTGCGCTCGTCTGCGCCGCTCGAGACGACGCGACAGCCGGTCGCGACGAAGATCGCCAGCGCCACCGCCCAGCGCGCGCAGAAGGACATCACCGGTCGTCGAGAACACGCGCCCTGCATCAGTGCTCCAGAGCTTCTTCGCCGCGGCTCAGTCCGACAAGCGGAGACGCGCCCGGTGATTCGAGGGCCTGACGCGTCGTCGGCGCCCCGAGGCTGTGGCGTCGTCTCGAAGGCAGGCCCGCGACGGGCGGCAGTCGCGCCGCATCGAAAAGAGGCCAGAAGCACGAGACGTCACGCCTCGAGGTGCGTGGGGCCACGCGTCAGTCCCACGCGGGGTCGCCCAGCACCAGCTCCGTCAGCCGGGGCATGCGCCGCGTCAGCGCCAGCATCTTCTTTGCGGCGCGCTCCGACAGGCCGCTGCGCATGAGGTCGAGCCGGGTGAGCCGCTCCATCGCAGGGCTCTGCTCGAGCGCCTCGAGGAGCGTCGCGCCCACCCGCTGTGCCTCGAGCGTGAACGTCGACAGGTTCGGCAGCGAGAAGACGGCGTCGAGGAGCGCGCGCTCGGGCTCGAGCGACACCACGAGCTTCACCTCGGTGAGCGTGAGCCGGTTCGCCCCGAAGAGCAGCTCGTCGTGGGCCTGCCCGAAGTCGGCGTACGCCAGCTCGATCGCGCGCAGCCCGGGGAGAAGTGGCAGGCGGCCCGTCATCTGCGGCACCGACAGCCCCAGCCGCCGCAGCGACGGCAGCGTCGTCGGGACGAGCGAGAGGTCGAACTCGCGCGGCGCGTAGAGGGTGAGCGCCGACAGCACCCGCGGCGCGTTCGCGGCGAGCGTCGCGAGGGCGGTGGAGAGCGGCTCCTGCCCCAGCGTGAAGGCCCGCACGAAGCGCATCGAGGGGTGCCTCAGCAACGCGCCGAGGTCGACCTGGTCGGTCGCCGTCGTCGGCCGCAGCAGCGTCGCGGTGTGCACGAAGCCCCAGCGCCAGTGCGCGAGCGGGCCCGGCAGGCACCGAATCGTCGGCTCGTACAACAGCGCCTTCACGCGCTCGCGTTGCTTGCGGTCGAGCGAAGGCAACAGCTGCAGGGCGATGAGCTCACCGCGCGGATCGCCCTGCTGCGACAGCCAATCGCCATACACCGCGTAGCCCTGCGGATCGTCCGGCGCGGCGTCGATGGCCGACGCGAGCTTTCCCACTTCATCCGACATGGTGACGGTTCCCTGTCATTGGCCAAGGCCCTTAACCCGCCGAAAGATCGACCTGCCCACAGCAGCCCACCCCGACGGGAATGTCAGGGTGTCAGTTTCGTGTCGGCATGATTCTATCGCGCAAGTGGCTGATTTTCTTAATCCCCGGCATTGAAATGTGAAGTGCGTGTCGGTATTTCTCGCGCCGCCGATGTCGGGCACCGTCACACGCCTGGGAGCCACCATGAACCGCCGCTTCACCCTCGTCGCCGCGCTCTGCGCGAGCGCTGCCGTCGCGCAGGTCCCCCGCCGCGACGCGTTTCTTTCGCGCGGTGAGGCGCGTGACGTGCCGGAGCTGATCGAGCTCTCGCCGATGGCGCGCGCAGCCGTGGGCGCCGGGTTCATCTCGTCGACGGAGCGCCGGCTCGGTGTGCCGACGTTCTTCTGGGTCGGCCAGCCCCCGGCGGGCGCGCGCACCCCGAAGGACATGGGGCTTTCGGCAGAGCACGTCGCGCGGCGCACGCTGTTCACGCACGCCGAACTCTATCGCGCCGACCGCGCGCGGTGGGCCGAGGCTCGCCTGTCTCACCTGCACGCCCTCGACGACCAGGGCGCCGTCATCGCCACCTTCCAGCAAGACGTCGGCGGCGTTCCGGTCTTCCGTGACGAGGTGAAGGTCGCCATGACGAAGGACTTCGTGCCCGTCGCCATCTCGGGGTACCTCACGCCGCAGACGAAGCCGCTCGGCGCGTTCAACCTCTCGGCGCCGACCGCGGCGCTGACGGCCATCACGGCGCTGTCGGGCCGCGGCGTCGAGTCGACGGAGCTGTCGGCGCTCTCGTACCGCGACGGCTACCAGCTCTACCGCCTGCGCGGAGAGCCCACGCCGGTGCGCACGCGCCAGGTGTACTTCCCGCTCCCCGAGGGCCTCGAGCCGGGCTTCTACGTCGAGGTCGAGCTCAACGAGGGCGACACCGACTCGCGCTACTTCTCGTACGTCGTCTCGGCGCGCTCCGGCGAGGTGCTCTACGAGAAGAACCTCACCGCCGACGCCGAGTACCGGGTGTGGGCCGACCCCTCGGGCCTGGGCCTGCCGTACGACGGACCCTCGGGCAACTCGCCCACGCCGCACCCCGCCGGGACGCCCAACGGCTTCCAGCCTGCTTTCGTGCCGCAGGAGCTCGTCAGCCGCGACTTCGGGCCCATCAGCACCATGGACCCCTGGCTGCCGGCGAACGCCACGCGCACCGAGGGCAACAACACCTTCGCCTACGCCGACATCGTGCGGCCCAACGGCTTCGGCATGGGCGACCTCGCGGCGACGATGACCGACGCCGGCGTCTTCGATCGCCTCTACGACGTCACCCAGAACCCCGACGTGAACCCCGAGCAGCGCATGGCCGCGACCACGCAGCTCTTCTACAACGTCAACTTCTTCCACGACTGGTACTACGACAAGGGCTTCGACGAGCGGGCGGGCAACGCGCAGGTCAGCAACTACGGCCGCGGCGGGCGTGAGAACGACCCCATCAACTCCGAGGCGCAGGACAACTCGGGCCGCAGCAACGCCAACATGTCGACGCCCAGCGACGGCGCGCGGCCCCGCATGCAGATGTACATCTTCGACGGCACCTCGTCGGAGCGCCTCACGCTCAACGGCACCACCCTCACCTCGAACGGCGCGAGCTTCGGCCCGCAGCAGTACAACGTCACCGGCGAGCTGGTGCTGGTCGACGACGGCGATCCATCGGGCATGAACGGGTCGATCCACGACGCCTGCCAGGCGAACTTCACGACGCCGGTGGCCGGGAAGATCGCGCTCATCGACCGCGGCAACTGCACCTTCGTGCAGAAGGTGCAGCTCGCGCAGATGAACGGCGCGGTGGGCGTCATCATCGCCGACATCCAGATGTCGTCGCGGCCGCCCGACCTCGTGGGCACGCCGATGCCGAACACCACCATTCCGGCGATGAGCGTCACCCGCACCGGCGGCATGACGCTGCGCGGAGCCATCTCGGCTTCGACGCCGCCGATGGTGACGCTCTTCCGCACCTCGACGACCGACCGCGACGGCACTCTCGACAACGCCATCGTCGCGCACGAGTGGGGCCACTACATCTCGAACCGCCTCATCGGCGATGGCAACGGCCTGTCGTCGCAGCAGAGCGTCGGCATGGGCGAGGGCTGGTCGGACTTCCACGCGCTCCTGATGATGGTGAAGGCCGACGACCTCAACGTGCCGTCGAACGCGAACTGGACGGGCACGTGGCCGGTGGGCGGGTACACGACGGCGGCGACGTCGTCGAACGGCCACTACTTCGGCGTGCGCCGCCTGCCGTACTCGGTCGACTTCGCGAAGAACGCGCTGACGTTCCAGCACATCCAGCGCGGTGTCCCGCTCCCCGCCGGGCCGCCGACGGCGTTCGGCCGCGACGGCTCGCTCAACAACCAGGTGCACCAGACGGGCGAGGTGTGGGCGTCGATGTTGTGGGAGTGCTACGTGGCGCTCTTGCGCGACAGCCAGCGCCTCACCTTCGACCAGGCGCAGGACCGCATGATGCGGTACCTCGTGGGCGGCTACAAACTCACGCCGGTGATGCCCACGTTCGTCGAGGCGCGCGACGCCATTCTCGCGGCGGCCGTGGCCCGCGACCCGGCTGACTTCGCGCTCCTCTGGGCGGCCTTCGCCCGCCGCGGCCTCGGCATGCAGGCCGTCGCGCCCGATCGTGACGCGCCCGACAACCGCCCCGCCGTCGAGAGCTTCGTCGTCGGCAACGCCATCGCCATCACCGACGTCACCATCGACGACTCCTCCACCAGCTGCGACATGGACGGCACGCTCGACACCGACGAGGTGGGGCTGCTCAAGGTGACGGTGAAGAACGTCGGCGTGGGCATGCTGTCGAACTCGACCGTCGCGGTGTCGACGGCCACCACGGGGCTCTCGTTCCCGCAGGGCGCCACGGTTCCAGTGCAAGCGCTGGCGCCCTTCGGCTCGGCCACCGTGTCGCTGCCGGTGACGCTCAAGGGCACGCGCGGCTTCGTGGCCGGGCAGATTCGGGTCGAGGTGAACGACTCGTCGCTGGCGGTGCCTGGCCCGGTGGTGCGTGACTTCCGCGCGCGGCTCAACTCGAACTTGAAGCCCGACAGCTCGGCCGTCGACGACGTCGAAGCGCCGATGTCGCGCTGGACGGTGGCGAACAACCCCAATGGCAACACCGGCAGCGACTGGCGCATCGCCCAGTCGAGCGCCACGGTGCACTGGTGGTTCGGCCCGAACCCGGCGTCTCCCGCCGACACGTACCTCATCTCGCCGCCGCTCGACGTCGGCTCCGGCCCGTTCGTGCTGACGTTCAAGCACCGCTACGAGTTCGAGCAGGACATGACGACGTTCTACGACGGAGCTGCCGTCGAGCTGTCGGTCGACGGCCGCACGTGGACGGACATCGGCATGGCAGCGATGCCCGGCTACGGCGGCGCCATTCCCCAGCAGAGCTCGAACCCGCTGCGCGGCCGCCGGGCCTTCGTGGGCAAGAGCCCGAACTACCCGACGTTCAACCCCGAGACGCTCGACCTCGGCACGCAGTACGCCGGGCAGACGGTGCGCGTGCGCTTCCGCATCGGCTCCGACGACGCGGCGGCCAACAAGGGCTGGGAAGTCGACGACATCGCCTTCACCGGCCTGCGCAACCTGCCCTTCGCCTCGGTCGCGGCCGACCCGAACACCTGCTCGGGCAATCGTGCCCCGACGCTGACGGTGGGCCCCAACCAGACCGTTCGTGAGGGTGACGCGGTGACGCTGGTGGCGACGGCGGTCGACCCCGATGGAGACCCGGCGTCGGTGCTCTTCGTCCAGCGCGAGGGCCCGCAGGTCGAGGTGCTGAACGGCGTCTTCAACGCGCCGCTCGTCGACACCGACACGGTGATCGCGTTCGACGTGGTGGCGACCGACCTCTCCATCGAGTCGATGCCCCAGCGCATGACGGTGACGGTGCTCGACTCGGCCTCGCGGCCGCTGGTGACGGCGCCGATGCGGGTCGAGGTGCAGGAAGGTGAGATCGCCCGCATCCAGGCCGTGGCCCGCGCTGCGCCCGACCGCGTCGTCACTTTCCGGTGGACGCAGGTCGACGGCCCGACCGCGAAGCTGGCGGGCGCCGACACCGACGCGCTCGCGCTCGAGGCGCCCTTCGTCGACGCCGACGCGACGCTGATGCTCGAGG
This sequence comes from Myxococcaceae bacterium, assembly GCA_025459425.1. Taxonomy (GTDB): domain Bacteria; phylum Myxococcota; class Myxococcia; order Myxococcales; family Myxococcaceae; genus Xiheimicrobium. The sequence goes on along the minus strand of JALOQF010000008.1, from coordinate 2,787 downwards.
TGGTGGCGAACGATGGGCAGTTCGACTCCGACCCGGTGCGCGTCGAGGTGCTGGTGCGCGAGGCCGGGCTCGACGCGCCGCCGGTGGTCGAGGCGACGAAGCCCGGGTGTGGCTGCACGTCGGGCCTCGAGGGCGTCTCGCTCCTGGCCGCGGCGGTGCTGGGCCAGGCGCTGCGCCGGCGGCGGTCGAAGGGCTGACCTCGGGCGTTCGACCGGGTCCGCTCGCCGAGCGCGGTGGGCCCGGGAATGCTCCGTGGGGCACGGCGTTCCTCTCCTCGCAGACCGACACCCGAGTTCGAGTGGGCCGGTCAGTGCGAGGTGATGATGGCCGCCGCTGCACGGGCGCTCCCTCCTGGGCGCGGCCTGGCCGTCGCACCGCTCGAAGCACTGGCCGGCCCCTCAGGAGGTTTCTGCTTCCGGCGTGGCCCGCAGTGCATACAGTGTGAAGCCATGCGTCGCGTCCTCGTGCTCACCTTCGCCATCACCGGCTGCTTCTTCCCGGCCGATCGGGGCCAGCTCCTCGAGAGCCGCGTCGACTCGCTCGGCGACGAGAACAAGAAGCTGAAGAGCGCGCTCGCCGAGACCCAGGCCCGGCTCGACGAGGCCACCGCCCAGCTGAAGACGGCGCTCGATCAGCTCGACCAGGCCTCGCGCACCACTGGCGCCAACATCGGCGTGAAGGTCGACAACGCCATTCAAGACGTGGCCACCCTGCGCGGGCAGATGGAGAGCTACCAGTTCAAGATCGCCGAGCTCGAGGCGAAGCTGGCGACCGCCGCGTCCGCGCCGACCACGACGAAGCCCGACGAGCCGAAGAAGGAAGAGCTCAAGAAGCCCGACGACCCGAAGGCCTTCTTCACGCTCGCGGAGGAGAAGGCGAAGGCCGGTGAGAACGACGTGGCCCGCAAGCTCTTCGCCGAGTTCCTCAAGAAGTGGCCGCGTGACGAGCAGGTGGGTGAGGCCCACTTCGCGCTGGGCGAGATCCTCTTCCTCGAGACGAAGTGCCGCGAGGCCCTCTACGAGTACGGCAAGGTGCTGCAGGAGCACCCGAAGACGAAGAGCGCCCCCACCGCCTACCTGCGCTCGTCGGACTGCTTCAAGGAGCTCAAGATGATGGACGAGGCGAAGCTGGCCTTGAACGAGCTGCTCAAGCAGCACCCGAAGAGCGAGAGCGCGAAGCTCGCCAGACAGCGCCTGGCCGATCTCGAGAAGAAGCCCGCGGGCAAGGGAGGCAAGAAGTGAAGTCACTCGTGCTCGCCGCGCTGTTCGCCTCGTCGGTGCTGGCCGCGCCGAAGACGGTCACCTTCGTCTTCCAGGGAGATGGTGGGGGCGAAGTCGCCCCCTGTGGGTGACGCGCGAACCCGACTGGCGGTCTGGCCAGGCGCAAGACGAAGCTGAAGCAGATCGGCGGGAGCCAGGTGCTCCTCGACGCCGGAAACGCCTTGTTCCGTGCCCCCGGCAGCAACGCGCCGGCCGAGCTCGAGCGGGCGCGGTTCATCTTGAAGGCCTCGGGCGCCATGGGCACGAAGGCCCTCGCGGTCGGCCAGAAGGATCTGCTGGGCGGCGTGCCGTTCCTCGTCGACGAGGCGAAGAAGGCCCAGGTGCCGCTGGTGTCGACGAGCCTGCGCGCGAAGGACACCGGCAAGCCGCTCTTCCCCACGTCGCTCGTCTTCACGCACGAGGGCGTCAAGGTGGCGCTGCTGGCGACCTCGGGCCTGGGTGACGTACCCGGCGTGCCGAACGTCACCTCGCTCAACGCCATCGAGGCGCTCTCGGCCGAGCTGCCGAAGCTCCCCGCGCGCGATCTCACCGTGGTGGTGGCGACGGGTGGCTACCTCGAGGCCATGGCCATCGCCGAGCAGCTGTCGGGCAAGGTCGACCTCGTGGTGCAGTCGGGCGAGTACCGCGGCTCGGCGCCACCGCAGCGGGTGCGCGACGCCTTCGTCCTCGCGTCGGGCGATCGTGGCCGGGCGCTGGCGGTGTTGACGCTGGGCCTCGCTGGCAAGAAGGGCGTCTTCACCGACCTCAACGAGGCGTCACGCGACGAGGAGCTGCTCGCCAACCTCGACCGGCAGCTCACGTCGATCGACGAGCGCATGAGCAAGGCCACCGACGTCGAGTCGAAGAAGGCCCTCGCCTCGTTGCGCAACGACATGAAGGCCCGGCGAGACGAGCAGGCGAAGAAGGTGAAGCAGCTCGTCAGCGGGCGCACCTTGAAGCTCGACTGGTACATGCTCGGGCCCGACGTGCCCGACGACGAAGCGCTCAAGAAAGAGACGCTCGCGATCGAGCCGTCGTACGCTGGCTCGCACTGACGTCTTTCTTCCCTGCGAGGGAGGCCTCTTCGCCGTGCGTTCGTCCATCGACGTTCATCTGCTCGACGGTGACGTGCTGAAGACCGCCGCAGACGTCGCGTGCTTCAAACACGCGCAGGCGTTCTACGGGGCCGACGAGGCCGCGGTGTCGGCCATCACGCTGCGAACGGGCGGCAGCTTCACCGCCTTCGAGGTGTCGGCTGGCGAGGTGAAGGTCTTCGACACCCACGGCGCGCTGACGTCACCGAAGGCCGCCATCTTCGGCACTCCGCGGCTGGGGCTCTTGCGCTACCACGAGCTTCGCCAGCTCGCCGGCCGAATGCTGGCGCTCGGGCAGCGCGAGGGGGTCAAGCGCCTGGCGACCACCGTTCACGGCGTGCGCGCGGGCCTCGACGAGCAGGAGGCCGTGCTCGCCCTCGTCGGTGGCTTCATCGATGCCTTCCAGCGCGGCGTCGGCGGTGAGGTGGAAGACG
>JALOQF010000510.1 GCA_025459425.1 Myxococcaceae bacterium | reverse complement strand
CACCGGCGCGCACGAGCTCGGCCACATGCTCGGCCTCGCCCACTGCGTGGCCTTCGAGTGCGTGATGAACGGCAGCAACTCGCTCGATGAGGCCGACCGCACCCCGCTCGAGCCCTGCCCGGTGTGCCTCGAGAAGCTGCGGGTCCGACTTGACCTCGACGTTCAGGCCCGCGCCGAGGCCATGACTCCGGCGTGGCGCGATGCTGGCTTCCCCGCCCCGGCCGACTGGCTCGACGCCGCCCGTCGCCGGTGGGCCGACGGAGGCCATGACGGATCACTTTGACACGGCGTTCCAACCTCCCTAGAACGAGCGGCCCTTGGTCCCGGGAGGGGTTTTGTTGGAATTCCGGGCGGTTGCGAGGTTCTGGCCGAGATGAGCGTCGCCGAGATTCTGTTCCTGTGCGTGTACTTCGGCGTGCTGGCCGTGCTGTCGACCTATGGGTCGCACCGGTACCGAATGGCGTACCTGTACTACCGGCACAAGTTTCAGTTACCGACCCCGAAGGCGCCGCTCACCGAGTGGCCGCGGGTGACGGTGCAGCTGCCCATCTTCAACGAGATGTACGTGGTGCAGCGGCTCGTCGATTCCGTCTGCCAGATCCGCTACCCGCGTGATCGCTTCGAAGTGCAGGTGCTCGACGACTCGACCGACGAGACGACGGCCCTGGCGAAGGCGGTGGTCGACAAGTGGAAGGCGCAGGGCATCGACATCGTCTACGTCCACCGCACCAACCGGCAGGGCTTCAAGGCCGGTGCGCTCGAGAACGGGCTGCACCTCGCCAAGGGTGAGTTCGTCGCGGTCTTCGACGCCGACTTCGTGCCGGGCCCCGAGTTCCTCGAGCGCACGGTGCCCTTCTTCGTCGACGAGAAGGTGGGCATGGTGCAGGTGCGCTGGGGCCACCTCAACCGTGAGTTCTCGCTGTTGACGCAGGCGCAGAGCATTCTGCTCGACGGGCACTTCATCATCGAGCACACCGCGCGCAACCGCTCGGGCTGCTTCTTCAACTTCAACGGCACCGCGGGCGTGTGGCGAAGGGCCACCATCATCGACGCGGGCGGCTGGCAGCACGACACGCTGACCGAAGACCTCGACCTCTCGTACCGCGCGCAGCTCAAGGGCTGGCAGTTCACCTTCCTGCCCGACATCATCTCGCCAGCCGAGGTGCCGGTCGACATGAACGCCTTCAAGTCCCAGCAGCACCGCTGGGCGAAGGGCTCGATTCAGACGGCGCGCAAGCTGCTGCCGACGATCCTCACGAGCGACCTGCCGTTCCACGTCAAGCGCGAGGCCTTCTTCCACCTGTCGAACAACATCGCCTACCCACTCATGGTGCTGCTGGCGGTGATGATGCCCATGTCGATGTTCGTGCGCTTCCAGCACGGCATGTACCAGACGCTCTTCCTCGATCTGCCGGTGTTCCTCGCGGCGACCGCGTCGGTGAGCTTCTTCTACATCGCCACGGTGCGCGAGCTCGGCCTCGGCTGGTGGGACCGCATCAAGTACCTCCCGTTCCTGATGAGCCTCGGCATCGGCCTGTCGATCAACCAGTCGCGCGCCGTCATCGAGGCCCTGCTGCACCAGGAGAGCGAGTTCGCCCGCACGCCCAAGACGGGCAGCGAGGGCAACAAGGTGCAGAAGGTGAAGAAGGCCTACAAGGGCCGGCGCACGTGGGTGCCCTTCGTCGAGCTGGGCTTCGCCGCCTACTTCGCGGCGTCCATCTGGTACGCCGCCTCGCGCGACATCTACACGTCGATGCCGTACCTGGTGCTGTTCTGCTTCGGGTACCTCTACGTGGGGCTCACCAGCCTCTTCGACTTCAACCGGCGCCGGCAGGCGGACGAGTCGGTGGCGGCGGAAGCCCAGCCGACGGCGTGAGCTTCGACGTCACGCTGTCGCGCGCGGCGCTCCGGTTTCCGACGACGTGCGTGCGGTGTCTGGGCCCTGCGTCGGGCACCACCCGCCTCGTCGAGTACAAGCCCTGGGAAGCCGTGCGGGTGCCGACCTGCCGACGCTGCGGCTGGTTCGTGCTCGCGGGCCTGCTGCTGCGCCGGGGCCTCATGTTGAGCGTCGGCACGGCCTGCGCCTGGTGGACGCAGCGCCTCGTGGCCGAGTGGGTGGTGCCGAGGTTCCCCGCGCTGAGATTCCTCGAGCTCGTGTCCTGGCTGCCGGGCGCGGCGCTGGGCGGTTTCCTGGTGGCGGCGGTCTTCGTCTTCGTGTTCGAGCCCAGCGTCGAGGTGTCGTTCGACGGAGGCCAGGTCACGCTCGAGTGTGCCAATCGTGAGTGGGCCGAGGCGCTCGCGGCGCTGAACCCACCGGCGCTGGTGGCCCCGGATTCGTGAGGTCGCCGGGGGCGGTCAGTTCCTGTTCGCTCGCAGGGCCCCGCGGTAGGGTTCGGCCGAGGTGGACACTTGATTACCGAGATCGAGCTCAGTCACATCCGAGGAATTCGTGAAGGCCGCCTGGCTGGCCTTTCTCCGCTCTCGGTTCTGGTGGGTCGGAACGGCTGCGGCAAGAGCACGGTCCTCGATGCGCTCGAAATCGGTGCTTCCCGCGCTCCCGTCGAGGCACTCGAAGACTCACTTCGGCGCCGCGGGGCTGATGACCTTCATCTGAGACCAGAGTGGTTCCTCCACTCGAAACGGACTCAAGCCGAATCGTCCGTCGCGATCGGGGGCGTAGAAGGGAGGCGGACCCTCCGCTTCGTGCTCGAATCGGAGGGCCTGGCTCTCTTTGACGACCCACCACTCGGGTCGGGCCAGGTCGCCCGACGACTTGGAGTCGTTCAAGGGGATCGCGCCAACTCTCGTCGCGGTTGGAGCGCCTCGCCGCACGTGCCACCTCAGCCGACCGAGGTCCGGTTCGTTGATCAGCGAACGGGACAGACTCGGCGACAGACCGCCACCCAGCTCTATTCCGCAGCGCGGCTCGCTGGTCGAAAGAAGGTCGTTCTCGAGATGCTTCGGGCGCTCGTCCCGACTGCCGAAGACATCGAGATCCTCACGCTCAACGACATCCCGACGCTTCACGTCAGTTACGCGACGGGCGCCGTTCCGCTGTCCCTCGCTGGCGATGGCGTCAGAAATGCCGTTCTGCTTTCGCTCGAACTTGGGGTGCAACCTGGTTCGCTGATCATCGTCGAAGAGCCCGAGACCCATCTGCACTTCGGCGCGATGCGGCTCGTCGCGAACGCTCTGGCCAGAACCGTCGCGCCGCATGGAACGCCCGTGAATCAAGTCGTGCTCGCAACCCACAGCCTCGAGTTCATCGATGCCCTCGTCGGCGTCTGTACCGAGCTGGACCTGCAGCAGTCCTTGTCGGTTCACCGTCTCGCGCTGAACGACGGTCGCTTGACCAGCAGCAGCTTCAGCGGGGACCTCGTCGCGACTGCGCGCCTCGACGCGGAACTCGAGCTTCGATGAGGCAGCGGGTCGTCGTCGTCGAGGGTTTTCTCGACCGGGCCTTCGTGAAGGGCTTCATCGAGCGGCGTGGCTGCGTCTCTCTGGGCGCGAGCGGTCAACCTGCACCGAAGGACCCCTGGGGCGCACAGGTGAAGGGCGGCCAGTATGCGTTCAAGACCGCGTCGGGTGCGTTTCTTCGCCTCGTTCCGGCGCAGGGCGACGCAGCGCTGCTGAAGACGGTTCGCGTGTTCATCAACGATGCGCCGACGAGACCCGTCGACGTCTTGCTGATGATTCGTGACCCAGATGTCGACGTCGGAGTCGATTGGCGCGGACCGCTCGCTGGGAGGCTGGACAACCTCTTCGGCGCGGAGCCGACCCTCGTTCGCCACCCGACGCTCGCGAACGCCTTTGCCGGGCCCGGACTTTCGATCGGGAGTCTCGCCTGCTGGGTCGCAGACGACGTGTCACCGCTCTTGCCAGGCAAGCAGACGCTCGAGCGTCTGGTCGTCGCGGCGGTCGATGAGGCCCACCCGGACTGGTCGGCCCACGTCGCACAGTTCCTCGCTGGTCGTCCGTCGCCGCCAGCATCCAGCGGGAAAGAGGCGGCCATGGCGCTCATGGCCGGTTGGTTCAGCAGCCGACTCTCTGAAGGCTTCTTCGAAGCCGTGTGGAGCGACGACCGCATCGCCGAGGCGCTCGAGCGTCGGCTGGCTGCAAGCGACACGCTCGTCGCGCTCGAGCGCCTGGTCAGCTGAGCAACCAGTGGCGAGCTGGTGCTTCGCTCGGACCAGGGGCCGCGGGTCACGACGAATGGCGGCGGAGGTCGAGAAGGCTCGCGCGTGAGGGCAGAGGCACGCCCTCGAC
>JALOQF010000166.1 GCA_025459425.1 Myxococcaceae bacterium | reverse complement strand
CTGGTAGGCGCGGCCGTTCACGAAGAGGAACGGGAGGATCTTCAGGCGCGCGCCCGCGTAGAAGATGGTGTCGGGCACCTGCGGGTCGATGCGGAAGATGGCGCCGGGCGTGGTGATGCCTCGCTTGTAGTAGCTGCCGAACACCTGGAAGAAGTCGAGCACCGGCACCTCGAGGTGCGCGATGAGATTCGTGGCCGGCGCGTTCGACACACCTTCTGCCGCGAGCGTGACGCCCACCTTGCCAGGAATGCCCCAGCTCGCCTCGAGGTAGTACCCGAGCCGCTGCCCGAGCCCACGCTCGAGCAGGTACTGCTGCCGGGTCAGCGCCGTGCGCACCGGCGAGCCCGGCGCGTCCTCCGAGGCGAAGATGAAGCGCTCGATCTCGTAGAAGGTGTCGAAGTAGCTCGGCAGGTAGCGGCTCCCCAGCACGCGGAACTCACCCACCAGGCGGAACGCGTTGACGATGTCGGTGCCCACGTTGAAGCGGCCCAGCACGCCCGCGGTGAAGCCGCCGTCGCCGCCCAGCAGGTGCGAGTAGTCGACGTAGGGCTTCAGGTCGACGGCCTTCGTCTTCACCACCTTCACCTCGGCGTCGAGGCCCACCAGCACCACCGGCCGCTCGTTCGCCAGCAGTCGGCCCGAGGCGTCGACCTGCCGCAGCCCCGTCGCCGCGTCGGTGCGAAGCGTGTACGGCGCGCGCCAGTCGGTCGCGCCGGTGACGCCCACCGAGAAGGACTTCGTCAGCAGGTTCTCCTTGTCGATGAAGGCCAGGGGCTTGACGAAGGCGAGCCCGGCCAGCGTGTTCCACTCGAGCAGATCGTTCGTGAAGAGCTCGAAGCCGGCGTACTCGTTGTACGCGTCGACCTGCGCCGAGGCGCGCGGGTAGTCGACGTCGATGTTGGGCGCGTAGCGCCGCATGATGGCGCCGTGGCCGATGGACGAGGCGTAGCGCTGGCCCGCCGAGATGTAGAGCGGGTCTTCCTTGCGGCCATACGTCACGTACTTGAGCAGGCGGCCGTAGTCGTGCACCTGGTCCCAGTCTTCGACGCGCAGCCGGCCGAGGTTCTGCGTGAGCAGCGGCGCGCCCGTCGCCGGGTTGCTGGCGAAGTTCACCAGCTCGAAGCGCAAGGGCACGCCGAAGCCGAAGCCCAGCTTTCCGTCGAGGAAGCGCAGGTCGACCATCGGCTCGACCAGCAGGTAGAAGGCCGACTCGAACCGGTCGAGGCCCGCCGACACCCCGACGCGGTTGTTCTTCACCACGAGGCGATCGCTGCCGAGGTACATCGACAGCTCACCCTTGATGAAGCCGCTGGTGGGCGCGGTCGTCTCGCCCGGAGCCACGGCCGTCGGCTTCTCGTCGTTGACGGCCATCGGCGCGTCGAGCGCGGGGGGCACGGGCGCCGGGGCGCCGCCGTCCGACTGCGAGAGCACGGCCACCACCAGCAGGCTCAACATGTCGACTCCGGTTCGTCGTCGGCGGTGCGCGTCACCGGCCGCAGGGGTTCATCGGCTTCACGAAGGTCGCCAGCACGGCTTCGTCGGCGACGGTGCCGGTGAGATCGAGCTCGGCGGGCGGCGTCTGCGGCGACGGATCCTTCATCGCCCACACCCCCGCGTGCAGCTGCTCACCGGGGCAGTCGAACAGCAGCGCCACGTTGAGGCCGCTCTCGGCGCCCTGCTGGTTGCCGACGCCGAAGAGGCCCCGGTAGGCGACGTAGTACAGGCGTCGGCCGTCGACGGTGAGGTTGCCCCGCTTGACGATGTCTTCCTTCTCGATGGTGACGCCGCTGTTGCGCAGCGTCCCCAGGTCGCCCTCGCCCGAGCGGAAGAAGGCCTTGGTGCGCTCGTTCTCGCTGTTCGACATCATGCGGTAGTACGTGAAGATGCGGTCGCCCACCTCGACGCCCCCGTCGCTCAGCCCCTCGCCGTTCGTCAGCACCGCGATGTCGACGAGGCCCAGCATGCTGAAGGACACGGCCGACAGGTACCCTTCGGGCAGCTGGCCCAGCATCTTCCGCGCGTTCTCGGTGCGCACCGTCGGGTTGGTGAGGCCTTCACCGAGGTCGTTCACCTTCTTGCCGATGAAGGCGAAGACGAGGAAGACGCCCAGACACGACAGCAGCGCGAAGCCGCCGCAGCCCAACGCGACGTAGACCCACGGCGAGCGCTGCTTCGGTGCGGCCTGTTCCATGCGCGCCGCTTAGCCGAATTCCCCGGCAAAACAACGCCGCGCTAGATGCCCCCCATGCGGAGCACCGTGTAGACGCTGCGCAGGTAGGTGTCGATCGACTGGAAGAGCCTGAGGTACTGGGCGATGCCCAGCATCGAGGTGCCGCCGATGAGGAGCAGCGCGTGGCTCACCACGCTGTACTCGATCATCGCCTGGCCTCGGCGCAGCCGCTGCTGCAATGACCGCTTCGGGGAGATCTTGCGCTCGCTCATCGTTCGCTCCGCTCTAGAACCCGCTGGTGTTGGCCGGCTTCTTCATCTTCTCGCCGCGCTGGCAGGCCTGCTCGCACGTCGTCTTGAACTTCTTCGCCACCATGTCGCACCCGGCCTTGCCGTCGGGGTCGTTCTTCACCGTCTCTTTGCACTGCTTGTCGAAGCCCTTCTGGGCCGTCACGCAGTTGCGCTGACAGTCGGCGCGCCCATTGGCCAGGGCGGTCGCGCCCAGAACCACGAAGAGCACGGCGATGGCACGAGTCATGGGGCCCTGCTTTCGATGCTGTACATGAGGTTCACTTGATTCGCGGCCTGCGCCGTCAGCGACACCGACTGTGAGACACCGCCCCGACGACCGACGAACGACTGCATCTGCTCCGACTCGATGACGGGCTTCACGTCCCACCCGTCCTGCTTCATGCGGCCGATGATCTCTTCGGCCGTCTGCGCGAGCGCGCCGCGCCTCGAGCTGGTGAGGATGGTGCGCGACGTGCCCTCGAACGCCATGCGCACCGACTGCGGCTCGGCCGCGCCCTCGGGCAGCACCACGCCGTCGGGCAGGCGCGGTGCCGCGTCGAGCAGCCGCTGCGGCCTCGAGGCCGAGAGCAAGACGATGGTCTCGTGGTCGTCGGGCGTGTTCCGAATCGCCGACACCATGTGAATGATGCCCTCGCCCGGCCCCGCATCGGGCCCGTCTTCCTCGAGCCAGGCGACGTAGCCCTGGTACGGGGTGAACAAGTGACTCACGAAAGGAAAGCCGGCGTCGGTGTACACCGCCTGGTAGTGCGAGATGACGGCGCCCGGCCCGTCTCGCGTCGCGAACCACGACGCCGACAAGGGCATGCCCATCACGTTCGTCTGTTCCCCCAGGCTCCGGGGCGCTGCGCCCGGGTACGGGGGAATGCCTCGCAGCGAGCGAGGGTCTGCGTCCATCAGGGGCGCGTTCTTCCTCGCGCTCGGCGTGCCCATCGGCAGGAGCGCCTCGGCCTGCTGCTCGATGTCGGAGAACACCGCGTCGACCTCTTCTTCACCGCTCCCACGCCCACCGAGCGCCAGGCCCGTCAGCAGGCCCCCGGCGGCGGCCACCCCCAACAGGGTGGCAAGGCTGAAGGAGCGGTTTTTTTTCACTGCTGGAGACCGAAGTACGCCGACCCGCGCGACCCGTGGGCGCTCTGCACCCGCTGGTCACTCCACTGCGCTGCCCAGTGGTTGTTGAAGTTCTGCTGAGCGTCGTTTGGCCTGAAGGCCGCGGTCGGCGTCAGCACTTCGTCACCCACCCCATCGAGGCTCGACATGCGGTGGAGGAACGCCTGCTGCATCGACTGGTTCCAGTTGCGGGCCGCGTTCAGACGATTGGCCTCGGTGGCGTACGCCGCCGCGACGCGCTGGAAGATGGCCCCGCCCCCGCCGCCTGGCGTCACGGCCTGCACGTTTCCACCGTTCTCGAGGCCCACGGCCCAGGTGTCCGTCAGGAGCTGGTGGTTGGTTCGTGCGAGGCGCCAGTAGTTCGACCCCGCCGACGTGTTGCCCTTCGGCGTCGCCTGGTCCTTGTCGGTGTGGGTCTGGTCCTGGTTGCCCGCGGCCTGTTTGCTGGTGTCATTGCCGAAGGCCCACCGAGACTTCATCTTCTCTTTCTTGGTCTCGTCGCGGTTCTGCGAGTAGCTGTTGACGCCAAAGCCCTGGCCTCCGCGGAAGTTGTTCAAGAACGAGTTGGGCAGGTAGTAGTTGATGATGCCCAGCCGTGACGTGCAGTTCACCACGCCGCCGTTCCCGAACGCCTGGACGATCGCGTTGACGGCCGCGCCCGTGGGCCGAAGGTCGGCGCCCGCCGAGTAACAGCTGATCTGGCCACCGTAGCTGCCCGGGTCGTCTCCAATCCAACACTCGTGCACCGTCATGTTCGTGTGGTGCTTCTGGTCGTCACAGTCGACGGTGTCGTTGTACGAGTCGAACGCCGCCGAATGGTCGCAGTAGGTGAGCCGGCTCATGCCCCCGACGGAGCCGCTGACGAACGCCCGCTCCCCGCTGTCGTACGGAGCGGCCTTCGAGTAGTCGAGCACCGTGAAGTCCCACGAGGCCTGAATCGCGCCCTCCTGGCCATTGAACTTCATGATGAACATTTCCTGCAGCGTCACCATGTACATGATGAGCGGCACCAGGAAGATCATCGAGACGGCGAGTTCGACGGTGGCAGCGCCGCGGCGCCCTTGAGTTCGCAAGCTCATCACTCGACTCCTTCGACTGGGCCCTGAATGGCGGCGTTGGGGTCGCCCGCGAGCGTGAGCGCGCGCCGCATCTCGTCACGACGGAACGGGTGGAGCTTGGCGAACCAGAACGGGTCGAACCCGTTCGGAGGCAGCTGCCAGCTCGCGCCCAGTTGGTGGAAGTACGCCTTCGCCTTGGCGACCGCGATGCCATCGGTCTCGGACACGAGCGAGACCTGCACCTGCTGGTCGCCGATCTTCACGTTGACCCTGCCCTGCTGGTTGACCTCGTAGGCGCCCCGCCCGCCGTTCTGCATCATGCGCAGGTCCTGCCTGATGGCGCCGTAGGCATTCGGCTGACCCCAGTCGTTGCTCTCCGACGGGTTGTCGTGCGCGCGGAAGGTGTAGAACGTGGCCTGGTCGTCGATCTGCGCGATGGTCTTGAACTCCGGGTGCGTCGAGCCGCCGGGGCCCGTGTGTCGGCCGCCGTTGATCGACGAGTACACGTCTGAGTTGAGGAACCAGGCGCCCCGGCCGTGGCGCCAGCGCACGGTGACGACGCCGAACCCGGACCTCGCGCCGACGTCCTCCGACACGTGCCCGTTGTTCGGCCCCTGAAAGTCCTGGCCGACCCGGCTCTGAAACGGAATGCCGATGGTCCCGTAGATGGCGAGGTACTCACCCGAGCCCTGAATCTGCATCATCTTGGGTGGGTTCCGAACCATGTTGGGCAACATGCCGCCCCTGAAGTCCGAGTGCGCGAGCTGGGTGCCCATGCCGCCGATGCGGTTGAACGGGTTGCGCGCCGCGTTGGCCGCGTTCTGCATCATGATGCTGCGAACGGTCGGCGACACGTCGGCACGGTTGAACACGAGCGGCGCCGACCCACCGCACCCCGAGATGTTGGGGCCGCTGATCGAGCACTTGTAGTTCTGCGTGTTGATGAGGTGGAACTGGTCGATGAACCGCGCCTGAGGTGCCGTCTGCTGCAGCATGTTGCGCAAGAGGTTCCCGCCAGCGATCTCGACGTTGACCTGGTTCATCAGGTTGCGCTCCTGGCTCGAGATGCCCTTCTTGGCCTCGTACAGGTCACGCACCGCGCGGTTGAACTGGTCTTGTCTCGACTGGAGCCGCTGCTCGTAGTCGTTCTTGTTGTTGAGGTAGTCGAACGCGATGAACAGCGCCTCGATGGCGTCCCAGCAGTGCCAGGGCGTCCACTTGCTGCATTTGGCGACGCCCGCCTCGTAGGCCGAGACCCCGAGGAAGCCGAAGAACCCGGCGTTCAGCATGTCCACGTCGTGCGTGGCGATGTTGTTCCAGGCGTGCAGCGACATCTGGGCCACCGTGATGGCGGCGATGGTCCGGTTGAGCACCGCGTTGATGTTGAACGACCGCGCCTGCAGCACCGCGACGCTGTAGGCGTGGGCGTCGGCCGCGCTCTGAATACGAATGCGCTCGTGGGCCGTGTGCGCGATGTTGAAGCCCACCATCATCATCAGGGCCAACATCAGCATCGTGACGACCGACAGCACCATCACCTGCCCGCGCCGGGCTTTCCGAGAGGGTTTCATCGTTATCTCCAGGTGACCCGGCAGTTGCTCGACGTACCCGAGGCGCTGCCATCGTTCGGCAGGTTCTGGTACCCGTTGCGGCTGAACGACGACTGCATTCGCATCGCGTAGGACGTTCGAATCGGCACGATGTACTTCTTCTGGTCGGCGAACCGCTCGAGGGGCGCGAGCGCTGCTCCGGTGCCGCTGTGGCTGTTGGCCTTCCAGCCCAGCCACCGCATCTTCCTGGGCGAGCCGTCTTCCTTGTTGGCCGCGATGCGCCAGACCATCCAGTTCGCGAAGGGAATGTACATGCGGTAGTAGGCCGTGACCTGAATCTGCAGCTTGGTCGAGTTGAAGCCCTGCCAGCCGCCCATGCTCCGGGTCGCCACGCGGGGGTCGTCGAAGTCGCCGTCTTGCGCGAGGGCGCTCCGGCTCGGGTTGCAGACCTCGACGTTCACCCACTTCAGGCCCGACTCCTGGTCGTTGTTCTTCATCTGGGCCCAGGCCTGATTCCAGGCCATGGCGGTGTCGGTCCTGAAGGGCGCGCCCACCTGGCTCCTGCGCCCCAGCACCGGCAGCATCACCGCCAACGCGGCCTTTTCCATGGCGTCGCGCTCGCCCCGGTTGAGTGAGCCGGCACGCACCGCCTTGTACGCCGCGTACTTCGCCATGATGCGCGCGTGGTGCATGAGGCCCAGCTGGAGGAGCCCCAGGATCAAGAACACGAAGACCGGCAGGACGATGGCCGTCTCGACCGCGACCTGCCCCCGGCGGCTCCGCACGTGCGTCATGCGCTCATTGTCGCGCGACCTTCGACCGGGATCGAGCGACGCGGCCACCTGACCGATGCGAGAGCGCGAAGGCATCATGAGGGTCATTGTCGGTGGCGCCGCCCCCGCCGGCCATCAGGCGGTTGGACGCGGCCAAGCTCCTGATTTCAGGAACCTACAAAGGCCTACTCGCCCTCACCCGCGGGCTCGAAGTCGAGGCCGTCGATCGACCGCAGCATCGCCTTGGACACGTTGTGGCAGGGGTGTTCGCGCGTCGGGAAGTACTCGGGAATGTGCTCGAGCACCTGGCGGCCCTCTTCGTAGGCGTTGGGCCGGGTGTTCACGATGGTCTGGAACTTCACCAGCATGCCGTTGCACTTTCGGTCGAGCTCCGGGCGGATCTCCTTCATGCGGGTGCGCGCGATGGTGGTGAGCTCGGCCGGTGCGTCGGGCGTGGCCTCGAGGAGCAGCCAGGCTTCACGGTACGTCTTCCACGCGCGGAACAGGTTGGCGGCGCCGACCTCGCGGAGCTCGTAGTCCTTCGCGGCCTTGTCGATCTCGGTCTGGGCGCGGCGGCGCGCCTCGTCGGCCGACATGTCGGGCACAGGAATGATCTCGACCCAGAGGTTCCAGATCTTCCACGGGTCGTCACCTGGCGGGTTCCGGGTGTTGTCGAACACCACCAGGTTCTCCTCCTTCGTCTTGAGGAGCGTCGCGGGCAGCACCAGCTCGAGCTCGCGCGAGTCGGGGTCGATGTCGTCGGCCGGTACCGAGCCCAGGTCGGTGCCGTTGAGGTTGATGTTCACCTCGTCGGCCGAGACGTTCGACGCCTGGTAGTGGAGCACGCCGACGACCCGCGTGGGCGCCGTGGCCGAGAAGGTGAACGCCTTCTGGTCGGGCGTCTGGAACGTCACCTTGCCGAGGCCGAAGCTGTCTTCGAGCGGTGAGCCGTCGGCGCGGAAGGCACGGGGCTCGGGCTTGTTCACCACGTTCGTCGGCCACGCGACCCAGGCGGCGAAGCCGAGCGTGCCGACGACGAGGAGCGCGCCAAACCCGCCGAGGAGCGCGCGGGCTGGCTTCGGCAGGTCGCTCCACAACAGCTGCACGCGGCCCGACGCCGACTGGTTGAGCTGCCGGCGCATGCGGGCCCGGTCGGCCGCGCTGAGCTCGACCGGCTCGTCCCCCTCGTCCTGCTTCGCGAGCGCAGCGGCCCCTCGTCGCGACGGGCGCTCGCGCTCGACGGCCTCGGCGCGTGGAGGTCGCTGCACCGGCGCCGCGCTCTGGCTCCGGCGCGCGAGAGCCTTCGGCTTGGGCACGTCGACGAACATCGTCGAGTTGACGTCGCCGCCTTCGTCTCCAGTCGAGGCCGCCTCGTCACCCGTGTCGGCTGGCGCCTCGTCGTCGGCAGGGGCCTCGTCGTCGTCGGCGTTCGTCGAGTCGGGGCGCGCCGCGGCCCGGCGGGGGGGCGCGCGACGGGTTGGCAGGCGGGTCGCGTGGGGGTCGTCGTCGGCCGGCGGCTCGTCACCCGACTCGTCCATCGTCGACGAGGGCGCCGACTGGGGCGCCAGCGTCTCGTCCAGCTCGAGGGTCACCTTGAAGACGGTGTCGCCGATGACGATCGAGTCGCCGCTCTTGAGCTCCTTCGGCTGCTTGATGGGGCTGGCGTTGAGCCTGGTGCCGTTGGCGCTGCCGAGGTCCTCGACGAAGTACTTCCCGCCGTCCTCGTAGACCCGCGCGTGGCTGCGGGAAGCGGCCTGGTCCTTCACGACGACGTCGTTGTCGGCGGTGCGCCCCAGCTTCGCCTCGTCGGCGAACGTGTAGGACTCTCCGGCGGCGGCACCTTTGGTGACTGTCAGCTGAAAACCCACGGGCGAAGCGAACCCGCCCGGCCGCGCCGGGTCAAGGGCTTGTCGAGGGGTCACGAACGTGGTGCACGCGTTTCCCATGCGCTCGACGCTCGGCGGTCTCGACGTGGTGACGGTGCAGGCCAACCCGGGCCGCCCCTGCGAGGGCGTGGTGGTGCTGTGCCACGGCTTTGGTGCGCCCGGCACGGACCTCGTCGGCCTCGCCCGCGCGCTCGCCTCGGTCGACGCCCGGCTCGAGGCGGTGCGCTTCCACTTCCCGGCGGCGCCGCTGTCGCTCGGCGGCCTGGGGTACGGTGATTCCCGCGCGTGGTGGATGATCGACTTCGAGGCGATCGAGGCGCTCAAGGCGCAGCACCCCGACGCGCTGCGCGAGTTCCGGCGGCAGGAGCCCCCGGGCATGGCGGCCGCCCGCAAGGCCCTCCACGCGATGGTGAACGAGGCGATGAACGCCTCGAAGCTCCCGTTCTCGAAGCTCGTGCTCGGTGGCTTCTCGCAGGGAGCGATGATCTCGACCGACGTCGCGCTGCGGCTCGAAGAGGCGCCGGGCGGGCTGGTCGCGCTCTCGGGCACGCTCCTCGTCGAAGACGTGTGGCGCCAGAAGGCGAAGGCCCGCGCCGGTCTGCCGGTGTTCCAGTCGCACGGGCGGTTCGACCCCGTGTTGCCGTTTCACGCCGCGACCTGGCTCGAGGGCCTGTTGCGCGAGAGCGGGCTGCCGGTCGAATTCCACGCGTTCGACGGAGGCCACGAGATTCCCGAGTCGGTGCTGGTCGCCCTCGCGCGCTTCCTCGCGGCGCGGCTGTCGCCTTGAGCGCCGTCAACCCCTCGAAGGAACGAGGGTTGCGCGGGTCGACGGGGCTCGGTTATGGGGCCCGCCATGAAGGACGCCATGAGGGACTACGTCAGGCACCAGCGCGGTCGCATGTACCAGAGCGACTTCTTCGAGTTCTTCTCGAAGGTCCACCCGTCGATGCCGTTCATCTTCTGGATCCCCGTCGCCTCGTGGGTGCTGGGCGCGGCGCTGATGAACGGCACCACGACCTGGCAGACCGCTGCCGCGGCGGTGCCGCTGGGCTTCCTGACCTGGCAGTTCATGGAGTACTTCGTTCACAAGCACGTCTTCCATGCCTGGCCAGGCTGGACGGGCCATGGCTTCCACCACAAGTACCCGGACGACGACACGCGGCTGGTGATGCCGCTGCCGGTGTCGATCACCCTGGCGGCCCTCATCTGGGGCGGGCTGTCACTGTTCGGTCGCGCCGACCTCACGACGCCGTTCTGGACCGGCATCGTCTTCGGCTACCTCTGGTACGACTTCCTGCACTGGTCGACGCACCACCGGGCGCCGCTCACCGAGTGGGGCAAGCAGCTCCGGGCCCACCACATGGCGCACCACTTCGCAGACCCCGACCGCAACTTCGGCATCAGCCACATGTGGATGGACCGCGTGCTTGGCTCGATCCTCAAGCGCAAGAGTGACGAAGGCTGAAGCGCCTCACCCACCGATGGTGGGGTAGCGCGGCGCGAGCCCGGCCGAGCGCAGGTCACCTTCGCGGGGCGCTGGCAGCACGTCTCCTCGCGCCGTCGCGGCGATGATGCGCGCCACCTGCGCCGCACCGTCGGTCAGTACGGCCGGCCCCGGCTGCAGAATGAAGGGGCTCTTCACCTCGTAGAGCGCGTCGTGCTTCACGGCGGTGACGTCGGCCCAGCCGGGCCGGGAGACGATCTTCTCGCGCTTCGCCTTGCGGCCGCACCAGCTGGCGATGACCAGCTCTGGATTCCGCGCCGCGACCGCCTGTGGGTCGACGATGCGGCCCTTCGCGCCCTGCTCGGTGCGCGTCTCGGCGTAGACGTCGACACCGCCGAGCAGCTCGACCAGCTCGGAGCACCAGCGGATGCCCGAGATGAGGGGCTCGTGCCACTCCTCGAAAAAGACGCGCGGCCTCGCCGGCAGGTTGGCGTTGGCCTCGACCAGCGTCTCGAGGTCGCGCTCCAGCTCGTCGGCGAGGGCCTCGGCGCGCTTCGCTTCACCGACGAGCGCCCCGACGACGCGCACGGTCTGGAGGATCTCGGACAACGAGCGCTGGTTGAACAGCACCACGGGGACGCCGCGCCGCGCGAGCTGGGCACCGAGGTCGGCCTGCAGATCCGAAAACCCCAGCACCAGGTCGGGCCGCAGCTCGACGATCTTCTCGAAGTCGGCGTCGAGGAACGACGACACCCGAGGCTTCTTGCGCGCCTCGGGCGGTCGAACCGTGAAGCCCGAGACCCCGACGATCCGATCGTCGAGCCCGAGGCGGTAGAGGATCTCGGTGGTCTCTTCGGTGAGGCAGACGATGCGCCGCGGGTAGCGGGGCGCCGTCTTCAGGAGCGGGTGGCTCGGCATGGCGGGTGTGTGCCTCCCAGCAGCGACCACCGCAAGCGCCTCGGAGCCAGCCGTTCGCTCGACATGTCGCCACGCGATGCGGGCGTCTCGTCGGCGCACCGCGCTGCACTTCCCGCGGCAGCGACGCGTGCGCAACCGCAGCTGCTTCGGCGCTCGACTGCGCCCCTCGGATGACGAGCGCCCGCCTTCGGGCCCGTCGACGGAACGAGTGGAACATCTGACCGACTCGATTCAGCCTGCCGTTCCTCTCGGGCGCCGAGGCTCGTCGGTGAGGCGCCGCTGCGCGAAGCGTCTCTCACGTGCGCTCGGCCTCCGCGTTCCTCGATCAGGGCAGGACCCTCGCTCGCCCTGAAGGCGCGTCTTCGAGCCGTGCGGTGACGTCCGGCGAGAAAGGGCCGCGACACGTGGCTCGGTGCGAGGCGGCTTCGCGCGAGGTCGATTCGGAGAGAAACCGCTCAGCGAGACGCGAGCAGGCTCGCCGGCACGTACCCGCAGTGGAAGCCGATGCCCTGGCCCGGCCGTGAGCAGCGGTCTTCGTCGGCGGCGGTGAAGGCGTTCTCGGTCATGAGCGCCTCGAGCTCGGCCGAGTCGGTGATGATCGACGCATCGCGGCCCGACGACGACGAGGGGGCGTGCACGAAGACCCGGCCGACCCCGAGCACGACGAGCACCGCGGCCGCGAGGCCCACCAGGACCCGGCTCAGGCCCGGACGACGCGCCGGCGTCACGGTGCGAGCGGCCACGCCACGCCACAGGTGCTGCACCTCGTCACGCGCCGCCCGCTCGCGGAACAGCCGCACCTCGGTCTCGAGCCACGCCAGCTCGTGCCGGCAGCGTGCGCACTGGGCGGCGTGTTCACGGAGCGCTTCGTCGGGCACCTCGCCCAGCACGGCGCGTTCGAGCAGGTGCGTCTTGCCACAGCGGCTCATGGGGTCGGCCCTCCCAGGTGTGGGAGCAAGGACGCCCTCATCGCGAGGCGCGCCCGGTGAATCTCGTTCTTCACCATCGGCAGGCTCCAGCCCATGGCGGCGGCGATGTCGTCGTACGACAGGCCGTGGTCGAGCCGCAGCAAGAGCGCCGCGCGGCGGTGCTCCGACAGGCCCGACAGCGCCGAGGCGAACTGACCTTCGAGCTCGCGGTCGAGCAACAGGCGCTCCGGGTCCGGCGCGGGAATGACGGCCGCCGGCACCTCGTCGTCGTCAGCCTCGAGCGGCTCGTGCTGGCGAACCCGCTTCACCTCGAAAGCGACGTTGCGCGCGATGCCGAAGACCCAGGGCTTGAAGCGATCGTGATCGCCCAACCGGGGGAGCTGTACGTGCGCGCGCGTGAACGTCTCTTGCGTCGCGTCATCGGCCGCGTCCGTGTCGCGGATGAGGTCGCGCAGGAAGCGCCGCACCGAAAGCACGTGGCGTTCGAAGAGCACCTTGAAGGCCTCGTGCTCCCCCTTTTGCGCGCGACGCACGAGCACCTCGTCGGGCGTCTCGGGCGTGATGGGCGCTGGCGGGCGGAGCAGACGAAGCACGGCAACCACAACGATGAGCCAACCCGCCCGCGAGTTTCAAGCCTCTTCAACCCCCCGTTTTCCGGGCACCTCGGCCGTCCCGTGAGGCCGGTGCGAACTCGACAGCGGGCACCTTCCGTCGTGAGACGCGCGCGCCAACACCGTGTGTGCGTCGCTGTCGAGCTTCAGGATTGAGCTCGCGCACGCGCGGCCAGGAGCTCCGAGTGGCGTCGCCTCCTCGGTCGGGGCCTCTGGTACCTTCTCCCGTCTCGCCTCGCGACTCGTCCCGTTCGCCAGGTCCGGCAACCTTGTGCGGCGCTGCTAGAGATCGACCTGCATGCCCAGCTCGACCACCCGGCCCGGAGGGATGCCGAAGTAACTCGTCGCCGACAGCGCGTTGCGCGAGACGAAGGCGAAGATGGTCTTCCGCCACCGCATCATCGTCGACTTGCCGTGCGTCAGCAGCGTCTCGCGCCCCAGGAAGTAGCTGGTGGTGGACGGCTCGGCGACCAGCCCGTGCTCCCTCGCGCGCAGGAGAATCGCAGGCACGTTGGGGGTCTCCATGAAGCCCGTCCTCCACACCACCCGGTAGAAGCCATTGCGCAGGTCGTTCACCTCGATCTGCTCGTCTTTGGGCACGTAGGGCACCTCCATCGGGAGGATGGACAAGAGCGCGACCTGCCGGTGGAGGACCTGGTTGTGCTTGAGGTGATGGAGCAGCACAGGCGGCGTGCCGTCGGGGTTTCCGGACATGAAGACCGCGGTGCCGCGCACACGGTAGGGCTTGGTGGCCTCGAGATCTTCGAGGAGCGCGGTAATGGGCATCACCGACTGGTTGAAGCGCTTCGATAGCTCGGCGCGCCCGCGCTTCCACGTCGTCATCAGCGTGAACATCGACAGCCCCAGCACCACGGGGAAGTACCCACCGTCGAAGAACTTGAGGAGGTTCGCTCCGAAGAACGGAAGGTCGAACGCGAGAAAGACGCTCATCAGCAGCGCCACCCGCCACAGGGGCCACTTCCAGTTCTTGCGCGCCATGTAGCTGAAGACGATCGACGTGATGGTCATCGTGCCCGTCACCGCGATGCCGTACGCGGCCGCGAGCGAGGTCGAGCTGCGGAACACCACCACCAGCGCCAGACACGCCACCATCAGCGCCTGGTTCACCTCGGGCACGTAGATCTGCCCCTCGTTCTTCTCCGAGGTGTGCACGATGGTGACGCGCGGCAGGTAGCCGAGCTGCACCGCCTGGCGCGCGAGCGAGAACGAGCCCGAGATGAGCGCCTGCGACGCGATGACGGTGGCCGCCGTCGCCAGCCCCACCATCGGGTACAGCGCGACTTCGGGCACCAGCGCCCAGAAGGGCTGCTCCACCCAGCCGTTGGAGAGCAGGTACGCGCCCTGACCGAAGTAGTTGAGGAGCAGCGCAGGGAACACGAACGACAGCCACGCCAGTCGAATCGGCCTGGCGCCGAAGTGGCCGAGATCGGCGTACAGCGCCTCGCCGCCGGTGATGCAGAGCACCACCGCGCCCAGAATGACGAAGCCGTGCCACGGGTCGTGCTGGAACAGCCGCCAGGCCCACAGCGGGTTCACGGCCTCGAGCACTGCCGGGTTTTGCAGAATGGCCCGGACTCCGAGCACCGAGAGCGTGACGAACCACGCGATCATGATCGGCCCAAAGACACGCCCGATGCCGCCCGTGCCCCGCTTCTGCACGAGGAACAGCCCCGTGAGGATCCCCAGCGTCATCGGCACGATGAGGAAGTCGAGCGCGTGCGAGGCGACGCCGATGCCCTCCATCGCCGACAGCACCGAGATGGCCGGGGTGATGACGCCTTCGCCGAAGAGCATCGAGGCGCCCAACAATCCCGCGAGCACCACCGCGCCGGTCAGCTTCTTTCCCGAGTCGCGGCCGGGCACCAGGGCCAGCAGCGCGAACATGCCGCCCTCACCCTTGTTGTCGGCGCGCGTAATGAAGATCAGGTACTTGAACGTGACGACCATCGTCAGCGCCCAGAAGAACAACGAGAGGACTCCGAGAACGGAGTCGTGGGTGACGTCCATCGCGTGCCGGGCCGTCTGGAGCTTCCCGTCGACCATCACCTTCGCGAAGCACTCCTTCACTGCGTAGAGGGGGCTCGTGCCGATGTCGCCGTAGACAACCCCGAGGGCGCCGACGGCCAGGGGAAGCAGCCTGCCGTGGGCGTGCTGCGCCGGAGCCGAGACCAGCACATCCTTCGCCGGATCCGCGCCCGCTGCCGTCGGCGTCGTCGAGACATCACCCATGGTGATGGCCTTTAGCCACACCTCGCGCCGAGGCGAAACACCGCGCGCACCTGGACCGAACCCGTTGATTTCAAAGCAGTCGGCTCAGAGATCGACCTGCATGCCCAGCTCGACCACCCGGCCCGGAGGCAGCCCAAAGTAGCTGGTGGCCGACAGCGCGTTGCGCGACACGAAGGCGAACATGGCCTTGCGCCAGCGCATCATCGGCGACCTCCCGTTGGTCAGCAGCGTCTCGCGCCCGAGGAAGTAGCTGGTGGTCGACGGCTCCGCGATGAGGCCCTGTTCCCGCGCCCGGATGAGCACCTGGGGCACGTTTGGGGTCTCCATGAAGCCGGTGCGCCAGACGACCCGGAAGA
>JALOQF010000007.1 GCA_025459425.1 Myxococcaceae bacterium | reverse complement strand
GTTGTGGAAGACGCCGTCACGAAACCGCTTCGAGGCTCGCATGCGCTCGAGGCGCGCACCGTGCGAACGACTGCCGAGGACGCGGGGGCTGGGCATGCCAAAGTCGTAGCCCACGCCCGGGCGCCGCGCCCTCGGAAGCAGCCGCTGGCCTCCCCGACCAGCGGACTCGAGCCTCGTCACCCCTCGCCGTCGAGCGGCGGACCCCCGCGGCGACGAGCGCTGCAGCGCGGTCCGACTTCTCCGGCGAGGGCGAAGGCAAGGCCATCTTTGCGAAGCGGCTCTCTGGCTGTGCGTTCACGCGCCGTCGGTCGCCGCGCTGGCGCTGCTTTGCCGGTTGGCAAGCCGCGCGCGGGCCCTTAGGGAACCGGCCGTCATGTGGACGAACGAGTCGACCCCCGCCTTCCCCATGCCGCGCGGGCTGGTGAACCGCCTGCTCGAGCGCATCACCGAGTCCGGCCCCTGGGGCCCGGTGCTCGCGGCGCTCACCTTCGTCGCCCTCGTGCTCGTCGGTGCGACGATTCTGTGGTGGTTCGCTGGAGGCCCGGTGATGCGGGCGCTGGCGGCGCGGGTCGGGGCTCCGGCCGAGTCGCTGCGGCCGCTGCGCACCGGCCTGCGGCTCCTCGTGTCGCTCGGCGCCGTCAGCACCCTCGTGAGCCACTTCACCGACGTCGACCTCTTCACCGTGCTGGCCGGCGCGGCGACGCTGGTGGCCGTCGGCTTCGTGGCGCTCTGGAGCACGCTGGCGAACATCACCTGCACCATCCTCATTCTCGTCACGCGGCCCTTCCGCATCGGCGACGAGGTGGCCTTTCCCCCCGACCCCATCGAGGGCCAGGTGGTCGACCTCTCGTTCTTCTTCACCACGCTGAAGACGAAAGACGGCCGCTTCATCAACGTGCCCAACACGCTCTTCTTCCAGCGCATCGTCATTCGGCGCGAGACGGACGTGTCGCTCGACCTCGGAGAGCAGCTCGCGAAGCCCGAGGCAGCGAAGCTGGAAGCGCCCGCTGAGCCGGTGTCGCCGTGACGGAGGAGCCTCGAACGCTGGAGAGTTCCGAGACGGCTTGCAGTTGATCCGTCGTCGCCCGGGTAACTCCGGCACTCCATGCTGCCGATGAGGCGAGCGCTGACCGATGCGACGTAGCGCCGGGAAGACGCCCGAGACGCTCCGCGGCCGGTGCGCGCACGCGATGAAGGTCGTCGACTTGTGCTCGCGGCCTGAATGAAGCCTGCGAAGGGCGACGTGACTCAGGGAAGACGCAGGAGACGTTCCGCGGCCGGTCTCTGCACCCGGTGAACGTCATCCCCTCTCTCTCGGCCCCGAATGGAGCCGCCGAAGCGAACGCTCAGCGCGGCGGCGTGACGCAGGGAAGGTCCCGAGACGGCCTCGCGCTGCTCCGCACGCCCGACGACGTTCGCCTTCCAGTTCCAGGCACCGACGAACCTCAGGGCGAGAGCGTACCGGCCGACAGCAAGCCCAGCAGCGTGAGGCCCAGCGCCACGCGGTACACGACGAAGACGAGCGTCGAGCGGTTCTTCAGGAACTGGAGGAGCCCCCAGATGGCGCCCAGCCCCGACACGAACGACACCACCGTGCCGGCAGCCAGCAGGCCCAGCCCCGGGCCGTCGGTCGCCTCGAGCAGGTGCTTCAGCTCGAAGACACCCGCGAGCGTCGTCGCCGGAATCGACAGGAGGAACGAGTAGCGGGCCGCGTCGGCACGGGTGAAGCCCAGGGACAAGGCGCCCGTGATGGTGGTGCCGCTGCGCGAGCTGCCGGGAATCAGCGCCACCGCCTGCCACAGCCCCACGATGACACCATCCTTCAGCGTCATGTCCTCGAGGGTGCGCCGATGCGAGGCGAGCCGCTCGACGATGAACAGCACCACCGCCAGCACGATGAGCGAGCCCGAGATGACGTACAGGCTGCGCAGCGACGTCTCGATGGTCTTCTTGAAGAGCAGCCCGCACACGCCGATGGGAATCGTGCCGAGGCCGACGAACCAGGCCAGCCGCGACTCGAGGGTGCCGAAGGGCTGCCGGTCGACGAGGCCCTTCAGGAACGCACGCGTGAGGCCGAGCAGGTCTTTCGCGAAGTACACCAGCACCGCGCCCACGGTGCCGAGCTGAATGACCGCCGAGTAGGCCGCCCCCGGGTCCTGCCAGCCGAGGAGCGCCGGCACGATGCGCAGGTGGGCCGTCGACGAGATGGGGAGGAACTCGGTGAGCCCCTGCACGAGGCCCAGCACCACGGCTTCGAGGTACGTCATGAGAGCGAGGTGAGGCTCCAGACGTCGCCGCCGAGCTCGGCCTTCTTGAGCTCCCATGCGGCCAGCACGTCGGCGGTGTGCGCGATGTACTCGGCGCTGGCGTCGAAGCGGTGCTGCTTCGCGTAGGCGGTGATGAATTCCTTGAGCACCGGCGAGAGGAAGTGCGTCGCCAGCACCACCTCACTGCCGTCGAGGTACTCGGTGAAGCGCAGCGCGAAGCCGCTGGCGCCGTCGACGGTCGACTCGACGCGCACGACCTCGGCCTTCACCTGCACGGTGCGCCCCTTCGGCGGGAGCTTCAGCTCGACCAGCAGCCGCGTCCCCATCTTGAGGAAGAAGCTCGACTCGAGGAACAGGCCGCCCACGCTGATGTTCACCGTCGGCAGCGCGGCCTCGAAGACGCGCGAGGGGTCGTCGGCGAGCGACAGGCGGGCCTTCACCTGCAGGTTGGCGCGCGGGTACCGGCGACGGGAGTCGGCCGTCGGCGCCTTCACCGAGGTGGTGGGCGTCTTCACCGGCGCCGCGGGCGTTCGCTGCAGCGAGGCGAGCGCGCCCTGCCGGGACACCGAGGTGACGGCTGGAGCTGACGACCCGCGCGGCGCACCTGCCGACGACGCCTGGCCACGGGGCGACGATGACCGCGGCCTGGTGCCCGACGCCACCGACGCGCCGGGGAGCCTCGCCGCGCTCGACGCCGAACCGACCGCGGGGCCGACGAGCGCCAACGAGGACGACGGGCTCCCGGCCGCCCGCACCGGGACCTCACGCGAGGCCGACGCGCCACCGCTCGCTCCCGACGCGCGGTCGTTCGTCGCGAACGACTCCTTGCGTGGAGCAGGCGCCTGCCGTGAGTCCAGCGCCGACGCCACGCTGACGCTCGAGGACGACGCTGCGCGTGACGCGGACGGGCCTGACGCGCGGCCGCTCGCTGGAGCCGCCCCACGTGAGGCCGACGCGCCTGCGTTCGTCTCTTCCTTCCGCGACTCCGACGCGCGGCCGGTCGCTGGAGACACACGCGAAGCCGATGCGCCTGCGTTCGTCTCTTCCTTCCGCGACTCCGACGAGCGGCCGCTCGCTGCTGATGACTCGCGCGACGCCAACGCGCGGCCACTCGCTGGAGCCGCCCCACGCGAGGCCGATGCTCCTGCGTTCGTCTCTTCCTTCCGCGACTCCGACGCGCGGCCACTCGCTGGAGCCGCCCCACGCGAAGCCGACGCGCGGCCACTCGCTGGAGACACACGCGAAGCCGACGCGCCTGCGTTCGTCTCTTCCTTTCGCGACTCCGACACGCGCCCGCTCGCTGGAGCCACCCGCGAAGCCGACGAGCCTGCGCTCGTCTCTTCCTTCCGCGACTCCGACGCGCGCCCGCTCGCTGCTGACTCGCGCGACGCCTTGCGCGACGCCGCTCCGCTGCCAGTCGCCGCTTCGGCGAGGGCTGCGCGGCCTTTCACCTCGGCCGCGAGCGCCGACGCGCCTTCTCGTTCCCGCGCGCCCTGACGCCCCTTCACCTCGCGCGTCAGCGCCGCGACCGCCGCGGGCTGGGCGTCAGCCGGCAGTGGGCGCTTCTTCGTGTCGAGCGAGCCCGCCAGCTTCGCGAGCGAGGCCTGCTTCCCCGAGGTGCTCTTCGACGATGCGCGCGCCATGGCCAAAGCGTCTCCCTTCGTGCGGACCCACCCACGGCAAACAGCCCTTCCCCGGTCGTTCCGGAGAAGGGCTGGCCTTCACGGCGACGACGAACCGGTCGGTCAGGCCGCCTTGATCTTCGAGGCGCCCACGGCGTCGCGGAGCGCGTCCTTCTTGTCCGTCTTCTCCCAGCTGAACTCGGAGCGGCCGAAGTGCCCGTACGCCGCGGTGCGCTGGTAGATGGGCTTGAGCAGGTCGAGGTGCTCGATGATCTGCCGCGGCTTGAGGCCGAACACCTCACGCACGGCCTTGCCGATGGCGTCCTCGTCGGCCTTCGCGGTGCCGAACGTCTCGACCAGCACGCTCACGGGCTCGGCGACGCCGATGGCGTACGAGACCTGCACCTCGCAGCGGTCGGCCAGGCCCGCGGCCACCACGTTCTTGGCGATGTAGCGGCCCATGTACGCGGCCGAGCGGTCGACCTTCGAGGGGTCCTTGCCCGAGAAGGCGCCGCCGCCGTGCCGGCCCATGCCGCCGTAGGTGTCGACGATGATCTTCCGGCCCGTGACGCCCGAGTCGCCCATGGGGCCGCCGATGACGAAGCGGCCGGTGGGGTTGATGTAGAACTTCGTCTTCTTGTCGACGAGCTTGGCGGGGAGGGCGGCCTTGATGACCTCCTCCATGATGACGTCCTTGATCTTCTTGTTCGTCACCTCTTCGGCGTGCTGGGTCGAGAGCACGACGGCGTCGATGCGCACCGGCTTGCCGTTCTTGTACTCGATGGTGACCTGCGACTTGCCGTCAGGGCGGATCCAGTCGTGCTTCTTGCGGCGCACGTCGGCGAGCTTCTTCGTGAGCGCGTGCGCGTAGTGGATCGGCGCCGGCATCAGCTCGGGCGTCTCGTTGCACGCGTAGCCGAACATCATGCCCTGGTCGCCGGCGCCCTGCTCCTTCTTGGCGCCCTCGTCGACGCCGCGGGCGATGTCCTGCGACTGGCCCTCGATGGCCACCATGACGCCACAGGTGTGGCCGTCGAAGCCCATCGACGAGTCGGTGTAGCCGATGCGCGTGATGGTGTTGCGCACGATGCGGGGAATGTCGATCCACGCGTTGGTGGTGACCTCGCCCGCGACGATGGCGATGCCCGTCTTGACCAGCGTCTCGACCGCGATGCGGGCGTAGGGGTCCTTCTCGATGAGCGCGTCGACGACGCCGTCGGAGATCTGGTCGCAGATCTTGTCCGGGTGGCCTTCCGTCACGGATTCAGAGGTGAAGAGGTAGTCCTTGGGCATGGTCGTCTTGGGGGGCGTTGGAGGGAACGGCGTGACTCGACGCGGCGGCCTCTAGCGCGCAGCGTCAAGCGGGTCAACGCGGCTCGACGGGCAACCCGGCAGGCGCCGACGGCTCGGGCTCGAGCTCGATGCGCACGGTGTCGTGCTGGCCGTCCTTCACGTCGACCTCGCGCACGTGCTGGTGGTACCCGAGCGCGCGCACGATGATCTCGTGGCGGCCGGCGGTGAGGGGCTCGGTCTTGCCGACGCCGGCATCGAGCCCCACCTCGCGGCCATCGACGAGCACCACCGCGCTGTCGGGCGACACCGAGAACGAGAGCGTGCCCTCGCGCGACGGGAGCGCGACGTCGAGCGTGCGCTGCTCGCCCGCGGCCACCTCGACGACCTGCACCGCCGGGAGCGCGTCGGGGTGCGTCAGCACCAGCTGGTGCCGGCCGGGCGCCAGCTCACTCAAGGCGGTCGGCGTGCGAGACGCGAGCGGGCGGCCGTCGACCTCGAGCGTGGCGCCGGGCGGCACCGAGCGGACCAGCAGCGACCCCTTCGAGGGCGCGACGGGCTTGCGGCTCTTCCACGCCAGCCCACCGACACCGAGCGTCAGCACCAGCCCTGCCCCCAGCACCACCATCGGCAGGCGCGAGCGCGTCGGGCCGTCGGGCTGCGCGGCCCCGGCGGCAGGCAGGGTCGGGGCGGACAGCAGCTCCGGCACCGTCGAGTCCTCGCCGGGCAGCCGCAACGGGCGCGGAGCCTCGGGGGCGACGGGGGTCACCACCTGCATCGGCTCGGTCGGCAGCTCGAGGGGCACGTCGACCGCGCTCGTCGGGGTGCGCCGCGCCTCGACGGGAACCTGCGGGTTGGTGACGACCGCCGTCTGCGCGCGGCCGGGATCGGCCAGGGCCGCGTCGGGGGCCGTGCCCTTCTCGAAGAAGGCCTTCAGCTCGTTCGTCGACGCGCTCGACAGGCGCGCCATGAGCGAGGCGTGGGCCTCGAAGTCGGGGCCGAAGTGCTGCCGCACGAAGCCCGAGAGCGTGGCGCGCCAGTCGCTCGTCGGCGGCACCACGGCCTCGAGCGCCTCGGCGACGGCGCGCATCGTCGGGTAGCGGTCTTCGCGCAGCTGCGCCGTCATCGTCTCGAACACCACGTCGAGCAGCTCGGGCACGCCGCTGCGCACCCGGCTCAGCTGCGGCCGCTTGCGCTCGAGAATCGCGTGAATCACCGCCAGCTCGTTGTCGCCCTGGAAGAGCGGCTTGAGCGTCAAGGTCTCGTAGAGCGCGGCCCCCAGGGCGAACTCGTCGACCCGCCCGTCGGCCGGCAGGCCCTGGATCTGCTCCGGCGCCAGGTAGCGCGCCTTGCCCTTGAGCATGCCCGTCGAGGTGCGGGTGCGGCGCTCCTCGGCGCGCGCGATGCCGAAGTCGAGCACCTTCACCAGCCCGTCGAAGGTGAGGAAGATGTTCGAGGGCGTCAGGTCGCGGTGCACCAGGTTGAGCGGCTTGCCGTCGGTGCCCGTCAGCTCGTGCGCGTACGCCATGCCGTGCGCGACGGCAGTGATGACCCGCACCGCCAGCTCCCACGGCACCTGCCCGCCCGTCTGCTTGAGCCGCTCGATGACGAGGTCGAGGTCGTACCCGGCCAGGTACTCGAGCACGAGGAACGGCCCGTCTTTCGTGCTGCCCCGGTCGAACGCCCGCACGATGTTCGGGTGCACCAGCCGCATGGCCAGGTCGGACTCGTCGAGGAACATGCCGACGTGGTCCTTCTGCGACTTGAGATCTGCCAGAAGCCGCTTCACCACCACCAGCCGCGGCGGCGTCGTGCCCACGTCCCTCGCCAGGAACACGTCGGCCATGCCGCCCTCGGCCAGGTGCTTGACGAAGATGTACCGTTCGCGCGCGTCGGCCACGCGGCGCGGGAGTGGAGCACTGGGGGAAGGGGGTGACAACGGGAGACTTGGGTGACTTGGGTGACTTGGACCCCGGTTTGTGAAGAATGGCGCACCCTCGCCGTCGGAGCCGCCATGATTCGCACCCTCTCTGCCCTCGCCCTCGTCCTCGCCCTCCCCGCCCTCGCAGGCCCTCGCGATGACGTCTCGAAGCCCCTCAAGGTCATCGTCAACTCCGTGCGCTACGGAAAAGACCTCGCCGCGCTCAAGCTCTTCGCCGGAGAAGAGCAGGGCAAGTTCCTCCTCGGCGACGACTGGGCCAGGGGCACCGACGCTCAACGCAAGGAGTTCATCGACCAGTTCCACCAGCTCTTCGGGAAGATCGCCTTCCCCAAGATTCGGAAGAACTTCGAGAACCTCGACACCGTCATCTACGACGAGCCCACCGTCACCGGTGACAGGGCCTCCATCGGCTCCACCATTCTCATCAACCACCCCATGAAGAAGCAGGAGCTCAAGGTGAAGTACGAGGTCATCAAGGCCGGCTCCAGCTACAAGGTCATCGACGTCGCCGTCCTCGGTGACTCGATGCTCCAGGGCATTCGCGACGACCAGATTCGCCCCATCATGAAGGAAGGCGGCTGGGACAACCTCCTCAAGCTCATGCGCGAGAAGAACGCCGAACTCAAAGACATCGTCCTCAAGTGACGGGTGGGAGTTGCCCCGCGATTCCGCGGGGGTAGAGTTCACGCGCTCCCGGCTGATCGACCGGGCGAGGGCTGGCAACCAACGGCCCGTTCACCACTCGCAGCACCCCCGGGAGACCCACACATGAAGAAGCTCCTCGTCGCGCTCGGCACCCTCGGACTCATGGCCTGCGGCGGCACCGCCAAAATCGGCGGCGGCAAGGAAGGCGCGGCCCAGGCCTTCTTCGCCGCCTCGAGCGCCACCTCGGCGGGCGCCAACCGCTCCGCGCAGCCCCTCGACATCACCGGCTCCGTCTCGTGGAAGTGCCCCGAGGGTGGTGAGGCCAGCCTGAGCGGCTTCGGCGCCTCGGTGAACACCGGCGGCGGCGGCGCCTCGGTCGCCCAGAACTTCACCGTCACCTACAAGAACTGCGGCGCCGCCAGGAGCGACGTCGGCGTCGCCATCTACAATGGCTCCTTCACCGTCACGCAGGCCATCGTCACCAACTCGGGCAACGTCAGCGTCGACCAGACCTTCAAGGGCCGCGTCGAGGTGCAGGGCGCCTTCAACGACTTCATCGAGGCCGACGTGCGCCAGCAGGTCGCCGTCACCGGCCTCTCGTCGTCCGGCGGTGGCGTCACCATGAAGCTCGTCGGCACCATCAAGACCTCGAGCGAGTCGTTCTCGTACAACGAGGACATCAACGTCACCGCCGGCGGCTCCATCGCCGTCGCGGCCAACACGCGCTGATCAACCCCGCTTCGTCATCCGCCTGGCGCCCTGGCCTTCCCTCGTGGAGCGCCGGGGCGTCTTCGTTTCCTCTGCCACGCTGACGCGGGCCGCGCGCGACACCGAAGGGCCTGACGCACGGTCGCTCGCGCGTGCCCGAAGTCCCGACCGCCGCCTTCGCGCGCGCAGCGACGCCAGGAGCGCCTCGCGACGGGCGACGAGAACCACGTCTCCTCCGTGGCTGACGTGCTCGAGGGCGGGGGCGCGGCCGATGCCGCTGGATGCGCCGGTGACCGCTCGAGCCGTCGGCGCGAACGCCTCGCAACGACGCTCGTCCCGCTCAAATCCAGAACGAGATGCGCCGCTTCGCCGGAGCCGGGCCGTCTCCCTGCCCACCCTCTCGCCACCAGGCCCGCAGCGCCTCGATGTCGGCGTGCAGCAGGTCGGCTTCCGTCGACTGGAACTCGAGCGGCCCCAGGCGCAGCCCATCGCGCTGCACCCGCATGATGTCGACGTCTTGCCCGATGACCTGCGTCGTGTACCAGAACATGAAGCGCCGCAGCCCCCGCGCCACCAGGTCGCCCGGCAGGTCGAACGGCAACCGGTACGAAATGGACGTGTAGACGAGGCTGTCGAGCGGCCCGATGGGCGTCACCTGACTCGAGATGACGTAGCCGCTCCGCGAGCCCCACAGGTAGTCCACCCGCGTGACGTTCGGCGCGTAGAAGTGGTCGGTGTGCACCATCGGCTCACCGGTGGGGTTCAAGAGAAAGCCTGCTCCGGTCAGCTCGTCCTGCTCCTGCTCGTAGGTGACCAGCACGCTCGTCGCCGTGCGCTCCACGGTGGCCGGCACCTGCGTGCGTCGGCGCTCGCGGAACCAGCCCTTGTGCACGAAGACGGTGTGCGGCACGTCCATGAAGTTCTCGACGAGGTTCGTCACCCCGTTCGGGAAGCGCGTCACCATGAAGTACGACGTCCACCCCGGCTCGCCCCAGTGCGGCACCCGGTGCGGAGGCTGCCGCGCCGTCGCCTCATCGCCGCTCATCAACACGAAGACCAGGCCGTCCTGCTCGCGGGTGGGAAACCGCCGCACGCGGCCGACGTCACAGGGGCGCAGCGAGAGCCCTTCCCGGGCGTGCCCGTCGTCGCCCAGCACCGAGCCGCGCTGCGTGGGCCCCAGCGAGGGAATCTCGACGCACGCGCCAGACGCGTCGTACACCCAGCCGTGGTACGGGCAGCCGAGCTTCCCGTCGAAGGTGGCGCCCGCCGAGAGCCGCGCGTTGCGGTGCAGGCACCGGTCGAAGAGCGCCGCCGGCCGGCCCTGCTCGTCGCGGAAGAGCACCACCGGCGTCCCGAGAATCGTGCGCGAGAGCGGCCGCTTCGCCGTGAGCTCGGTCGAGAGGCAGGCCACGTACCAGGCGTCCTTGAGCGCCCCACAGCGTGCCAGGTCGGCCTCGGCCTCGAGGTCGATGCGCCGCGCGTGCGGCAGGTCGGTTGAGAGGCGCGGCCGGTCTGTCATCGGAGCGTGCTTCCACTCTCGCCGCTCGGGACCACGACTTCAACCGACCTGGCTTCGTCGATAGAGTCGCTCGCAATGGCCGCCGGACGACGCCTGCACTCCTCGTACGAGGAGTACCTCGAGGCCCTGAAGCGGTCGGAGCTCAAGCTCGAGTTCCACGAAGGCAACCTGTACGCCCTGGCAGGTGGCACCGTCGCCCACGCCGCGCTGAGCGCCAACGCGACCTTCATCCTGCGGCGAGAGCTCAAACCCTGCACGGTCTTCTCGTCTGACCTCAAGGTCCGCATCGAGCGCACCGACATGGCGACCTTTCCCGACGTCTCGGTCGTCTGCGGACCCGTCGAGCGATCGCCCATCGACGCGCACGCGCTCACCAACCCCATCGTCCTCGTCGAGGTCACCAGCCGCTCGACCGAGGACTACGACCGCGGAGAGAAGCTGAGCCAGTACCAGCAGGTTCCTGCCCTCCGCGCGGTGTTGATCGTCTCGCATCGACAGCGCTCGGTGACGGTGATTCACCGCGCTGGGCAACTCTGGGTGGAGCGGCACGTGCGGTCGGGCGAGCGCGTCGAAGTCGCCGAGCCGAAGCTGACGTTCGACGTCGACGAGCTCTACGAGGGTGTCGTGCTCGAAGCGGCCTGAAGCGCCGGCACGGGCTACTGGAACTCCTTGCCGTAGAAGCGCGTGTGCAGCTTGCGCACCTGGTCGTCGCAGTCGATGAGCTTCAGCTTCGTGTCGGCGGCGTCGCAGAACGTCTTCGCCTTCGCGTACGGCTTCTCGAAGTACTCGCGCTTGTCCGCGTCGGCGAGCAGGTCGGCCGACATGCGCTCGAGCATCGTGCTGATGCTCTGCCCGTCGGGGCCGGGTTTGCGCATGAACTGCCCGATGAGGAAGCTGTCGAGCACGCGGTTGTTGTCCTCCACCAGCACGTTGGGCTCGCTGCCGGCGTCGGGCTCGGCGAGCGGGTCTTCCAACGGGCTGGGGTCGACGGCGGCGGTCTCTCCGGCATCGGCGTCAGCCACGGGGCTCACGGCGTTCGCCACGGGCGTCGGGTCGACCTGGTTGGGCTTCGGCGTGGGGTCGAGGGTGGGCCGCACCGCGGCCACCTCGGGCGGCTTGTCGGGCACCAGGCCCGGCTTCTTCACGAGCGGCTTCGTGGGAACGGGCGTCGGCAGGTCGCTCGGCCACAGCACGTACAGGAGCACGCCGAGCAACCACACCCCCACCACGCCGCCCACCACCAGCGGCCAGCGCTTCTTCACCTGCCGCTTGACGTCCTGCACCTGCGCCTTGACGGCGAGCTCTCGCGCCCGCGCGTCTTCGGTCTTCTCGCCCTTCGCCCCGGCGGGCTTGTCGCCGACGACCGGCTCGATGGACATGAGGCTCATCATCGTCGCCGCGTTGCGGAGCTGCTTGGTGGCGGCGCGCAGGTCGGCCTTCACCTGGTTGGCGTCGGGCCGCACCGCCGGGTCCTTCGCCAGCAGCTTGAGAATGAGCTCCGAGAGGGCCTTTGGAATCTGCGGGTTCACCTCGTGCGGCACCGGCGGCTCGTGGTGCACGTGCTTCTCCATCACCTCCATCGGCGTGTTGCCCGTGAAGGGCAGCTTGCCGGTGAGCATGTGGAAGCACATGACGCCGAAGGCGTAGAGGTCGGCTGGAGGCCCCGCCGGACGGCCGCGCGCGTGCTCGGGCGAGATGTAGTCGGGCGTGCCGGCGATGCGCGTGACGTTCTGCTGCTGGCGCCGCGCGAGCCCGAAGTCGAGCAGCTTCACGTAGACCTTCTGGCCTTCCTTCACGAGGAAGACGTTGGCGGGCTTGAGGTCTCGGTGCACGACGCCGGCCGCGTGCGCCGCGGCGAGGGCCGAGAGCGTCTCTTCGAGGATGATGACCGAGTCTCCGGCGGCCACCGTGCCCTCGCGCTGCATCAACTGCTCGAGCGACTCGCCCTCGAGCAGCTCCATGATGAGGTAGTGCCGCCCGTCTTCCAGCGAGCCCGCGCCGAAGATGTTGATGATGCCGCGGTGCTTGATGCTGTTGATGATGCGCGCCTCGTCCAGCATGCGGTCGACGTCACGCGGGTCGGTGACGACGTCGCTGCGCAGCACCTTGATGGCCACCTCTTTGTTGATGAGCGTGTGCACCGCCTTGTAGACGATGCCCATTCCGCCGACGCCGACGCGCTCCTTGATGACGTATTCCTGGAGCTTCTGGCCGATGAGCGAGTCACGCGACGCGCTCACCATCGAGGGCGGCGACGCCGGCGGCCGGGGCATCGCCTTCATGCCGGCGCTCGACTTGCGCCCGCCCGGGTCGGCCACCGCGCCCATGTTGGCCATGCTGGTGCGGGTCGCCTTCGGCCGGGGCACCGGGCCGTCTTCGGCGGCTGTCTTCGCCGGGTCGTCGCCGGGCTCGGTGCGGCCTGCCGTCTCGTCGAGCGTCTTGCCCAGCCGCACTTCGCCCGTACGGCGCGGGCTGCTCGGCAGCGCCGCCTTCGACTTCGCCGGAGGCGCCGCGGCGATGGACTTGCGCATGGACGTGCGGGCATCACCGGACGCCGCGAGTGACGTGCCGCAACTGGCGCACACCTTCGCGTCGGACGGGTTCACGGTTCCGCACTTCGGGCACATCACGCCGGCCGGCATAGAGACGTCGAGAGTCAACCACATCAGCGGCCTGCGCCGCGCGCTTTCGACGCTGCCCTGATGGGAGGCACCAGGCGGAGCACCTTGACGGCGGCCCACCGGCCCGTCGGGTGGGGAGCTCAGAAGAGCTCGACGGTGCCCGCATCGAGCGAGGTCTGCTGCACCGCCGACACCTTGCGGAGCGTGCCCTCGAGCGACTCGAACAGGGCGACGACCTCGGCCGGCGGTTCACCCTGCCGGGCGGCCCAGGCTTCCCACACCGACGCGAGCGCTTCGACCCTCCGGCGCATGGCGGTGAAGAGCGCACCGAGCTGCTCCTCGAGCTCGAAGGCCTTCAGCGCCTGCACGGCGCTGGCTTCGACCTCGGCGAGGGCCGCGCGGACCCGACGGTTGGTGTCTTCGAGGGTGCGCAGCAGCTCGATGACGCGGCTCTGGCCCTCGACTGCGCCGTTCACGTCGTGCGACGCGAGCCCGATCATCGCCACGCGCACGTCTGCGAGCCGCCCGTTCGACACCGCGACGAGCTGCTGAATCTGCTCCGACACGAGGGCGGCGTCGTTGGCGAGCTCTTTGATCTGATCGGCCACCACCCGGAACGTGCGCCCCTCGAAGCCCGAGCGCGCCGAGTGGACGGTGGCGTTGAGGGCGACGAAGCGGGTGCGGCGCGCCATGGTGCTCACCTTGCGGGTGGTCAGGACGATGGCCTCGATGTCGGGCACCATGTCGTCGATGCGGCCCATGAGGCGCATCGACGCCGCGCTGACGTGGAGAATGTCGTCCATGAACCGTTCGACGATGGCCTTCATGCGCTCGACGAACCCGTGCGTGCTCCCTGCGCCCTGGAGCAACTCGACGACCGCGCCCAGCTCGCGCTGCTGCACCACGAGCTCGGTGCGGAAGGCGCCGAAGGTCTGCCCCAGCGTCAGCATGCCGTCACGCACCAGCCCCTCGGCGCGCTCGAGGTCGTGCCGCACCCCAGCCAATGTTTCGTGGACACAGCTGGTGATCGCCGAGGTCATGATGCTCCGGTCCCCTCCCCACGAGAGCGGCCTTTTCATGCGCGATGCCACGACGGCCCGTCGCGTCGAAGGCTTGTAGAAGGTTGGAATCATGATCACTGTTCGAACCAGTGGTTGATCACCCCCGATTTTTCGGTGTGTCGCCAGACACCCGCTGGGTCACCTGAGACGGCCGGCCTCAGCCGAAGCGGCGGCGGAGCTCGACCCAGGTTCCGACGCTGGCCTCAACGGTGGCGTCGATGGGGCGGGCGTACCCTCCACCGAGCGTGACGACGACGGGCACCGCGCGGCTCCAGCAGAGGTCGAACACCCGGCGGTCTCGCGCGCGCAGCCCCTCGTGTGAGAGGTGGAGCCGGCCCAACGTGTCTTCTTTGAGCGCGTCGACGCCAGCCTGGTACAGCACCAGCGAGGGCGCCGAGGCCTCGAACACCTCGGGCAGGTGTTCGTCGAGCAGGCCGAGGTAGCGCGCGTCATCACAGCCATCGGGCAGCTCGACGTCGCGGGTCGAGACCTGCTTGCGAAAGGGGAAGTTCTTCGCGCCGTGCATCGAGAAGGTGAACACGCGCGGCTCGCTGCGGAAGATGGCCGCGGTGCCGTCGCCCTGGTGCACGTCGAGGTCGACCACCAGCACGCGCTCCACCGCGCCCTCGCGCAGGAGCGTCGCGGCGGCGACGGCGAGGTCGTTGAACACGCAGTAGCCCGAGCCGAAGTCGGCGTGCGCGTGGTGCGTTCCGCCGGCCAGGTTCCCGCCGACGCCATGCACGAGCGCGTGGCGCGCCGCCGAAAGCGTTCCACCCGCCGAGGCGAGGGAGCGCTCGAGCAACGCTTCGCTCCACGGGAAGCCGATGCGCCGCAGCGCCGCCTCGTCGAGCGTGCCCTCGAAGCAGGCGCGCAGGTAGGCGCGGTCGTGCACCACCGCGAGCGTGGCCTCGTCGACGGGCTGGGCGAGCTCGAGCTGCTCCGGCGCCAACACGCCCCGCGCCAGCAGCACCTCACGCACCAGCCGATACTTCGCCATCGGGAACCGATGCCCCTCGGGG
Source organism: Myxococcaceae bacterium (assembly GCA_025459425.1). Taxonomy (GTDB): domain Bacteria; phylum Myxococcota; class Myxococcia; order Myxococcales; family Myxococcaceae; genus Xiheimicrobium. The sequence goes on along the minus strand of JALOQF010000007.1, from coordinate 52,565 downwards.
AGCGGGACCTCGTACGGGTCGGAGTACCAGGCGCGCATCGCGACGTGCTTACGCCGTCAGGCAGAATGAGTCATCGGCGCTCGGGAGACCGTGGCAGCGCACCTCAGACGCAGCCATCAGCGGCGTTCTCGCTGCCCCAACTCGACGACTGGCCCAGCGCGCCGAATCGTCCCGAGGACATCGTGGCGGTCGCCCCCCCTCGCGCCGGCGCGCTCACCCCGTCACGGCGACCGCTCGACGCGAGCCTTCGACCACCCACCCGCTCTCGACGCCAGTTCGCGGACGTCGGCTGGCAGGCTGCGCACCCATGTACGCCCGCGCACTGTCAGTGCTCCTGCTCCCATCGACGGTCTTCGCGTCACCGGCCCTCGAGCTGGTCGACGCCGTGACAGGCCCGCGCGGTTGCGCGCCCCGCCTCCTGGGAAAGCAGGAGCACCGCTTCCTCGAGGCCCAGCTCGCCTGCGACACGTTCCTCTCCCTGGCCCTGGTGGGTGAAGCCCTCGACGGCACGCTGGAGAAGCCCGCCGCGGCCTCGGGCGTTCGTCGGCTGCTGGCCGACGCCAGGACGAGGGGTCGGCTGCCCTTCGCGCGTTCACCGAAGAGCATCCTGCGGCGTGGGTACGAGCTGCTCATCTTCGCGGGTCTGGCGCGCCTGGACGCCTCGAGTGAAGCCGAGTCGCGCGGGTTCGACGCCCTCGCGGCCGAGGTGCGCGCCGACGTCGACGCCGCGGCACCAGCCTTCGTCGAGTCCTTCAAGGGGCAGTACTGGCCCTGTGACTCGTCCCCGGCAGCAGCGGGGCTCCTGCTTCACGGCGCGCTCACCGGCTCGCTCGAGAGCACCCGCGCCGGGCAGCGCCTGGTGGCGCGGCTCGAGGCGCTCCGCCGCGCCGAAGGGGGCTTCATCACGCGCGTCGACGCGACGGGCCGCGCGCTCGAGACGAAGCCACGGGGCACCGTCCTCGCGTGGACGGCTGGCTTCCTCTCGCTGGCAGACCCGGTGGCCGGGCGCGCCTTCGCCGACGACTTCTACGGCCGCTTCTGCGACGCGGGAGTGGTGGTGCTGGGCGTCACGCTCCCTGCGAGCTGTCGGGAATGGCCTCGAGACGTCGACGGCAGACCCGACGCCGTCAGCGGACCCATCGTCGATGGGCAGGGCACCGGCGCCACCGCCCTGGGCATCGCCGCCCTTCGCGCGAGCGGGCGCCCGGCAGACGCAGATCAGCTCACGGCCACGGCGGCGCTCGTGGAGGTGATGCCTGCGGCCCGGGGCCTCGCGGTCGGTCCCCTCGAGCGCTCGATTCTCGCCTGGGGCGCGGTGGCGAGGCCGTGGTTGCCACGACGACCCGACGAAGCTGGACCGGCTCGCTGAGCCGCGGGCGATGGGGCTCGGCCTCGGGGTACCTTCGTCGGCCCCACGGTGCTCGCAGGCGACTGCCTCGCACAGGCGGAGGCGCAGGCGCCGGCGGCCGGGTCTCGCCCCCCTGATGGGAACGACGAGGGTGCACTGAAGGCCCGCCGAAGGCGCGAGCCCCGGGCGCTCACTCGCGGGTGACGGCGCGCAGCACCACCTCACGCCGCTTCTCGAGCAGCCCGAGCGCCACCGGCACCGTCACCGCGTACGCGAGCCACGCGCCCACGGCCGCCAGCGACGGGCGGTCGCTCGGTGTCCCGAGCCAGTCTGCGGGGGGCTGCACGTTCCGCATGGTCAGCGAAAGCGCTGCCGACCGGGCCAGCGCTCCGCCTCCGCTGAGGAACTCCTGCTCGGGGGGGAGGGAGGCGAACGTCCTGGACACCGCCGCGAGGTCGACCCGGCCAGGGGACCTTCGTGGGCACACCGGGCAGGTCCAGACCGAACCAGGGAAGGGCCTCGAGGACCGGGAAGCGGGCGTGGCGGCGGGAGCGGGCCAAGGCATGGGTCCTACCGCGATTCCAGGGTGGCGCACTCCAGGGGCGCCCCCTCCGACCCCTTGGCCCCTCGACCACCGCGCAGCGCGCTCGCTCGGCTTATGGCCGCTGCCGCTCATGGGGGAGGTGCTGCAACAGGGCCTCACAGGCGCCACGTTCCAGCGCCCGGTCCATCACCTCAGCGGGGACGAGCCGCAGCTCGACCGTACCAAGCAGGAGTGGCAGGTACGGCCCCAGCTGCTCGTCCACCTCGCTGCCCAACCTGCGCCAGTTCCACGCACCGCCCCTGAAGACCAGCAGCCCCGCGACGCGCGGCACGGTGACGTCGTTGATGACGAAGTCGTTCACGCCCGCACGCCCTACGCTGAGGGGGGTGCCCGCCCACTCCAGACTGAAGGCCTGACAGTCGGAGCTGACGAGGGCGCGAGGTGCAGCGGCCCCCGGCTGGAGCGTCTCGTCGAGATCACGCGCCTCGACCGTCGGCGCGAACTGGCCGCCGCCCGACAGCCACACGAGCCAGTCATGGGGCCAGCGGCGGAGGAAGAAGTCACCGAGCATCAGCTTCTGTCGATTGAGGGTCGACAGCCAGAGGGGGGCACCCATGCCCCCTTCTGGCGGCAAACGACCAGGGGCCGCGATTGGCGGAAACCCTCATTGTCAGTTGTCGGCGTTCGGAGACACTCCCAGCTGGGTTTACCTGGGGAGTGCCCATGCTGTCGGGCTGGCTCGAATCACACCTCGTTCGACGACTCGCGCACCTGGGACGCGAGGGCTTCTTGATTCGTCACGCCTTGAGCTGGCTGGTGTGGGAGCCGGGCCGGTGGACTCCGTCGTCGTCTCTCGAAGCCGCCGGGGTGGCCGAGACGTTGCCCGTGACCTCGGCGCGCCTGTCGGGCCCGCGGACGAACGACGGGCTCTGCTTCGAGCTCAACCCGCTGCATTCGCCCATCAAGGTCGGCCGCAGCCCCGAGTGCGCCATCGTCATCGACGACGCGACGCTCTCGCGCCTGGCCTTCGAGCTGATCTGGCACGAAGGCCGCTGGTGGACGAACCCCCTCACGCACCGGCCCGTCTGGATCGATGACGCCGAGGTGCGCGAGCCAATCCCGGTGCCGGCCCAGCGCATCGCTACCGGAGAGGTGGTGTTCACCACGCTGGGCACGGACGCGATGGTCGACCGACTGTCCCGCCGCGGGCGCTAAGCCGAAGGAAGGCTGAGACGAGCGGTCGTGCCAAGGCCCGGTGCGGACTCGAGGTCGAGGCGCCCGCCCATCGCTTCGACGAGCGCGCGGGAGACGGCGAGCCCGAGCCCGACACCGACGTTCACGGGCCGGGTGGTGAAGAACGGGTCGAAGGCGCGGGTCAGCGTCTCGACGTCCATGCCGCGGCCGGTGTCACTCACCTCGACGACGACCCTGCCCTCGAGGGGCCCGAGCACTCGCACGTCGACCCGATCGTCAGAGGGGGCTGCTGGGCCGAGCGCCTGGGCGGCGTTCGCGAGCAGGTTCACCAGGACGAGCACCAGATTGGCTTCGTGGGCACGCACGTCGGGCGCGCCCTCGGCGTGGAGCACCACCGGCGCCCGGTCCCGAAAGACGCCGACCGTCGCGTCGATGGCGGCGCGAATCACTGGAAGGAGGGCGACGACCTCGAGGCGGCCCGTGTCGGAACGGCCCGTCAGGACCCGGAGGTCGCGAACCACCGAGGCGATGCGCGAGACCCCTTCGTCTGCTTCGTCGAGTGCGGCGAGGAGCTCGCGGGTCGCGCCCTGTCGCTCGAGCTCGCCACGAACGAACTCGAGGTTCGACCTCATCCACGTCAGGGGGTTGTTGATTTCGTGGCCGACGCCCTCGGCGACGGTGGCGAGCGCCGACAGCCGCTCCGCCGACGCCCGGTGCGCGAGGTGCTGTGCGGCGAGTCGGGCGCGCTCGGCGGCCAGCACCTGCCGTTCGACGCGCAGCTGCTCGGTGACGTCGAGCACGTGGAAGGCCACCTCGTCTGCGGTGAGCGCGATGGCGTCGACCCGCACCGCGAGGCCGTGTTCGAGGACCACCTCGCTGACGACACTGCGCGCCCGCCGTGCCGCCTCGGCCAGCTCGACGAAGGGCTGGGGCAGCCGCTCCAGCGCGAAGGCCCACGCGCGAAGTTCGACGGAGCTGCAGACGCTCGACACGAAGCGATGCCTGAGCACTCCGGTGCGTACCAGCAGCGCGACCCCGGGCACGGCGTGGAGCAGCCGCAGCGCCTCGTCGGCCGAGGGCCCGCTCGAACCGGGACCGGCAGGGCTTGACGAAGTCGAGAGCGTCACGACGCCCCGCCGTTCGCCCCTGACGCTGGAAACGACCTTCGAGCTGGCATGTTTCGAGCCTCGCCGCCCCGGACTCGACGGCCAATCGGTCGAGACACGCATGACATCAGCAACTTCCCTGATGAGGCGACGCCGACCCGCCATGTGGTGGTTGGCGCGACTGGTCGCGGTCACTACCCTTGGTCGACGATGAACGACCTGACGCTCGAGCAGGCCCGTCAGCTCCTGTCTCTCTCTGCCGACGCCCTGTTCGTCTTCTCGATTCCGACGGGCGCGGTCGTGTTCGCGTCGCCCGCGATGGTCGACCTCAGCGGCTTCTCACTCGACGAGCTCAAGGCCGACGCCAGGGCGTGGTTGTCGCGAGTGCACCCCGACGACCGCGCCATCGCCTCGGGCACCGCGGCGTGGCGGTACCACCACCCGACGCGCGGGGAGCGCACCTACGAGGCGCGCCTGGCGGCGGTCGCAGACCAGCGGGTGGTCGTCGGCATGGTGCGTGACGTGACCGACTCGATGGTCGCCGCGCTCACCCGGAACGTGCACCGGTTCCCACAGCCCGAAGACTTCGCGGCGATCGTGTCTGGCCTGCCCGCCGCCATCGTGCTCTCGAAGGGCGGCGCCATCGTGCTCGCGAATGAGGCCGCGCTTCGCCACTTTCCCTCGCTCGGCGAAGCGCCGGCGACCGTGACGAGGTCGCTCCCGCCGGCGCTGGCAGCCCTCGATGGAGCCACGCAGGCCCAGTGTGGAGCCCTGGCGGTGTCCTCGTCGCCGCAGCGACACTACTCGTTCGTGGTCGCGCCGCTCGCCGTCGACGGCGCCCCGCACACGATGTGGACCATCACCGACGACACCGACCGCATCGAGTCGGAGCGGCGCGTCGCTGCCCTCGAGTCCCAGCGCAACCTGCTCGAGCGCAGCCTGCTGGTGAGCGAGGTCTCGGCCTTCGTCACGCACGAGCTGAGTCAGCCGCTGGCCTCCATCACGGCGTGGGTCGAGGGCGCGCTGGCGCGGCTCGAGCGGCCTGGCCCTGGCGGCCGTGTCGAGCCCAGCATCGGGCCCGCGCTCCAGGAAGCCCTCACGCAGTGTCAGCGGGCCGCCCAGCTCGTCGGCCGGGTGAGGCGCCTCATCGTCACCGGCGACGTGCGCCGCGAAGCCGTGCCCCTCGAACCCCTCGTGCTGCGAGCGCTGCGGGGCGCCCGCTCGCCTCCGGTGGACGTCGAAGGCCTCGCTGGCCCCATCGTCTTCGTCGACCCGATGTACGTCGAGGTCGCGCTGCTGACGGTCTTCCGGTCTCTCGCGAACGCCGGCCTCGAAGGGCTGTCGGCGGTGGTGCGCGAGACCCCGGGCGCGGTGCTGTTCGTCATCTCGACTGCGCGCCCGGGGCTGTTGTCGACGCAGGGCCCCCATCTCGGCCTCGAGCTGGCCGTGGCCAGCACCGCTCTCGAAGCCGTCGGCGGGAGCCTGCAACACCGGCCGAACGAGGTGGTGTTGCGACTGCCCGTGGCGTCAGGCGGCGCGGGTAGCGGCGAAGCGACCGAGCAGGGCCAGCACCTGCGCCCGACTGAAGGGCTTCTCGAGGACCGGTACTGACGCCCGCTCGAGCAGCACGCGTTGTCGCTCGTCGAGCGCGCCGCCCGTCAGCAGCGCGAAGCGGTCGGCCAGGGGCGACCCCGACGACCTCAGCCAACCGAGGAGTTCGGTGCCCAGCCCCGTGGGCATCTGGAAGTCGCACAGCACCGCGGCGACCGACTGGGTCGCGATGGCGGCGCGCGCAGCCTCGACGGTGGCCACGCAGATGGTGGGCACCTCGCCCAGCACCCAGCTGAGGCTGGCGCGCAGGTTCGCTTCGTCGTCCACGATGAGCACGGGGCCGAGCTCGCGAGAGGGGAGCGGAGACGGCACGCTGACCCGTTGCACGGGCGGCGCCGGGGCTGGCGGCATGTCGACGGTGACGCGCGTGCCAGCGCCCACCGCGCTCTCGAGGTCGATGCGGCCGCCCTGCGCCTCGACGAACTCGCGGCACAGCGCCAACCCGAGGCCACTCCCGGTCGCCTTCGTCGAGAAGAACGGGTCGAACGCGTGCGCGAGCGTGGCCGCGCTCATGCCGGGCCCATTGTCGATGACCTCGATGCGCCCCCACCCCTGCGCAGTCGTCGAGACCCGAACGACGACGCGGTTCGAGTCGACGGTGAGGGGGTCGAGGCACTCGGCCGCGTTGAGCACCAGGTTGAGCACCACCTGCCCCAGGCGGCGCGCATCGGCGAAGAGCGGGGGCGCGTCGAGGAGCTCGAGGGAGACGTGGCCGCGGTGCTTGAGCACGTGGGAAGCCGTGCGCAGCGCCGCTTCGACCACCTCGTGTGCGTCGACGGCCTCTTGCACGCTGGCGGTCGCCATGGGCGCGCGCAAGTCACCCACCACCTGGGCCATGCGGTCGCAGCCGTCCTGGGCGACGGCGAGGAGCTGGCTCGTGGGAGACGACGGCTCGACCCGGTCCTTCAGCACCATCAGCACGTTCAGCACCGAGGTGAGCTGGTTGTTGAGCTCGTGAATGACCCCGGCCATCAGGCGGCCAGTCGACGAGAGCGCTTCGAAGCGGGCAGCGCGCTGGGTCAGCCGTGTCTGCTCGGTCACGTCCTGGAACGCGCCGACGACGAGCACCCCACGCTCGGACGCCGTGCGTGAGCGCGCGAAGACCGCCGAGTACTCGCGCTCGACACCGTCGACGCGCCGCACGAGCGACGTACGCACCCGCTCCCCGCCGGCCGCGCGCACCAGGCAGGCCTCGAGCGAGTCTCCGGCCTGGGCGCGGAAGACGTCCTGCAACCGCAGTGGACCGGAGCGGTCGAGCGAGCAGGCCCGGTTGGCCAGGTACACCTCTCCGCCCGCGTCGACGACACACAAGGGCTCGTCCAGCCCGTCGATGGCTTCTCCCAGGAGCTGCAGCTCGGCCTCGACGACGAGGTCCTTCTGGCGGGCGACGGAGGCCTGCTGGCCGAGCCGACGTTGAATCGCGCTGTAGAGCGACGTCGACGAGCCGCGGTAGGCGCCTTCCCACAGGGAGAGCTGCTGAATCGATGCCTGCTCGAGCTCGTAGAGCCGACCGAGCCTCACGATGGCGCCGGGCAGCTCCGACGCCGAGGCCACCGCGTCGTACTCGAAACCGACGGGCGGCTCGGGCACGTCGACCCCCAGCACCAACGCTCCGTCGCGCTGCCACGTCCACGCGGTGGCGAGGCTGGCGAAGCAGGGCCGGCCCCGCACCACCACCACCCAGGGAGACGGCGTGCCAGTCGTCAGGCTGGCCCCCGGCGGAAGCTCGAGCGGCTCGGTCGACTGGCTGATGAGGAGCACGTGCATGCGTCGTCAGGGCGAGGGCGTGTCGAGCTGGGCGAGGACGGCGCTCACCCCGAGCGACGCCCCCAACAAGGGGAAGGCATAACGCTCGCTCGCGTCCTGTTCAGCGTCAGACCGGGTCGCCGTCGCCTCAGGCACCATCACCACGCGGTAGCCCAGGTCGTAGGCCGAGCGCGCGGTCGTCTCGACACACACATTGGTGAGGAGACCCGCCACCACCACGGTCGACACCGAAGCCCGTTGGAGCAGCTCATGCAGTGGGGTGGTCCCGAAGGCGCACAACCCGCGCTTGGCCTGTACCACCGTCACGCGCTCGAGCAGCGGCACGAAGGACTCCAGTGGAGCTGCTCCGCGGCTCCCCCGGCTGAGCGCGCGCTGCTCCCGGATGAGGCCCAGCACCCCTTCGGCGCTCGCGATCTCGCGGTAGTCGGGCGTGAACTCGATGGGCACGAAGAAGACGGGCTGCTGTGCCGCGAGGAAGCCCTCGACCAGCCTCCTCAGGGACGTGAGGGTGCCCCGCCGCTCGAGTTGTGCACCCAGCAGGGGGTAGAGTCGCCCGCTCGGGTCGCAGAAGTCGTTCTGCACCCCCTGGAACACCAGCGCCGTGGTCGCCATGCGGCCAGAGTCTCATCAGGCCGCGCGCCAGACGCAGTCAGGGAATACCCTGACCGCGTCGGAACAACCCGCGTGGCGAAGGACCAGGAAGGCCCCTTAACCTCCGCGCATGTCCCGCGTTCTCGAGCCACCCCGCGTCTACATTCTCGATGACGATGACGCTGCGGGCGGTGCGCTGCGCTACCTGCTGTCGAGCGTGGGCCTCGAGGCCAGGCACCTCAACTCGCCGAAGAGCTTCCTCCTGCTCCCGCCGCCCAACCACCCCGCCTGCGTGCTGTGTGACGTGTGCATGCCGGAGATGAACGGCATCGCGGTGCTCGAAGAGGCGCGCGGCCGAGGCTGGCGCTCCCCGTTCATCATTCTCACGGCCTTCGGTGACCTCAAGCTGGCGGTGCGCGCCTTCAAGTCGGGCGCGGTCGACCTCATCGAGAAGCCCTTCAGCGGCGCGCAGGTGATGGAGGCCGTACAGCGCGCACTCGAGCAGGACCGGGCACGGCTCGAGACCGAGGCTCGCCACCTCGAGAGCTCGAACCGGCTCAAGCAGCTGACCGCACGCGAGGGCGACGTGCTCGAGCTGGTGCTCGAGGGCCTCACCAACAAGGAGATGGCTGATCGGCTCGGCATCAGCGTGAAGACCATCGAGGTGCACCGGTCGAGGGTGATGCACAAGATGGGCGCCCGCTCGTCTGCAGAACTGGCCCTGCGGGTCGTCGACGGCCGCGGCGGGGCGGGCTCGATGGACGTGCGCGAACCAGCCCGTGGGCGCGAGGGGCTCCGCGGCAGCCCGCCCTCTCGCGCGCGCCTCGCCGCCGGCCGCGAATGAACCTCGGCGCGAACCCGGCCTAGAGCGCCGACCTGGAAACGAGGGGCGGCGCCTCGGTGACGTCCGCTGGAGCCTGGCTCAAGGCGGTCTCGAAGATGCGGCGCTGCGCGGCCGGTGTCCGCTCGTCGTTCGCGAGCGCTGCGACGCGCTCGAAGCCAGCGACCCAGCCCGACGCGACGAGCAGCTCCGCGATGACGCGCGCGACCTCGGGGTTCGACTCGCTGCTCAGCCGGTCCACCAGCGTCGCCAGCCCACCCTCTCCGAGCCTGGAGAGCACCCGCGCCGACGCGAGGCGCTCCTCGGGGTCGGTCGACAATCGCACCAGCCGGCCCAGCTCGGGCACGGCGCCTTCGTCTTCGAGCCGAAACACCCACCTCATCGCGGCCGTGCGAACGCGCTTCGACTCGTCGCGGAGGAGCGGCCTGATTCGCGCGGAGACGCGAAGCGCGAGCGAGTCCGAGAGCCCGTCGAGCGCCGACAACCGGGTCGCCTCGTCGAGCGACCGCAGAAAGGCCGAGACCAGCCTGACCTTCTGCTGGTCGGGCAGCGCCTCGACGCACTCGACCGCGCACCGAACGGCCTCGGGCCCTTCGCTGGCGAGCGCCGAGGCCACCTCGTCGACCTGGTCGAGGTGCCACAGCCGGGCGATGAGGGGGCCACGATGCCGGGAGTTGAGCTGCGTGAGGCTCCTGGCGAGGACGATGGCCCCGGGGACCCCCGGCCGCGCGAGCAACCAGGCGACCAGTGGAGCGCCGTGGGGGTTCGACGCCAGGGCGATGACGCTCGCGGTCGAGTCCACGATGACCTTCGCGAGCCGGTCGCCGACGGAGCGCTCGACCTCGGGATACGGGAGCACCGCCTCGAGCGACGCTTCCGCCCGGGAAAGCGCCATCAGGGCCTGCACGTCACCCGAGCTCAGCGCCGACCGGACCTGCCGCTCGAAGCGGTCGACCAACGCCCACTGCGCCAGCGCCGAGGGAGCCCGGCTCGCATCGTCGACGAGGGACGAGAGGGTCGCGTTCGGCGCCGCCGACGTCGGGGCGTGGTCGGGGGCGACGGCTGGCGACGTCGCGACGAGCGAAGGCGCGGGCTCGGGGCGAGGTGCCGTCAACGAGGAGCGAACCGCCGCGAGCGCCGCCCGAAAGGCTGCCGCCGACTCGAAACGTTCTCCGGCGACCCGCGCCATCGCTCGTCGGCAGACGACGTCGAGCATCGGAGGCACCGTGTCGACGCGGGTCGCCGCCACGGGAATCTCGTCGACGACGGTGCGGCGCATGCGCTCGAGGTCGGTGCCCGCCTTGAAGGGCCGTGAGCCCGTGAGGAGCTCGAACAGAATGACGCCCACTGAGAAGAGGTCGCTGCGCCCATCGACGTCATCTGCGAGGATCTGCTCGGGCGCCATGTAGCCCGGGGTGCCGAGCACGAAGCCGACCTTGGTCAGAGGCTCATCGGCGGTGTTCGCCTTCGCGATGCCGAAGTCGAGCACCGAGCACCACTCGCGGCCATCGGGCAACGTCGACACCATGATGTTGGTCGGCTTCAGGTCGCGGTGCACGAGGCCCGCCGCGTGCGTCGCTTCGAGCGCAGCGAGCACCTGATCGACCAGCTCGATGGCGCGGAGCGGCGCGAGCGGCGCCTGGCTCTTCAACACGGACCGCAGCGAGGCTCCCTGCGCGAGGTCCATGACGATGAAGGGCATGCCATCGAGCCCGACGCCGACGTCGTGAATCGCCACCACGTTCGGGTGCTGGACCTTCGCCATCGCGAGCGCCTCTCGCCGGAAGCGCGCGACGTTCGTGGGTTCACAGGCGATGGCGGGCAGCAGACGCTTGAGACAGACGTCTCGCTCGAGGGTGACCTGCCGCGCGCGGAACACCTGCGCGCCGCCCTGTGCGATGAGCGACACGAGCTGATACCCGGGGAACGACCGGGCTTCCGGCCCGCACGCCCCACAGAAGGAATGGAGTGCGGCGCGGTTGCAGGCAAGACATCTCATCTGGGCTCGCTATCTTGTGGCACTGAATATTTTCAGTCCCAACACCCCTTTCTCAATCAGGGTAAACCCGCATCACCCACGGAACGCCGGGGCGTTGGTGTCGCTCGGCGACTCGCTGTGGCCTCGCTTCCTTCAGCGGAGCTCGCGCTGCGGCTCGTCGACGGGCGAGGCCGCACCCGAACGGCGACGGCGCGCGAACCACGCGAGGGGCTCGAGGGCCGCGCCCGAGCGCACGTACCAGTGGCCCGACTCGAGCGCGCCGCTCTCGGCCACGACCGAGAAGGGCTGCACGTCGAGGGTGCGGCGCAGCGAGTGCCCTTCACTGGCCGAGGCGACGAAGACGAGGTCGAAGGTACGCGCCCGAACGCGCTCGTCAGCCGACGACACCGTGGGCATCCATGCGCCCTCGTCCTCGCAGGCGAGGAGCTGCCGGCGCAGCTCGACCGACTCGAAGGCGGGGCCGACCCACAGCACGCGTGGCGGGTGGGTGCGCAGCGGCGTGGAGCCAAGGCCGGGCACCGTCACCCGCACCTCGAACCACGTCTCGCCGGCGTCCACCGAGAAGTCGCCGCCGAGGTCGACCGTGATGGCGTGAGCGACCGCGAGCCCGATGCTCGCAAAGTCACCGATGGTTGCGGCTCGGTCGAGGTAGCGGCGCAGGGCGTGGCGCATCGTGGCCGCACCGGCCCCGCACGGACACCTCACCGACACGCGAACCTCGAGCGCACCGCCGGGCGCCTCACCGGTCGCGACCTCGAGCCGCGCCGCGGGCGTGTCGGCGAACACCACGAGCTTGCCCGCGACGATGAGCAGGTTGATGAACACCTGCGAGAGCCGAACGGGCGAGCTGACGACGAGGGGCGCCGGGCCGGGGCTCACCACCACGGCGGCGCGGTGCTTCCATTCTTGCGATGTGACGCGCATCGCGAACGCCAGCAGGTCGTGCACGTCGAGGGGCCGGCTGCGCTCCGGGTGCTGCCCGAGGAATTCGCGCAGGTCGCCAAGGAGAGACGCGATGCGGCCAGCGCCGTCGCGCGCGTCCTCGAGGGCTTGTGGCAGTTCGCCTCCGTACCCTTCGGAGCGGAGGACGTCGGCGGCGTAGTTGAGGTTGGCCTGCAGGTAGGCCAGGGGATCGCTCGCCTCGTGCACGACCCCTGCGGCGAGCGCTCCCACGGCCGTGTGGCGTGCCGCGAAGTCGAGCAGCTCGCGCTCACGGCCAACGTCGAGGGCCTCGCGAAAGACGAGCCAGTGAAGCGCCTCGTGCGGGCGCGTGCGCGCGACGACGCCCTCGACGAGTTGGTCCGACGCGCGGTCACGGAGGAGGGCCGGCGCCACCTCGTCGTCCATCGTGAAGAGCTCGACTTCGAAACGGTCGGAGAGCGCGTGGAACCCGGCCTGGTCCGCCAGCGGGTCCCTCGCGGCGCCGTCGCCGTCGACGAGCATCGAGCGGTAGCCGAGGCGTTGGTGCAGCTGCGCGAGTCGCCGCACCTCGCCCTGACGGGCCTTGACATCTCGAAGCGCCGCCTCGATGGCGACCTCGAGCTGACACCAGCGCAGCGGGGTCGTCACCACGAAGGTCGCCTCGTGCGTTCGCAGGACGTCGAGCGCATCCGCCGGGGCCGCGAGCACGATGAGCGGAATCGGCCGACCCACCAGTGCTCGGAGCGCGCGGGCCACCTCCCCCGCGCGCTGGGGGTCCCGCAGGTCGCTGAGCCAGACGTCGGGGCGCGACTCATCGGCCAGCGCAGGTCCACACCATTCGTAGCCGCCCCCGGCCAGCTTCTGTTCGAGCGCCAGCCGCAGCGACGCACGCTCCACCGTCAGGAACACCCGCGCACCGACCCTCACGTCACCTCCCCGGCTGGCCCCTTACCGAAGCAGTCATCAGCCCCCTGCCTCGCGCTCGCGAACCGCTCGGCCAGCTCCGGGCATGACTCGGTGGAACCGGCCGGCACGAGATGGGACATCGAGCAGAAGCATGACGCACCAGGCACGAAGTCAACCATTCGGGGAAGCCCGCGTTCGGGTTCGCATCGGAGGCCGCCGACCTGTCCTCCACCCGAGTTCACGCGTGAAGCGTCGGCAGGGCGGGTGGCGGTGCGGGTGCTCCGCTGAACTCGAGCGTGGTCAGCAGCAGCGTGACCTGGTCTCGGGGCAGCGCCCCCCACAGCGCGGGAAACGTGTGGGTGACGACGAACAGAGACGCACCATGAACCCCGTTCCACGTCCGCGCCAGCGAGCCGCCCCCGAGTTCGTGCAGGATGTCCGGGAAGTCGAGCAGCGGCCTCCAGCACGTGGCACCAGGCGGCCCGGCGACCGCCGTCACGGAAACCGAGACCTGCTCGAACCATCGCTGGTCGCTGAAGACGGTCGCGCCCTCCGGGTGATGGTCGATGCGCCAGCTCGACGGCACTCGCGCCCGGAACCGGCCAGAGGCATCACGAAAGGCGATGAAGACCATGCACCCACCCCTCCTGGCCGACCTCACTGATGCTGACCCAGCTCCGCGCCAGCAGCGAGGGCTCCTCGGCCCATGCCAACACGCGGACCGAGGCCCGTGAGGGCATCGAAAACCAGCACGGCATCGCGGCCCTGGCGCCGGTCAGCTCGGTGAGCCTGCGCCCGAGCAGCCGATGCAGCGGCTGGCGCAGGAGCACGTCACGTAAGCGCATGAACGAAGGGCCATGGCAGGCCACGACGCGACCGTACTCGTTCACGAGGAGGCGAAGCGTCACTGAGGTGGGCTCTTCGGGCATTGCGGCGACGGTAGCGATGCCGGAGTCGGTTCTGGAATTGGCGAGAGCCCCGACCGCCGGGGGACACCACGGGGTCACCAGCGACTCATGACCTCGGGAGCGAGGTGAGGGTCTGCCCGAATTGAAGCCACGCACCAGCATGTCAAGAGTGTTGCCATGCGTCTTCAACCCCGGCGGTGCGGTGTCCTCGCGCGAAACAGCGGGTTCGCCACCGACCTCGCGAAACGAATCGCAGCGCCGTGGCTCGATTGCTCGGCGCACGGGCTGGACGAAGCCGACCTGCACGAGCGGCTGCAGTTCATCGGCGTGTCGGCCTACGTGGTGGTCGCGGAGCGCCCCGCCGACCTCACGGCGGCGCTGCTTCACCTCGAGGCGATGGGCCATGGGGACCGGCCGGTGGTGTTGGCGAGCGCCGACACGAAGGAGGCCCGCTGGTGCAGCTCGTTCCGCATGGGAGTCGTCGACGTCGTTCGACCCGACCAGCTCGGCGAGTTCACATTGCGACGCACCTTCCTGGGGCTTTCGGAGCGGCCCGGCCGGGTTTCAGGGGCGGCCAGCGGACGGTTCCTCGACGAGCTCATCGACCACGTGCGGGCGTTCCGACGGAGTGGCCGCATCGAGAGCCTCGACGCTCGCGGCCACGAGCAGGCCGCAACATGGAGCTGGGGCCGGCTGACGGACCTGAGCCGCCTCCCTCTGGACGGGCGGGGCGTCCCCTCGTTTGCGGCGACCGAGCGGTGGGTCTTCTCAGAGGTGGTTCCTCCGTCAGTAGCGGCCCGTGCCGAAGAGCACCGGGGGATGCCGCGGTTGCCCTGCGACTTCCCGACCGTGGTGATGATCGGCGCCGGCTCACGCCTGTGCCGTGCCATCAACATCTCGCCGGGCGGGCTGCTGGTGACCGCGCCGGAGCTGCGCGTGGGCACGCACCTGAAGCTCCGCATCGACTTCGGCCCACTGGGGGGGCATGCCGAGCTACAGGGCCTCGTCGCCCACCGGCTCGAGACGCCCCGCCCCTCGATCGGCGTCGACCTGACCGGAACGCCTGCGCAGCGAGCGCTGCTCGAGCGGGTCTATCGCGCGTGTGAAGGCACCGTGCAGCGCCCCGGTGGGTGAGCTCACTGCACCGCAAACGAGCCCGAGACGATGCCACCGTTTGCGAGCGTGGCGGTCAAGGTACCGCTCGTCACCAGCCCGACCTGCGTCCACTCCACGACGCAACCGCGGCGCCGCGGCCGTCGAGCGGACTCGCAGCCCGGGCGAAGAGGCCAGACCGGCTCCCGGGGGCTCGCCCGGGGGAGGACGGGTCACGCTCTCCGCTCGACCAGAACCGACGAACGGAGACACGAGGCCCTTCCGGCGCGCCGGTACAGCGAGCCGCGACCCTCACTCCCGGGTGACGGCCCGCAGCACCACCTCACGCCGCTTCTCGAGCAGCCCGAGCGCCACTGGCAGCGTCACCGCGTACACCAGCCACGCGCCCACGGCCGCCAGCGCCAGCACCCCCAGCGTCGTCACCGTCGGAGCCGCTTTCCCGCACGCCTTCAGCGCCGCCACGAAGGGCGCGGTGCCCACCGACGCCGCCAGCAGGCCCAGCATCGACGCCGCGAAGGGCAGCTTGTCGCGCCGCTTCAGGTTCGCGTGGAACTTCACGGGAAAGACGAGCGACAAGAAGTTGCCCGCCGCCAGCAACACCGGCACCAGCGCCGCCACCGC
The DNA here is from genome assembly GCA_025459425.1 of Myxococcaceae bacterium. Taxonomy (GTDB): domain Bacteria; phylum Myxococcota; class Myxococcia; order Myxococcales; family Myxococcaceae; genus Xiheimicrobium. The sequence continues at coordinate 37,095 of JALOQF010000007.1, read as the reverse complement.
CAGCAGCGCGCAGCCCACGTCGACCGCCGAGCCCGCGCGGAAGTACGGCACGTAGAAGGCCACCACCAGCAGCGCCATCACGCCACCCACCGCGCCGTGCACGACGTTCTTCGCGCGCAGCACGTCTCCCAGCGGCACCGGCGCGGCCAGGAACACCACGAAGCCATGCCCGTCGTAGGCGAACGCGTTCTGCGAGAACGTCGACGACAACACGATGGCGCCGTACACCGCGAAGCCGCCCATTACCCACGCGTCCGCCGCGCCTTCGAGGAAGAAGACGAAGAGCGCGCGGCCCGACAGCAGCTTCAAGAGAATCGCCAGCACGAAGGGCACCGCTGCCAGCAGCCGCGCGCGCGGGTTGTTCCAGAGGTCGAGCGCCTCGCGCACCACCAGCGTCTGGAACGTCGAGCGCGTACGGGTGAAGGGGTTGCCTGCGCGGCCCTGAGACGACACCGCGCCGCCCCGGCCCGCGAAGCGGTGGAACTGCAGCAACAGGCCCCACGCCAGCACCAGCGCCACCAGGCCGAGCTCGATGGTGCCCAGCGCGTCGGCCAGCGCCACGTCGTTCCGCTCGGCCCACGTCGCGCGCAGGAGATGGCCGAACCACCCCGTGGGGAAGCGCCCGAGCGCCAGCGCCGCGTCGGAGATGATGGTGTCGGGCACGGCCGCCGCGCCCACCTCGTTGAGGTGCAGCAGCCACCCGGTGTCCACCGGCGGAATGAACGAGGCCACCACCAGGCTCACCACGAAGCCGCCGCCGATGAGCTCGGCGCTGCGCTGCTGCCGCAAGAGGTTGAGCATCAGGTGCAACCCCACCCGTGACAGCGCCGCGTTGAAGAGCACGTAGGCAGCGAACCCGAGCCACACCAGCGCCCACGACGAGGGCGGCCGCACGTGCAGGTAGCCAGCCGTCGCGCCCACCAGCGGCGCGGTGAAGACGATGCTGCGCGGCTCGACGAGCGAGGCCAGCGTCGACGCCAGCATCAAGCGGAACGACGAGATGGGGAACGCCGCGTAGCGAGAGAGCTCCGAGTGGTCGTCGACGCCCGCCGACAGCACCGGCCACGTCACCCACGTCGCGCTGGTGACGAAGAGCAGCAGCCGCACGAGGAAGTCGGCCCACGTGTCGCTCTCGCGCACCACCGGGTGGTGCATCACCAGGAAGAAGGTGCCAGCGAGGCCGACCGCCGGAGACGCCGAGGCGACGAAGCCCACCACCGAGAGCCAGCGGTGCCGCCCCGTCGAGCGGTTGAGCCCGATGGTGAGCCGCAGCCGCCACAGCAGCACCAGGTGCTCCAGGAACGACGGCGGCTTCAGCACGTCACGCGCCACGCGCGCGCGCTCCGTAGAAGGACAACGACGCGTCGCGCGCCACTGGCACGCCGATGCGCTTCTCGAACACCGCCTCGAGCGACGAGACGCCGTTGCGCGCCACCAACTCGGCCACCGGCCCCTCGTCCACCACCTTGCCCGCACGAATGATGCCGGCGTGGGTGGCGAGGCGCTCCGCAATCTCGAGCACGTGGGTGGTGAGCAGCAGGGTGACGCCGCGGCGCGAGAGCTCCGAGAGCAGCTCGCGAATGACGCCGGCGGCGATGACGTCGATGCCCTCGAAGGGCTCGTCGAGGAAGACGAGGTCGGGCGCGTGCACCAGCGCCGCCGCGATGGCGAGGCGCCGCCGCATGCCCTTCGAGTACTCGGCCACCAGCGCGCCGGCCTTGTACGAGAGCTCCGTCAGCGTGAGCAGCTCGTCGGCCCGCGCCTCGGACTCGTCGCCCGGCAGCCCGTGCATGCGGCCGCAGAAGGTGAGGTACTGGCGGCCGGTGAGGCGCTCGAAGAGGGACAGCTCCTCGGGCACCACGCCGATGCGCGACTTCACCGCGAGGGGCTCTTTCACCGCGTCGAGCCCCAGCAGCGAGAGCGTGCCGCCGTCGGGCGCGTAGATGCCCGTCAACATCGAGATGGTGGTGGACTTGCCAGCGCCGTTGGGCCCGAGGAAGGCATAGAAGCTGCCGGTCGGAATGGTGAGGTCGAGCCCGTCGACGGCGGTGAAGTCACCGAAGCGTTTGATGAGCCCCCTCGCCTCGACCGCGTTCGTCACGGGGACCCGTTGTAGTCCAGCGGAACCGGCCCTCCATCGGACAGATGACGGAGCGCTCAGGCGGCCTCCTCGACCGGCACCTCGACGCGCACCTGGCCGCCGCGCACGGCGTCTCCCAGGCGGCGCAAAGGCAACCACAGCCCGGCCGAGGTGACGCCCAGCCCCAGCAGGCAGAGCCCGAGAAAGAGCGGCTCCGGCGTGGTGCCGCGCCACCAGCCCTCGAGGAGTGTCCAACAGAAGAAGACCGCGCCACCGAAGAAGAGGGCCATGAAGAGCGTCAGGGCCAGCACCCCGAGCCCGCCGACGAGGCGAACGAGCAGCCCGGGGCGCACCGACGCGCCCGCACACGCGCGACAGAGGAGCAACGTCTCGGTGACCGGCAGCCGCGTGCCGTTTCCCAACACGCCCCGCGCCCGCACCTGCCGGTGAGGCCCGCGCACGCCACACCACGGGCAAAGCCCAGCCGGAGCGCCGAGGGTCGCTTCGACGCAGTAGCGACCGTCAGCCAGGACGCCCGGAACACCCATCACACCCGCTGATGCCACTTCATTTGAAGCCGAGCACGGCTTTCGGGTACAGGGGCCACGTCGGGCGTTTCCTCCGTGGCCGGCGGAGCGCCCAACCGGGAGCCAGACGACGATGATGTCCACGACGACGCGCTTTGGAGTGATGGGGTTCGTGTGCGGCTTGATGCTGTCGGTATCGGCCTCGTGCGGCCTGCCACAGGGGCGCTGCACGGCCACAAGCTGCCCCGGGTGCTGCGATAGCCGCGGCATGTGCCAGACGGGCACCACGCCGACCGCGTGCGGCCAACGCGGCATGATGTGCACGGCCTGCGGGCTGGGCCAGACCTGCGGCTTCGGTGGCGTGTGCTCCGGCGGCAGCACCGGCACGGGCGGCGATGGGGTGGGCGGCTCCGGCGTCGGCGGCTCGGGCGTGGGTGGCTCCGGCGTCGGCGGCGGCGTGGGTGGCTCCGGTGTCGGCGGCGGCGTGGCGGGCTCCGGCGTGGGCGGCGGCGTGGCGGGCTCCGGTGTCGGCGGTGGCGTGGGCGGCTCCGGCGCGGGTGGCGGTGCGCCTCCGTGCAACACCTGTCTGGCGAACACGGGCGGTCAGCTCGTCTGCGTGCCGTCGGGCACCAACCTGAACCTCACCACCTGCGGCCGCAACGGCGGGCTCTGCCAGAACTGCGTGCAGCAGGGCGCGGCGGCCTGCGTGATGGGCACCTGCCAGGGCTCGATGACGGGCGGCGGGTTTCCCGGCGTGGGCGGTGGCTCGGCGGGCAGCGGCGTCGGAGGCGGCGCGGCCGGTGGCTGCGTTCAGATTTCGATGGTTCCCCAGCAGAACTTCGTCGCCGCCGGCTTCAGCAGCAACCCCGACGCGGGCTTCGAGCGCCTCGTGGTGATTTCGTCGCTCGGCGCGAACCAGGACGCCGGCACCGGGTTCTTCGGGGTGAACGAGCGCTACTGGAACTTCGGCGGCCCGAGGCCGTTCTTCCCCGAGTCCTTCACCCTCCCGTTCAACAACCTGTACCAGACCTGCGACCACTGCCTGTCGATTCGGTTCTGCCTGCTCGACCTGTCGCAGTGCGCCTCGGAGGGCTACTTCGCGCGCTCTGGCGCCGGCCAGTGGACGTCGGGCACCTTCAACACGGCCGCGGGCACCTTCTCGGGGAACATCGGCCCCACCAACTACGTGGCGTGGAACTTCATGACCGACAGCCCGAGCACCATGAGCACCGAGTGCGTCGACATCGGCTCACAGTCGTTCAGCGTCAGCTGGCCGTGAGCTGACGGGACGACGCTCGGCCGCGTCCGCGATGCGCCGAGCCCTGGCCAACCCGTTCGCCTGACGCCAGGGCTTCCACCGCTCCATCGACACGAGGTGGGCGCTGCGGCGAGTTGGCTCAGCCGTCGCTGCTTCCGGCACCGGCGCTACGTTCCCGTGGGCCCGGGCGGCGCTGCGGTTCCCACCACGCGCGGTCCGAGCTCCTCGGCCACGCCGTCGATGGCCTGCGCCAGCGCGCGGCCCTCGGTGAGCAACCGCGCCTTGAGCCGCTGCCGCGAGAAGAAGAGGAAGAACACCCGCGCGTCGCGCACCGCGGCCACGCGCCGCTCGAGGTACCAGCGCGTGAAGAGCGCCAACGGCGGCACGCCCACCAGCGCCCCCAACGCGCCAAAGAGCCCCCACGCCCACCCGCCCACCACCAGCAGCGCCCACCACACCGGCGCCAGCAGCAGCAGCGTCAGCACCTTCACCGTCGACTCGGTGTCGGCCTCGGGCCGCGCCAGCTTCACCGCGCCGAGGGGAATCCAGTACGGCACCACGAAGGCGGCCATGCCGGCGAGGAAGACGGGCAGCCCCAGGAGCCACACGAGGTTGCGCACCACGAAGCGCGCGACGGTCGACGGCCGGTAGTGGAAGGTGAGCTCCTCGGGCGTCACCTGCACGAGCTCGAGGCGCCGCTGAAAGGCCACCACCTCGGCCTTGAGGGAATCAAAGCGCGCGGGCTGCTCGTCCCGAAGCAGCGACAACCCGCGAGCGAAGGCCTTCTGGCGCTCGAGGTCTCCGGCGGCCTGGCCACGCTCGAGGGCGTAGAGGGCCTCGGCGGTCTTCACCAGGGGCAGGTCTTCCCAGCGCGCGAGGTTGAGCGTCAGGGCCGTCAGCGCGTCGGCGATGGCGTCGGTGAGGCGGCGCACGGCCTCGACGTCGCGGGCCCCCTCGGGCGTCGCGAAGGCCGACACCTCGAGCGGCGCGCCGACTTCGACGTGCACGAGGCTCCTGAAGCGGTTCTTCTCGCCGTAGGTGATGCCCACCGGCACCAGCCGCACCTTCGCGCCCTTCGACACGGCGTCGAGCGCGATGCGGGCGCAGCCGGTCTTGAGCTCGGCGAGCTGGGGCTCCGAGTGGCTCTTGCCCTCGGGGAAGAGGGTGATGGCGCGGCCGCGGACCAGCGCGTCGACGCTCGCGGTGAGGGTGGCGTCGTTCTTCGAGGTGTCACCGCCGCCGTCCTGCTTGCGGAACACCGGCAGGGCGTCGAGGCCCTTCAGCAGCCAGCCCAGCACCGGCATGCGGAAGAGCGGCGCCTTGGCGAGGAAGGTGACGTGCCGTCGCACGAGGATGAAGAGGAGCCCCGGGTCGACGAGCCCGTTGGGGTGGTTGCCCACGTAGATGACGGGCCCCTCGGCCTCGAGCGCGCGCGAGGGGTCGACGACGGGCTCGACGCGGAAGAAGTTCCGTAACAGCAGCGAGACGACGAACCGAAACGCCCGGTAGAACACGCGTGGAGTCAGTCTTTCGGCTTGTCGAGGCGCTGCAGGAAGTCCTTCTTCGTCTCGTACCCGGAGCGCGACAGCCGCTGCTTCTCGATGAGGTCGGCCGCCTGCTCGAGCACGTGCGAGAGGCGCCGCAGCCCGTCGGTGAGGGCGCGCTCGAGGCGGGCCTGGCGCTCCTGCCTGGCGGCGCTCGAGTTCTCGCGACGGAAGAGCTGGGGAAGGCGCATGAGACGCGCGCCAGTGTAGCGGAGCCGGTGCCAAGCGTCGTGGCCCGCGCACGCCAGCGCCCCAGGAGCGCGCCCGGCCTCGCAGCGGGGCCCGCGCCGTCCGACGGGTTCCGGTCGGCCCGCAAGAAGTGCTAGGGCGCCCCGCGCGCCACCACGGCGCACTGGAGCGCGCGCATGAGCACCCGACACGTCGGCTTCCTCGGCCTTGGCCTCATGGGCAGCCGCATGGCGAAGAACCTCAAGGCGAAGGGCTTCGAGGTGACGGTGTGGAACCGCACGCGGGCGCGCGCCGACGAGCTCGCGCCGCTCGGCCTGCACGTCGCCTCGACGCCCGCCGAGGTGGCGACGGTGGCCGACGTGCTGTGCACCTGCGTGGCCGACGTGCCGGCGCTGCGCGAGGTGGCGCTGGGCGCGCAGGGCCTGCTCTCGACGGCCCGCTCGGGCCAGCTCTTCATCGACTTCTCCACGGTGTCGGTGCCGCTCGTGCGCGAGCTCGGTGCCGCGTTCGGCGCGAAGGGCGTCGACGTCATCGACGCGCCCGTCACCGGCTCGAAGAACGGCGCCGAGAAGGGCACGCTCGTCATCATGGCGGGTGGCTCCGACGCGGCGATGGCCCGCGCCGACGCCGTCTTCAAGGCCGTGGGCGAGAAGGTGATTCACTGCGGGCCGCTGGGCGCAGGCACGCAGGTGAAGCTCGCTGGCAACGGGCTCATCGCGGCGATGCTGCAGGCCTTCTCGGAAGGGCTGCTGCTCACCTCGAAGGCCGGCGTCGACCCGCGGAAGTTCATCGAGGTGGTGCAGGCCTCGGGCTTCCGCTCGCCGTACTTCGACTTCAAGGGCAAGGCGCTGCTCGAGCGGGACTTCTCGACGCACTTCGAGGTCGACCTCATGCACAAGGACCTGACGTTGCTGCTCGAGAACGCAGCGGCGAACCGGGTGCCCACCCCGACGGCGGCGTCGGTGCGCGAGGCGTACGCGCTCGCGCGCGCGGCGGGCAAGGGCCAGGACGACATCGGCGCCGTCATCACGACCTTCGAGGCGCTGTGCGGTCACCGCATCGGCGACCGTGGAGAGGAATGACACCATGACGACCACCCAACGGGTCGCGCTGGCGACGGCCGCGGGCGCGCTGCTGGCCGCAGGCTTCTGGCTCCTTCGCCCCGAAGAGACTGCGCCGCCCACGGCGCCCCCGAGCGGCGCCGCCCCGGTGCCGAGCGCGGTGGTGGCGCCACCAGCGCCTCGCGCCGAGGTGGCCGAGGCCGCGACGCCCACGCCCGCTGCGGACGCGGGAACCTCCGCCGCGGCCGCGGAGCCGACGGCCCCCTCGGGCCCGACCGTCGAGGTCGCGCCGTCACCCTTCACCGACGCGAACTCCGAGGAGCTGCGCTACGCGGTGAAGCTCGTGCTGGGCCCCGACACGGGCCCCACCGAGTGGCGCAAGGCCGCCGAGGTGTTCCAGCGCTGCGTCGACGTGAACCCCACCAACCACCTCTGCAAGCGAGGGGTGTACGCCGCCTACGAGCGCCTCGACTCCGACGGCGGGCCGGCCACGACGCTCACGCCGCCGAGAGAGCTCCAGCCAGCCAGCGCTGGGCCGACGAGGCCCGAGGTGGAGCGCCTCCGCAACGAGAACCTGCTGCCCGTCAGCCCCCGGTGACGCGCCTCATGAGATGAGGCCGACGTTGCCTTCGGTGAACAGCACCTCGAGCCGCGTCGCGGCCAGGCGCCAGTCACCCGAGGCCCGGGTCAGACGGTCATGGTAGCGGGCGTGGAGCGTGAAGTGGGCCCCGCCCGGAAAGTCGGCCATCCAGTGCCGCCCGAAGAGTGATGACGTCGCCGTCGCGACCTCACCCACCACCGAGATTTCGAAGTTCGCGTACAGCTGGTGCGACTTCATCTCGGGGCGACGAAACGAGTGCTGGTAGAGCGCCACGAACTGGGCGCGGGGCATCGTCGCGGCGGCGATGCCGAACGCCGAGAGGTCGACGTCGAGCTGCGGCTCGAGAATCGTGTCGAACACGCTCCACTGGCGCTCGTCGAGGGCACGGCCGAAGCGGTGGCGCAGCTCGGCGATGGCTTGCCAGTCTCGAGCGGTTTGAAGTGACATGTCAGGTCTCCAGGGGAAAGGCGCCGGAAGTGGCGCGACCCTCCAATACGAAGGCGACGAGACCGGGGGCATCCCGACAAATGCGTAAGCTCAGCCCGCGCAAGACGACGTCGACGAGCTACCAGAACGAAGTCGAGCTGGTCGCAGGGTGCCCGCTCGCGGCGGCCGTCACGCTCCTCCGGGGCCGCTGGAAGGTGCTGGTGCTCTGGTACGTGCACCACGGCATCGACCGCTTCGCCTCACTCAAGCGCGCCATCGCGCCCATCAGCGAGAAGATGCTCTTCGAGCACCTGCGCGAGCTCGAGCTCGACGGGCTGCTGGTGCGACGGGTCGAGGGCCCTCGCGCGACGCGGTACCACCTGACGACGATGGCCGAAGGGTTGATGCCGCACCTCGAGGCCATCGCCCGCTGGAGCGAGGCGCACACGATTGGGGCGAAGTGGGCCAAACGTCGCGACCAGGTGGCCAGCGGCACCTGAGCGGCAATCGACGGCCGACGCCGCGCGTCTGTGGCGCACCATGACCTCGAACGCCCTGCCCCGCTGGCTCGTCGCCGTGCTCGCCCTCGTCGGCGCCGTCGTGCTCGGCCCTCCAGTGCTCGCGCTCGTGCTCGTCGCCTTGGCCTTTCTGCTCAAGCTCGGCGTGCTGGCCCTCAAAATCGGCGTCATCACCCTCGGGTTGGCCGCCATCGTCGTCGTGCTGCGCGCGCTCTTCGGGCGCCCCACCCCGACGCCGCGCCCGGAGCCGACCCTCGAAGCGCTCGCCCAGCGCCTCGAGGCCCAGGAACTGGAGCAGCGGCGTGCCCTCGACCGCCAACTCGAAGAGGCGCTCCAGCAGCCCCCGCCGGCCCGTTGACAGCCTTTGACCAGCACCGCCAAAGAACCAGACAAACCGTCGGAACATCTGAACTTTCGGAACCCACCGACCCGTCAACATTTTTACAGGCGAGTTGATTTACCGATTTTCAGGGGTGGGGCTGACAGGGCCATTTCGTGCGCGGTACGACTTCGCGCATGACCGACGGACAGGTGGTGAAGCTCGACAATGGGGTGGTGGCCGAGATGAAGCGGCTCACCGTCCAGGGCGCTCCGTACGCTTCGGTGTTGGTAGCGGTCGAGCTGCCGGCCGAGCCACGCCGCGAGCCGTCGCGCCCGCACTGACTCGGGTTTTTCCCAAACCATTGGGCTGACCGCCTCGTAGGCTCGTCCCTTTCCCGTGGACGACTCGGCCGGCCAGCGCGCCCTCACAGACCACCTGCAGAAAGACGCTCCGCAGCGCGAGGCGTCCGTCGCGCGCTTCATGGCGGTGGTGGCAGCGCTCGCGGCCGTGGCGTCGTTCGCGCTCGGGCCCGTCATCGGGTGGAACCTGGGCGGCCTGCTGGGTCTGGTGCTGGTGGTGCTGGCCCTCTACTTCTTCGTGCAGGACCGGGCGCTGCGGCGCGGGTGGTACCGGCCCGCCTTCCGCTGGGTCAACGTGGCGGTCGAGGTGTCGGCGCCATCGCTCCTCTTCATCGCCGACAGCCGGCTCTACAGCGTCGAGTACGCGCTCACCGCGCCGCCGCTGGCCATCTGGGCCTCGCTGGTGGCGCTGTCGGGCTTCCGCGGCAGCCGCGCGCTCTCCATCGGCGCCGGCGCCATCGCCGCCACCGAGTACCTGCTGCTCTACCTGTTCCTCGCGTGGCCGAACCTCTCGCCCGACGCGCTGGTGACGCTCAAGCCGCCGCTCTTCGTGGTACGCGTGCTGCTGCTCTTCGCCTCGGGCGTTGTGACGGCGGTCTTCGTCGGGCACTTCAACCGGCGGGCGGCCGAGGCGCTCTCGGCGGTGCGCGCGCGTGACGTGATGGGGAAGTACCTGCTGCACGAGCGCATCGGCTCGGGCGGCATGGCCGAGGTCTTCAAGGCCACGTACTGCCCCGAGGGCGGCTTCGAGAAGACGGTGGCGCTGAAGAAGATTCTGCCAGCGCTGGCGGCCGACTCGGACTTCTTGAGGCTCTTCCGCCTCGAGGCCGAGCTGTGCAGCCGCCTCAACCACCCCAACATCGTGCAGGTGGTGGACTTCGGGCGGCACGGCGACTCGTTCTTCCTCGCGATGGAGTTCGTCGACGGGCTGTCGCTCAAGCGGGTGCTCGACGTGTACCAGGGCGTGGGCCTGCCGTTGCCCGCGGTGACGTACCTGGGCATCGAGCTGTGCCAGGCGCTCGACTACGTGCACCGGCGCGTGGGGCCCGATGGCAAGCCGATGAACCTCATTCACCGCGACCTGAACCCGCCCAACGTGCTGCTGTCGCAGCTGGGCGAGGTGAAGGTGGCCGACTTCGGCATCGCGCGGGCGGCGTCTCGCACCGACGTGACGCAGGTGGGCGTGGTGAAGGGCAAGCCGGGGTACCTCGCGCCCGAGCAGGCGGCGGGAGAGCCCATCGACGGGCGGGTCGACCTCTTCGCGCTTGGCGTGACGCTGCACGAGGCGCTCACCGGGCGGAGGCTCTTCCCGACGGGCGACGACCCGGCCTCGTTGAGCGCGGTGTTCGACCTGCCGATTCCGAAGCCCTCGCAGCTGCGGCCCGAGGTGCCAGCGACGCTCGACCGCGTGGTGATGAAGCTGCTCGAGCGACCGCTCTCCTCACGTACGGCCTCGGCGCGGGCGGCGCGGGAGCAGCTGCTCGAGGTGACGGGTGACGCCTGCGCGTACCCGACGGGGCAGCGCGCGCTGGCGGAGGCGGTCAAGCGCGCGGCGGCCGAGTGGCCCGAGCTGGCGCGGCGCGCCGCCGAGTACGCGATGGCCCAGGCGCAGACCGACGTGGCCTCGAGCCCCGTCGGCTCGACGGACGCGAACAAGCCGCTCCTGCCCTGGTGACGCGACCGCCCATGGGGCTCCAGCGAGACCTGACCGCAATGCACCGGCCGGGTCGACGTCAATTCCGCGTGTCGCTCGTGTTCGCCATCAGGCGAGGTCGCATGGCGCCTCGCCTCGTCGCCGGGGTGGTGCTCGCGGCCGCAGGCGCGTTCCCCCTCTTCGCGGCAGACCACCCGGTTGGCGGCTGGTTGGTGCTGCTCCTCGGGGCTCCCGTCGCCGCGGCCTGGCTGGTGGGGCGCACGCCGCAGGTCTGTATTCGGTGCGGAGCGCCGGTGCCCCGCGCGGGGCCCTGTCTCGGCTGCGGCGGGCACTTCGCCGTGCTCGAAGAGGGCCGTCCAGCTGCGCGCCTGCACGGCGCGACGGTGGAAGACGGGAGCGGACGCGAGCTGTGGACCGAGACGCCCTCGGGGCCGCACGACGGGTGAATGGCTCAGCCCACCCGTGCGCCGGCACGCCCCGTCATTCCGCGCACCGGGCCCGCACGACGCCGGCCCGGCCCCGTGAGCGTGTCGACGAGCAGCGGCGGCACCCCCTGCTCGCCCGCCCGAATCCACGCGCCCTTCAGCTCGAGATACCGCTTCATGCGCTCGAGCTGCGCGATGCGCGTGGCGAGCTCGGCCGTCTTCTCGTCGATGAACTTCAGGCGCTGCGCGCGGGTGAGGCCCTTCAGCTCCCACTCGACGATGGTGCGGCCAATCTCGGCGAGCGAGAACCCGAGCCCCTGCGCCACCTGAATCGCCTGGGCCCGCTCCACGGCCCGCTGGTCGAACGTCCGGTAGCCGTTCGCCTCGACGGTCGGCAGCAAGAGGCCCTTGCGCTCGTAGAAACGAATGGTGTCGCGGCTGAGCCCCGTCTTCTTCGCGAAGGCGCCGATGCGAAGCCGGAGCGGCGAGAGGGCGGTGGCCACGAGTCAGCACGAGCGCCGTCTCACGCCCGATGCCCGTCGAGGCACCCGTCACCACCACCACCTGCTTCGTGTCCATGATGAACCTCCTTCGAGAACTGCGAGGGAGGCCCAACCGTCGTCCGTGGACCATGGTCCACGGTCAACCCGGCCGAAGTGCGGGGGCGCACGCGCGCGTCACACGGGAATCGAGAACACGTCGAGGCCGCGCCCCGCGAGCACGATGAGCGCCGCGCACACCACGTAGGCCACGGGGAACCAGCGCCGGGCCCGCACGTCGAGGCGCTCGAGCCGCTCCCGGAGCTTCATGGCTTCCCCGGTCGCGCCCCTCGCCTCGAGCGCCTGGAGCTGGTCGAACCACCGCGCCACCACCACGCACTCGAGCAGCACCGCCGTCGTCATCACGTACGAGAGGTTGAACAGCTGGTCGAGCAGCACCGTGCTGCCGAGCCACGGCAGGTCGTCGGTGAAGGCGAGCTGCAGGAACACCACGGTGAGCAGCGCGGTGATGACGGTGCCCACACGTGCCTCGACGTGCTGGGGCTTGAGGAAGAAGACGAACCAGCAGCACAGCAGCACCAGCACGATGGGCGGGAGCATGGTGGTGAAGAGCACCCGCGAGGGCCGCTGGAGCAACACGCCGAACCGCACCTGCGAGCGCACCTGGGCCTCGGGCAGCCCGAAGTTGCCCGGGTACGCCACCTCGCGCACCTCGGCGATGGGCGCACGCACCACCCAGCCGGGAACGGTGAGGCCCTGCGCGAGTGCGCTCGCCGCGTCGACGTCAAACACGACGTCACGCGTTCCGCGCTGCGTGTCTTCGAGCTCGACCACCACCTTCTGCCAGTCGAGCGGGAAGGTGCCCAACCAGAACTTGTGGAAGAAGCGCCCTTCAATCACCAGCTGTTGGTATTTGACGCCACCCTCGAGCACCTTCGGCTCGTCGAACACCGGCGCGCTGGTGAGGGCCCACGCCTCGAGCAGGTTGACGAACCGGATGCGCTTCGTCGGGTCCTGCTCGCCCTTCCACTTGAACCAGACGACGAGGCTCGCGTGGTACGAGTTCTCTTCGAGGTTGAGCGCCTCGACGTTGCGCACGAAGGCGCCCACCTGCACGCGCTCCGGCTCGGCCGCTGCGGCGCCTGCCAGCAGGGCCACGCACACCGACACCGCGCTCCACCTGATTGGCAGGAGGCCCCCTGCGTCCCTCGAGCCCATGCGGCGCAGCCTGCGGAGGCGGCGCACCGTCGTCAACCACGGAGGCGACCGTGCAGCGGCGGGTGCGCGTCGCGCGGTCCCTGCCGAGCCGCACGAGACTGTGCTCGGAAGTCTCAGCGCTCAGCAACGGCGACGCACTGAGGATGGACGTCGTCTCGTCCCTGGTGACGGAGGACGACGCGCCGATGACGGCGACGGGCACCACGGTGACGGTCGAGACGCACGAGCGCGTGCTCCGCGTGAGCGTCTTCACCGCTGCGCCAGGCGGCGCAGCGATGCCGGAGCATGGTTGCACGAGGGAGCCCCCGGGCTGGAGCTCCGCGGCCGCCCCCCCGGCGGCCGTTCGAGCCCTCAACGAGCCCCGTCAACGAACGTCGTACGAGGTCAACGTGCCGTCGGTCGGCCCGAACTGCTGGCCCGTGCCGGCGTAGACCCGGTTCTTGATGATGCTGACCGAGTTCGCGTACGGCGCGTTGACGAAGAAGTCGGGCCCGAGCGGAATCAGCGGCGTGGTGGTGGTGCCGAGCGGCGTGCCGTTGGCCGCGTCGAAGGCGCGGAGCTGGCCGTTGTACGCCGCCTGGTACACGACGCCGTTGCTGATGCTCGGTGAGCCGAGCACGTGGCCGATGAGGTTCGGCTGCGACCAGATGGTCGCGCCCGTCGTGCCGTTGAGGGCGACCAGCGTCGTCGTGTTCACGAAGTAGGTGCCGATGATGAAGGGCCCGAAGATCTCGGCGATGCGGTTGCCGTTCGAGAGGTCGAGCGTATTGCGGGCCGGCGAGCTCACGTCGTTGAGCACCGAGGCGAACACCACGCCGTTGGCGACCGAGATGCCGGGGTTGCCCAGCACGCTGCCGCCCGTGGTCGAGATCTGCCGCTCCCACACCAGCTGGCCCGTGCTGCGATCGAACGCGCGAATGCGGCCGGCCTTGTTCATCGCCGCCACGAGGTCGCGGCGGTGACGCCCGTTCCCGACCGTGTACAGAATTGGCGACGAGCCGACGTCGACGTCACCCGAGGTGCCTGGCAGGTCTGCGTCAGCGGCCGGCGTGCCGACGCCATTCGGGTACGCCGCGCCCCACACGCAGCTCTCGGACGCGGGCGCGTTCGGCGGCACGAAGCTCATCACCTGGCGAATCGCGCCGTTGCTCAGGTCGATTCCCAGAATGGCACACGCGTTGGGCGACGCGGGTGGGTTATAGGTTTGACCGGTGCCGATGTAGAGGCGGCCACGGCGCTCGTCGATGGCAGCGGTCGACCACACCCCGATGCCGAACTCCGTGGGCTGGGCGTTGACGGCGGTGCTCCACTCGATGACGCCGGTGTTGGCGTTGACCGCGACCACGCGCCCCACGGCCGTGAAGCCGCGCTGACCGGGGAGAACCGGGTTGTCGGTGACCTGGGGCAGCGGCTCGCCGTTGGCGTCCAGCAGAATGGCGCCGGTCGCGTCTCGCAGGTACGAGAGGTTCTCGTCGGCGTCGAGGCCCTGGATGACGAGCTTCTTGCCCCGCCACTTCGCGTAGGCCGGGCTGCCAGTGGCGCGGTGGAAGGGGTTGGTGCCGAGCGCGCGGGTCCAGATGACGGCGCCCGTCTCGGCGTCCATCTTGGTGAGCACGGCGGTGAAGTACTCGGTCGCGTACACCGCGCCGTCGGCCACCACGAGGGTGTTCTGCACGCGCGCCCCCTGGAACGGCGGGAGCCCACCGGGCAGCGTGCGCTGCCACACCACCTCGCCGGTCCGCAGGCGGCGCGCCGTCACCGTCGCGGTGTAGTCGCCGACGTACACCCGCTCGCCATCGCTGACCGGCTGGCCGGTGATGGACGACCCGGCCGGGCTCGCCCAGCGCGTGTCGAAGGCCGTGAAGCGCTCGCGCGACCGGTCCTTGTTCGAGTGGCTGTTGGTCTCGTTGCCTCCGAAACGCGTCCAGTCCTGATTGTCATCGTCATGACAAGCCTGCTGCACCTGCCCGACCTGCGCGTCCTGTCGCTCTGCCGTTTCTTCGGCCGAGACGCCCTCGGCGGCGCACCCCAACAAGCTGCTCGTTCCCAATGACAACACCAACGCCCGAACTCGAATCACGAAGCAACTCCTCATGAACGCCCTCGGCGTGAGTGCCGAAGGGAGGTCAAAGATGACCACAACCGTGAACAGCGTCACAAGTCGACGATGTCAGGAATGACCCTCGGAGACGCCACATGTGGAGTGCGGTCTGACCTCCGGTCACACTGGAGGGTCGGCCCGGGTAGGCTGGCCGCACACCTTCGGTGCCGCTGGCCGACTTGTTGACATCGGCCGCCCGTGGGGTTCACTCCAGTCGGATCAAGGGATTCACGAGGATCGAGGCCGTTCTGAACCAGGTAGAGAACTTCATTCCAGTGCTGCGGTTGGGGCCGTCGGTGTTCGTCAGCGTCCCCGCCGAGTTGAGCGACTCGCAGGCGCGGTTTCTTCAGGAGACCGTGAGTCACCGTCTCTCGAAGGCCGACGGGGTTCGCGGCCTCGTCATCGACGTCTCGGCGCTGAGCCTGATCGACAGCTTCGCGGCGAAGATCCTCGGCGAGACCGCCAGCATCGCGTCCCAGTTCGGGGTCAAGGCCGTGCTCGTCGGCATTCGCCCGGCCGTCGCCATGACGCTCATCGAGCTCGGCGTCGACCTCCGCCAGGTCGAGACGGCGCTGACGCTCGAGCGCGCGCTGACGAAGCTGAAGATTCGCATCGTCGAGGTCGAGTGACCGATGTCGAGTGTCCTGGACAGCTTGACGCCCGTGTTGCACGGCCTGCTCGGGCGCAATGCCGAGCGGGTGCTGAAGACGTCACCGGCCTTCATCACCCAGGCCGTCGGCTCGCTCGACGTCTGCGAGGTGCGGGAGCTGATGGTGCAGCTCGACACCGCCGGCCGGCTGTACACCCTGGGAGCCCAGCCCCTGCCGGCGCGGGTCCTTCGCGCGGCCATCACCGGTGGCGGCCTCGCGCGCCCGAACGAGCAGAACCTCAAGGTGGCGCTGGACACCGACGTGCTCACGGCGCAGCGCTCGACCCAATACCTGGTCAAGGGCTACTACTCACCGACCGAGTGCGTTCGGCTGGCGACGGCCGTCTCGGAGCTGGCCCGAAACATGTACATGTATGCCGGCGGCGGCGAGCTCGGCTTGAAGCTGGCGGAGGAACAGACTCGCATGCTGTTCACCGTCGAGGCGCGCGACCAGGGGCCCGGCATTCGAGACCTGGACCTCATTCTGTCGGGCGGGTACCGCTCGCGCACGGGCCTGGGCCGCGGGCTCCTCGGCGTCAAGGCGCTGCTCGACCAGCTGCAGATCGACACCAAGCCGGGGCTCGGCACCCGGATTCAGGGGTCGAAGGCGGCGAGGAAGACATGAGTGGCGTGCGGCTCAAGCTCGAGCACCGCGTGCGGCCGATGGCAGGGTTGAGCTCGTGTGGCGACGCCGTCGTCGAGGCGATCGCTCCCGACTGGCACTTCATCGCCGTCATCGATGCGCTCGGGCACGGGCCCGAGGCCGAAGACAGCGCGCGCGCGGCCGAGGCCGCCATTCGGGCCTCAGCTGGCAGTCCCCTCGAGACCGTGTTCGCCGCCGTGCACCGCGCGCTCTCGAAGCGGCGGGGCGTGGTGATGGGCGGCCTGCTCGCGCAGGCGGCCACCTTCACGTTCGCGGGGGTCGGCAACGTCGAGATCTTCTCACCCACCGAGGTCAACCGGCCCGTCAGCATGGCGGGCACCCTCGGCGGAGGCGCCTACCGCTTCCGCGCCTTCACGCTGCCAATGCGCAGCGGCCAGCGGTGGGTCCTCGCGTCCGACGGCCTCAACGCCCGTGAGGCGGGGCCGCTCATCACGCAGCTGACGACGAAGCCCGCGACGACGCTGGCCGACACGTTGATGGCGAAGGCCGGGCGAGACACCGACGACGTCTCGCTCGTGGTCATCGACGTCGAAGGGGCGGCCTCGTGAGCGCCGGCGTCAAGCCGTCGAGCGCACGCGTGGCCTCGCTCGTCGACGTCCGGGCCCTGGCGGCCGAGGCGCGGCAGACGGGGCTCGACCATGGGCTCACCCCGGCCCAGGCCGAGCACCTGGCGCTGGTCGTCGCCGAGCTCGGCTCGAACGCCGTCGTCCACGGGCGTGGCGGCAGCGTCTCGTTGCGGGTGTCGCGCGCGGGCTGGCTGGTCGAGGTGGTCGACCGCGGGCCCGGCTTCAGCGAGGCCGTGCTCGCCGACGGTGGGCGCAGCGACGCCCTCGGGCTTCATGGCGTGCGGCCTCGCGACCAGGTGGGGCGCACCTTCGGCGCCGGTCTGGCCAGCGTTCGCCGCCTGTCCACGCGCCTGTCGCTCAAGAACTTGAACCCCGGCGCCTCCGTCGAGGCCGAAGCCGAGCTGACTCCCTTCAGGTGAAAGGCACACATGGACATCGACCCCCAACGAATCGATCGCGTCGTCGAAGTGATGGCCCGCGCAGCTTGCAAGGAATACCAGCACCGCATCGACCTGCCCGACGAGCCCGTCGAAGACGAGTTCCTGCACGTCGAGCTCGGGCTGAACATCATGATCGAGGACCTCGAGGCCGCCGAGGCGGCCCGAACCGCGTACATCGCCGAGATCGAGAAGAAGAACGAAGAGATCGCCAACCGCGCCGCGATGGCGCTGCGCGAGCTGTCGACGCCCATCATCTCGGTGTGGGACGGGGTGCTCACGCTGCCCGTCATCGGCATGGTCGACACGCTCCGCGGCGCCGAGATGACCGAGGCGCTCTTGAGCCGGGTGGCGAGTGACCAGGCCGAGTACGTCGTCATCGACATCACCGGCGTGTCGGTCGTCGATACGCGCACGGCCGACAGCTTCATTCGCATGAGCGAGGCGGTTCGCCTCGTGGGCGCCACCTGCTTCCTCACCGGCATCAGCCCGGCCATCGCGCAGACCATCGCGCAGCTGGGCATCGACACGTCGCGCATCCGCACGCTGCGCCGCATGAGCGACGCCTTGAAGGTCATCTTCGACGACCTGGGCGTCAAGACCACGGTCGAATAACTTCCCCCTCGCTGGAGCACATCAATGCCAATTACATGGGAAATCAGGAAGCTCCCGACCGGTCACGAATATGTGTATATTCTGACGTCGGGCCTGGCCACGGGTGAAGAGGCCTTCGCCTTGCGCAAGGTGGTCGGCGCCAACGCCCCGCACGAGGGCAAGCCCATCATCTCGTTCATCGTCCCCGGCGCGTCGTTCTCGCCCGAGGCGCGGCGAAACCTGGGCACCATCGGCGAGGGGAGCACCCGCAAGACGACACCCAAGACCGCCATCGTCGTCTCGAACACGGCGGTGCGCGTGACGTTGGGCTTCGTGCTGCGGGTCAGCCGGTCGACCTTCGTGCGGCTGGTCGGCACTGAGGCCGAGGCCCTCAGCTGGCTCGAGAACGAGGTGAAGCACCTGCCGCTGGACTTCTACAAGTCCGACACCTGAGGCCGGGGCCCGGCGCGCGGCGGCGTTTCTCGCGCTTCGCTCCCTGACGGTGCGTGGTGACGACGTGCGACGCCCGTCTTCGCGCACGGCCTGGAAGTCGACGCGAGGGTGGCGCCGTGACGAGCGCTGCTCTGGCGGGCTCCAACGGATTCCCCACGACCGCTGCGTCGACGAGGGCTTCCTCACGTCCCCGGCCCCGACGTCCTGGTCGTTGAACGCCATCTCGCCGCCGGACCGCACCATCGACGCGCCGGGCCGCTTCACGCCGAACGAGCGCCCAGGCTGCGTTCGGCCTCACCCAGCGAGCCTCGTTCGACGACCTCGACGTGCTGGCGCGCGCGGCGAAGGACGCCTCGACGGCACGCTCGGCCTCGGGCAGCATGCCCTCGGGCCCGGTCCTTCTCCGCGCTCGCGTGCACGTTCTCGAGCTCATGAAGCGGAGGCGGTGAGGGCCCGGTGGACTCCGCAGCCGTCGACTTCTCTCTGCAGTGAGCCGATGCGGTAAGCGCCCGGTGGACTCCGCAGCCGTCGACTTCTCTTGGATTGACCGGAGGCGGGGTCGCTCAACCCGAGAAGGTGCCGCGCGAACCTTCGTCACCCAACGGAAACGGCGAGCCCCGATCCTCCTCGTGGCCCAAGTAGGGTAGCGTGCGAGGCCGTTTCCGGGGAGGAGGTGGCCGCCTCCTTCGTGTCTGCGCCCGCCGTGGTAGTTTTTCGAGGACCTCCATGAACACCAGCACGTTGCCCCTCGCCCTCGTCGCCGCGGTGTGTGCGCTCACCGCCTGCGACCGCACCCAGCAGGTGAGCATGATCACCTACTGCCGCGCCGACGTGGACTGCCCCGGCGCCTACCTCTGCGAGAACTTCGAGTGCGTGCCGAAGAACGCCAAGACGTGTGAGAACGTCAACGACGGCACGCCGATTCTCCAGCCCACGCCGCACACGGTCGACTTCGGCACCACCACCTCGAACGCGCCGGTCGAGAAGAAGATTCTGCTGTCGAACATCGGCAACTGCACCCTCACGCTCTTCGAGACGACGCTCGCGAAGGCCGACGCGGGCCTCGACTGCGAGTTCTGCGGCTCGAACTTCCCCAAAGAGGTGTTCCCCGGCCGCAACGTCGAGCTGACGCTCAAGTGGACGCCGGGCGAGCCCGTGCCGCAGGCGAACGAGGTGCGCATTCTGTCGGACGACAAGGAGTACCCGACGTTCCGCCTGCCCGTGCGCGCCAACTACATCGGCTCGCCCAACCTCACCGCCGCGCCCAACCCGGTCGACTTCGGGTACGTCGCCGTCGGCCGCCAGGGCAAGCGCAACGTCACCCTCACCAACCGCGGCACCGGCACCGCGCCCATCACCATCTCAGCCATCACCGTCGACCCGCCGATGAGCGACTTCGAGGTGGTGCAGCCGATGACGCTGCCGCGCACGCTGCGGCCCATCACCCGGGACAGCGAGGCGCTCTTGTCGTTCGAGGCGCGCTTCACGCCCCGCAGCGCCGGCATGCCCGACGGCGGCGGCGACACGCTGGGCACGCTGGTGCTGGCCACGAGCGAAGGTGAGATTCGAGTTCCGATGCAGGGCAACTCGGCCACCCCGCCGCGCGCGACGGTGACGCCGATGATGGTGAACCTCGGTGACGTGCGCCTGGGCACCACCGTCTCGCGGCCCATCACCATCAACAACGAGGGCGGCGCGCCGCTCACCGTGCGCACCACCTGGGGCGGCACCCGGCCCTCGACCGACCTCTCCATCGCGCCCCAGGCCATTCCCAACATCGCGGGCGGCACCTTCACCGAGATTCAGGTCGTCGCCACCGCCACCGCCGAGGGCCCCATCACCGGGCTGCTGGTGCTGAACCTCAACGACCCGGCGCGGCCGAACATCACCATTCCCGTGATGGCCAACGGCGTCACCGGGCCCGGCCCCGAGGTGGTGAAGATCGAGATGACGTACGACAACGGGTCGGACAACGCCTTCGACAACGACGTGCGCGACGTCGACATGACGCTCGAGCACCCGTTCGGCTACGTCTGCAACAAGCGCAACCCCAACCCGATGAACTGGGGCAGCTACGGGCAGCCGTCGTGGCTGGCGTTCGCGCCGAAGGAAGAGCCCGAGCGCATCATTCTCGCCGACGCGCGCACCGACGGCACCTACAAGGTCCAGGTGACGTACCAGCAGGACTGCAAGTCGCTGCCGACGGCGCTGCTGGCGGGCATTCTGGGCATCTCGGTCGACGTGCTGGTCGACATCCTCACCGGGGGCGCCGTGCCGATTCCCGGGCAGGACGTGGGGCGCCTCATCGAGCAGGTGTGTCTGTCGCGCGGCGGCTCGGCGGTGGGCGTGAAGGTCTACGTCAACGGCATGCTCATCGCCGAGAAGAGCACCTCGCTGGGGCGGCGCGGCGACTCGGCCTACGTGCTCGACCTGGTGCGGCGCAACGGCACCTTCTCGGTCCCCTGAAAGGAGCTGCGGCGATGACCTGGACCCGCTTCCTGCTGCCGCTGTTCGTGCTGCTCGGCTGCACCACCCGGCCGCCCGATGGCACCGTCGTGATGGGCAACGGCATCGGCCCGTTCCGCGGCCTGCGCGCCCTGCCCCGGCAGCTCGCCTTCACCTGCGTCACGCCCGGCTGCGACACCACGCTGCTGGTGAAGGTGCAGTCGACGGTGAACCGGCGCGTCGCCATCAAGCGCGTCATCCTCTCGAAGGCGTCGGCCGAGTACACGCTGGCGCCCTCGCAGATGGCGCCGTTCATTCTCGGGGCGGCGGCCGACTTCGGCGTCGACGTGCGCTACACGCCGCAGGCCGCGCCCTCGGCCGACGACCTCAAGGTGCTCGTCACCTACACCGACGCGTCGCCCGACGAGTCCGACCCGGACCGCCTCGAGCCCGGCGAGCTCGAGATTCCCATCGTGCGGCGCCTCGTCGGCGAGCCGGCCCTCGCCATCACGCCCGAGAAGGTGTCGTTCGGCCTGGTGCCCGTGGGCACCTCGAAGGAGCTGCCCGTCACCGTGCGCAACGCGGGCTTCGGCAACATCGCGCTCGCGCTCGACCAGGCCGACGCGGGGCACCCGTGGGTGTCGGTGGCGCTGCCGCCGATGACGGCGCTGGTGCCCGACGCGGGCGTGCCGGTGCCGGTGCGCTTCTCGCCGGCCACGCGCGGGTACTACCGGGGCGACGTCGTCATCGGCTCGTCGACGCCGGCGGTGGGTGAAGTGACGTTCGAGGTCGAAGGCACCAGCTTCATCGACGGCGTCATCGCGCTCGAGCCCGAGGAGCGCGCCATCGACTTCGGCGACGTGCCCCGACGCCAGCGGCGCACCGTCACCGTGCAGCTCGCCAACCTCGGCGGCCAGTCGCTCTTCGTGTCGGGCGTGACGGTGCGCGACACGTCGAACAACGTGCGCGCGACGCTCCCGAACGCGATGCAGAACGCCACGCTGATGCCCCTCACGCGGCTGCCCATCACCATCGAGCTCGACGCCTCGATGCCCGGGCTGGTCGACGCCACCCTCGTCATCGCGTCGACCGACGTGGCGCGGCCGAGCCTCGAGATTCCGATTCGGGGCACCGTCACCGAGCCACGGCTGACGGTGAACCCCACCACGCTGGCGTGGGGCTCGGTGCCGCTGGGCTGGCAGGTGGCCCGGCCCGTCGAGCTGCAGAACACCGGCTTCGGCGCCCTCACCGTGCGCCGCATCACCTTCGTCGGCGGCACCTCGAACCTCTATTCGCTCAAGAACGTGCCCGCGCTGCCCGCCACCATCGCCACCGGCGGCCGCGCCGTCGTCGAGGTCGAGTTCCGCGCTGACACCATGGCCACCTTCGGCGGAGAGCTGTCCATCGAGACCGACGACCCGGTGAACACCATCGTCACCATTCCCCTGTCGGCCACGGGCGCCTCGTGCAACCAGGGCTGCATGGTGGCCAACGCGACGCCCTCGTGCATGAACGGCACCTGCGGCATCGCGAGCTGCAACATGGGCTACCACGACACCGACGGCATGCTGTCGAACGGGTGCGAGTGCCAGGAGCTCGGCATGGACCCCGCGGCCTTCTGCAGCATGGGCGTCTACAAGGGCGTCTTGCGTGACACCTCGAGCGGCTCGGCGCAGCACACCGGCATGATTCCCACGCCCGACGACGTCGACTGGATTGGCTTCTACGCCGAGGACGCCAACAACGTGTTCGGCGACGACTTCGACGTGCGCATCAACCTGACCGCGTCTGACCCGAACATCGTCATGTGCGTGTACCGGCAGCGCTCGACGGCGCGGCAGGGCCTGTGCTCGATGAACGAGGCCACCTGCGACATTCGCAGCTACCGGCGTGATGGCAGCCTCGGCACCGACGACGGCGCGGACTTCGACATCAAGGTGTACCGGCGGGCCAACAGCGCGCCGACGTGCACCACGTATTCGCTCAGCATGCAGAACGGCTGAGACGGGGCCCTGGCGCAGAGTTGGGGGCGCTGCCGTTCCGGGCTACACCGGGAGCCGTCGTGGGGACTTCGCCCAGCTCGACCGTCAGGCTGCCGCTGCCCGAGCAGCTTCTGTCGGACAAGTACCGGCTGCTCTCGCGCCTGGGCCAGGGCGGCATGGGCTACGTCTTCCTCGCCGAGAAGCTGCACCTCGGCACGCGCGTCGCCATCAAGTTCCTCGACCCGGAGCCCAACGCCGACGCCACCCGGCTCAAGCGCTTCCTGCAGGAAGCGCGCGTCGCCGTCGAGGTGAACCACCCGGGCGCGGCGCAGCTGCTCGACGCCGGCCACGACGAGGTGACGGGCTCGCTCTTCCTCGTCTTCGAGTACGTCGAGGGGAAGGACGTGCGCGAGGTGCTGCAGGACGAGGGGCGCCTCGCCTTCGACGAGGCCCGCGACATCTGCATCCAGATTGCCGAGGTGCTGGCCTTCGCGCACGCGCGCGGCATCGTGCACCGTGACATCAAGCCCGAGAACGTGCGCATGCGGCGCGACCTCGGCGGCGCGCGGGTGAAGGTGCTCGACTTCGGCATCGCCCGCCTCGTCAACCAGGGCGCGGTGCGCCTCACCGCCGAGGGCATGCTGGCCGGCACGCCGCGCTACATGGCGCCGGAGCAGATTCGCGACCTGCCGCTCGACGCCCGCACCGACGTCTACGCGCTGGGGCTCCTGCTGTTCGAGATGCTGTCGGGCGTGCCGCCCTTCGACGGGAAGAACCTGTCGCAAGTGCTCCTGCGGCAGATGAACGAGCCGCTGCCGACGCTCAAGTCGGTCGACCTCTCGCTCGGCCACCCGCAGGTCGACGCCTTCCTCGCGCGGGCCTGCGCCAAGCAGCCCATCGAGCGCTTCCAGAACATGGAGGCCTTCGTCGGCGCGCTGAAGAGCCTCCCGGTGTCGGCCTGGCCGGCGCCGCGCAAGAAGCTGACGCCAGGGCCCGATGCCCCCACCGCCCCCAACCGGCCCCAGACGGCGCCCACCGCCGAGGCCCTGGGCCCGGTGCCCGAGCCCGTGGGCCACCAGCACACCGCGCCCAACCTGCAGCAGCGCGAGGCCACCCTCTTCGTCGACGAGGCGAGCGCCCGCGCGAAGCGGCCCGACGCCGAGCCGGTGGGCGTGCGCACCGAGCCCTCACGCCCGATGCCCCAGCCGCAGGTGCCGTGGGAAACCGACCCCTCGAAGCTGCCGACCAGCCCCTCGCGCCCGGCCGTGTCGCGGCACGAGGTCGAGACGCCCGGAGGCGGTGCGGTGGCCGCTCCCGGCGGCACGGCCGTCGTCGGCGCGTTCGACCCACAGGCCGAGGCGACATGGCGCGCGCCCGAGACGCCGAAGGCTGGCTCGCGCTGGTGGCTCTGGTTTCTGCTCCTCGGCGCGCTGGCCGCTGCGGTGACGCTGGCGCTCGTCAAGAGCGGTGTCTTCCAGCGCCCACCGCCCGTGGGGTGATGCCGAGGCGGCCGTTACGACGATGCTCTCGGTGGTTGCAGGCCAACCAGGGCGGATCAGCCCTTGCACTTTTTCGGCGGCTGGAGTGTCTCGGCCTCATGAAGGTCTCGCTCCCGTTCCTCGCGCTTGGTTTCGGTCTCACCTTCGGCGTCATCGCCAGCAGCTGTGGCCCCTCGCGGCCGCTCTGCACGCCCTCGACGTGCACCGGGTGTTGTGACGGCTCCACCGGCCGCTGCGTCACCCTGACGAGCACCGCGCAGTGCGGGCAGCGTGGCGAGACGTGCAGGGCGTGCGGGCTCGGCGAGAGCTGCACCTTCGGCACCTGCTCCGGCGGCAGCATCGGCACGACCGGCGGTGGCGTGGGCGGCGCGGCGGGTGGTGGGAGCGCTGGTGGGTCGGTCGGTGGAGGCAGCGCGGGAGGCGCGGCCGGCGGTGGCTTCGGCGGTGGCGCAGCAGGCGGAGTTGCTGGCGGGGCTGCCGGGGGCTTTGGCGGCGGCGCGGCCGGTGGCTCGGCGGGCGGCTCCGCTGGTGGCTCCGCGGGTGGAGGCTTCGGCGGAGGCACCCCGCCCTCCTGCAACACGGCGAACTGTTTCGATGGCTGCTGCACCGGCACCACCTGCGTGCGCGCGCCCGCCAATGGCAACGACTCGACGTGCGGCTTCGGCGGGCAGGCGTGCGCGAACTGCGCGCAGTCGGGGCAGACGTGCAACCTCGTGACGCTCACCTGCCAGGGCGGCGCGGGGGGAGGCGCTGCAGGTGGCGGTGCGGGTGGTGGAGGGACGACGCTGCCCGGCGAGTCGTGCCTCAACCCGATTCCGCTCAACCCCGTCTCGAACGCCGCGGTCATCTCGGACACAGGGACGCTGACTGGCCGCCTCAACGACACCACGTCGTGCTCCGGCTTCGGCCCCGACGTCGTCTACGCCTTGAACCTCACGGCGCCCCGCATCGTCACCGCGCGGGTGTCGGCGACGGGCTTCTCGCCCGGCGTGAGCATTCGCAGCACCTGCACCTCGTCGGCGAACCTCGAGTGCGCCCCGCCGTCGGCGGGCATGACGGCGAACGCGAACCCGCTCTCCCTGACGGCCGGCACCTGGTTCGTGTGGCTCGACTCGAGCAGCGCGCCCGTCGGCGGCAGCAACTACCTGCTGACGCTCGACCTGATGCCGACGGGGGCGGGCGGTGGCGCGGGAGGCGGCGCCAGCGGAGGCGGCCCGGCTGGTGGTGGAACGGCCGGCGGGAGCTTCGCCGGTGGGTATGCGACGTCGACCATCATCGCGTCCTGCGACGACTTGACGACGGGCGCGACGGACCTGCTGTCGCCGAGCACCGTGCCCGCGCTGACCGATGACTCTGCGGCCGGGCCCTTCACCGTCCCCATCTCGTTCCCCTTCTTCGGCAGCGTGCGCACGCTGTACGGCGTGCAGAGCAACGGCATGGTGCAGTTCCTCAATGCCGGCGACCCGGTGTCGAACGAGTACCGGAACGTGGCGATTCCCTCGCAGGGAGAGCCCAACCTCTTCGCGGCGCCGCTGTGGGACGACTTGTTCCTGAGCTTCAACACGACGGCCTGGGTTCGCACCCGCACCTTCACGACGGGTGGCAGCCGCTTCACCGTCGGCTGGAAGGACGTGGCCGAGCTGGGCACCGAGTTCCAGGCGAAGTTCTTCGCGACGGGCGTCGTCGAGTTCCACTACTGCAGCATGGGCACCGTCACGGGCGTGGGTGCGAGCATCGGTCTCGAAGGGCCCTTCGGGTTGGTGGGCA
This sequence comes from Myxococcaceae bacterium, assembly GCA_025459425.1. Classification (GTDB taxonomy): domain Bacteria; phylum Myxococcota; class Myxococcia; order Myxococcales; family Myxococcaceae; genus Xiheimicrobium. The sequence goes on along the minus strand of JALOQF010000007.1, from coordinate 11,256 downwards.
CCCCGGCGACGCCGCAGTCTCCACTCACTGGCAGCGGCATTCGTTTCACGCCCTGACGGGCACGCGCGCGGAGTCGGGGGGCCTCGGTGCGTCGGCGCGCGGGGGCGCTCCTTCCGCGCGGGTGAGCCGTCGGTGCATCACGAGGCCCAGGGCCACGCCGGCCATCACCACGCCCCAGAAGAGCCAGGGGCCCGCGAGGGCCTCGAGGCCGCTGCGCAGCTCCATGCCGAAGATGGAGGCCAGCGCCGTCATCGGGAGGAACACCGCGGCCACCACGTTGAGCGAGTGACTGGCGCGGGCCAGCTCGAGGCTCACCGCCGCCTGCGCCTCGGCCTTCTGGGCGGTGACGAAGTCGATGGCGTCGCGTGCTTCGGCGGTGACGAGGTCGATGGCGCGCTCGACGTCGTTGGCGCGGTCGCGCAGGGTGATGAGCTCGCGGTCTTCGACGGCGTCGCGCGCCGCCTGGAGCGTCTGGGCCAGGTGGTGGGCCGTGCGCTGGAGCGGCGTCGCTTCACGCAGCACGTCGAACCAGTCGCGCGCGCGGGTGGCCAGGCGCAGGTGCTCCTCGAGCTCATCGACGGCGCGCTCGAAGTCGGTGAGGTGCTCCCGCAGCGCCGCGAGGCCCGCGCCCTGGCCCGAGGCCTTCCACTGGCCGGCGGCGTCCCTCCAGAAGAGCCTGGCCACGCGCTCGGGCCTTCCAGCCTGGGGCACCTCGTGCAGCACGAGCAGCAGGTGGCCCTCGTGTACCATCGCGCGCTGGCGGCCGGCCGCGTCGCCCATGCGGGCCCGGAAGCGGGCGGGAACGTTCCACTGGTTCGGAATCGGGTTTCGCATGCTCCAAGCGTCGGCAGCGCGCGTGACGCGAGTGTGTCGGCCACGCGGCGGAGGTTGGACGACGCGGCAAAATCAAGGGGCGTGCCGTGCAGCAGGACTGAAGGGAGCGGTCTCACGCCTGCACGAGACGTGTCGGCCGGGAAGCGCACGAGCCGGCACGGCTGTCCCGGGCGCGACGTGAACCAGCGGGCGCCGTCGTCTCCGCAGTCGATCGCTGGGCGACGTGGTGGGGCGTTACCGTCGGCGACACACGCGACGGCGGCGTCGTTCGGCTCGCACTGCACGTGGCGCGTCGGCCAGGACGCCCGCCCGCACGGACCGTGGCACGAGTACTCGGCCCGGAGCCGTCCACGGCTTCAGCGGAAGAAGCGGTCGGCGACGCACACGGCGGCCGCCTCGCGGTGGATGCGGCCATTCGCGGCGAGGTGCTGGAGCACCTTGAAGACCGTCTCGACGTCGGCTGCTCGGGCCTTCTCGGCGAGCTCGACGGCCGTCCGCGGGGTGCCATCGAGCGCCGCCAGCACCTGGTGCTGCACCTCGAGCACTGCCGTCGCCGCCTTCTTGCCGGCTTCGACGCCAGGCTGGTGGTACGCGTTGACGCCCACGAGCGAGCCATACAGGCCCACCGCGCGCTCGAAGACGGCGATGAGGGCGCCCAGTGAGCGGGCCGACACGTCTGGAACGGTGAGCGTCATCGACTCGCGGCCCTTCTCGTCGAGCGCCGCGCGCGTGCCCAACAGGAAGCCCAGCAGGTAGTCGCCCGAGGTGATGCCGGGCTCGACCTCGAGTGACGCGCCCTCGCGGTCCTTCAGCACCTCGACGAAGAGCACGAAGAAGTTGGGGACGCCCTCTCGCAGCTGCTGCACGTAGGCGTGCTGGTCGGTCGAGCCCTTGTTCCCGTACACCGACAGCCCCTGGTGCACGACGGCGCCGGAGCGGTCCTTCTCCTTGCCGAGGGACTCCATGACGAGCTGCTGCAGGTAGCGCGACAGGAGCAGCAGCCGGTCCTTGTACGGCAGCACTACGAGGTCCTTCTGGCCTCTACCGCCCGTGGCGTGGTGCCACATGAGCGCGAGCAGCGCGGCGGGGTTCTTCGAGAGCGAGCGCTCCCGCGTGGCGACGTCGGCGAGCCGGGCGCCCTCGAGGAGCGCGTCGACGTCGAGCCCCTGGAGCGCAGCGGGCAGCAGGCCGACCGCCGACAGCTGCGAGGTGCGCCCACCCACCCAGTCCCACATGGGGAAGCGGGCGAGCCACGGCGCGGCGAGGCGATGCAGCTCGCTCCCGTCGCTGGTGACGGCCACCGCGTGCGCCTCGAAGGACAGCCCAGCGCGCGCGTAGGCGGCCTTCACCTCGAGCATGCCGTTGCGCGTCTCTTTCGTGCCGCCGGACTTCGAGATGACGATGGTGAGGGTGGCGTCGAGGCGGCCCTCGAGCTTCGCCAGCACGCGGTCGAAGCCATCGGGGTCGGTGTTGTCGAAGAAATGCAGCCGCATCGCGTCGCGCGGCGTGCCCAGCGCGTCGTGGGCCAGCTGCGGGCCCAGCGCCGAGCCGCCGATGCCGACGAGGAGCACGTCGGTGAAGCGGGCCTTCGACGGCGCCACGACGCGGCCCTCGTGCACGTCACGGGCGAAGGCCTTCACCTGGGTGAGCGCGGCGACGATGGCGTCGGCTTCGGCCTTCGGCGCGAGCTCGGGCGCGCGCAGCCAGTAGTGGCCCACGCGGCGGCCCTCGTCGGGGTTGGCGATGGCGCCGGCCTCGAGCGCTGCCATCTCGTCGAAGGCCTTCGCGAGCGGCGCCTGCATGGTGGACAGCCACGCGTCCGAGAAGCGCATCTTCGACACGTCGAGCGTGAGGCCCAGCGAGTCGACGATGCAGAGGTGCTGCTGGTAGCGCTGCCAGTCCGCAAGAGAAGCCATGCGCGGGACGATGGGCGCTGTCGGATGGCGAGGCAAGCGCTCGCTTCAAAGGACCGGACGAACGCGGGGCACGGTGCGCTCCCCCTGTGGGCGCTTCCTGTTGAGGCAACGCCATGGCGGTGGGAGCAGTCCGCAGCCGCGAGCGCTGCGTAACGGGAGGAGCCAGCACCTTCGTGCAGGACTGGGCGTTCGTCGCGGGCCCGGGCGACCTCGACGCAGGCAACGGCCGACGTGGGCCCGTGCTCGTCGAGGGCGTCGAGGTCGACACGTGCTGCTCCGTGGTGACGCGCACCTTCCCTTCCTTCCGCGCTGAAGGAGCGGCACGCCCGACCCCAGCTCCACCCGCCTCGCTGCAGGCCAGCCGGTGTGCAACGGGCCAAACGAGCTGGTGCTGCGGCGACGAGGCGTGCGAGGGGCCCAGGACGAAGGCGAGCTGCGACCTGCAGAGGTCCTTGGGCTCCAGGCTGCGCACGTCTACCCTTGGGCGGGTGACTGACGCCGACCTCGCGACGACGCTCGCCGCGGCCACCTGGGTGCCGAAGGTGACGCGCGATGGTGCTGCGCGGCGACTGCCGACGGCGACGCCGTCGTCCCGCGAGCTGCTGGCCTTCGCGCTCTCGACCCGGCACGCCGAGGCCGTCAGCTTCTGGGTCACCCTCGACCGACAGCACCTGCCGCGAGACGTGCACCGCCGCCTCACGCCAGCGCTGCTGCGGCACCTCGTCACGGTGGCCGGCGCCAGAACCGAACGACCGGCGCGGCTGCTCCATGCGCTCACAGCCATCGCGGCGGCAGCCAGCCCGCAGGCCGTCGAAGCTGCGCAGGCCGCGGCGTTGCTGCTCGGCCGCGGCGTGTCCCTCGCCCAGGCGCACGGCCTGTACGTCGCGGCGGCCCGCGCTGCGCCGGCGGCGGCGTTGCCCAGCGCGCCCCCGCACCTCGGCGGCCCGACGCCCGAGCTTTCCGTCTTCGAGACCGTTCAGCTGGCCATCGACCTGGCGACGGTCGCCAGCCACAAGCAGCCCCACCCCGAGTCGGCGGCGCTCGTCAGCCGCGCCGTGAAGGTGCTGGGGCTCGCTCGTGCCGGCCTCGCTGCGAAGGTGTCACGGCCTGAGCGCGCGATTCCACCGACGTCGACGAGCAAGGGCCCTACGTGGACGCTGGCCCGGGCGGCCCTGAAGGAGGCGTGGACGACCGACCACGTCAGCGGCCGCGGCACCTCCATCAAGAGCGCCGTCGTGACCGGGCTCTCGCTGGGGGAGCCGGCGTGGTGGCTCGAACAGGTCGACGAGGCCCTCATGCGCGCCGACGCCCGCACCGCGTGGGAGCGGCGCGGCCAGGCGACCTCGAGCCCCCTCGTGCACTGCGTCTGGCGCGGCGGCGACGCGCGCTCGAAGTTCTGGCTCTGCCGGCTCGAGTCGAGCCACTTCGCCTTGCTCTCGAAGCTCGGCCGTGTGTGGAGGAGCACCGAGGGCGACTTCGACTCGGTCCTCGCCACGCTGCCCGACGACTGGTTCGCGCGCGCGCTGCCCGTCGCGCAGGCCCGGCGGTAAGGAGCGCCAGCCCCCATGCGTCTCTTCCTCATGCCGCTCGTCCTGGTCGGCTGCATCGCGCCGCAACCCGTCCTGCTTCCACCTCAGGGCGACGACGTCACCGTCTTCCTCCACGGCTACCGCGCCAGCTTCCTCGCCACCAAGTCCGGCGAGCTGGCGTACGTGACGCCCGGGCAGGGGCTGTCGAAGGGAGACCGCTCGCTCGCCTTCTCGTTCGAGGGGCAGCGCGAGTTTCCGAAGTACGGCCCGCTGCACGTCGTCGGCCCGCTCACGCGGCTCACGGCGATTCCGTTCTTCCTCGACCTCGACCCCTACGCCTCGTGGATGGACTGGGCGAAGACGGCGCTGCCGGGCTTCCAGGTGTACGCGTACGACTGGCGCGCCGACATTCGGGAGAGCGGGCGCGGCCTGTGCGAGCGGCTCGCAGCGCTGGGCCCGTCACGGCGGGTGCGCCTCATCGGGCACTCGATGGGCGGGCTGGTGGCGTTGTCGTGCCTGCGCTCGGGCCATGCGGGGGCGCGCTCGGTGGTGAAGGTGGCCTTCGTCGGCACGCCCTTCAAGGGAGGCCCTGGGCAGTGGGACGACCTGCAGCTCGGCACGCCGACGTCGAGCAACACCGCGCTGCTCTCGCCCGAGGCCTTGCTGACGTTCCCGTCGACGTGGCAGCTGCTGGCGCCCTCGCCCGACTTCTTCGTCGATGCGAATGGGGCTCCGGTCACGCTGGCGGCGTACGACGCACGGACGTGGCTCGACCGGCGCTGGGGCCTCTTCGCCGAGCCCGCGGTGCGGGACAGCGCGGCCTACCGCGCGCAGCTCGAGGCCCGCTTCCAGGCGCACGCCGAGCTCTGGCGCGAGCTGGGGGACCTCGACGGCCCCGCCCCCGCGTGGTGCGCGCTGGCCATCATCGGCAGCGGACGCTCCACGGTGGTGGGCTGGCGGGCATCGGCTGGTGGAGACGTCGACCTCACCGCGCCCGTGCGTGGCGATGGAGACGGAACGGTTCCGACGGCGCGGGCCCGGCCGCCCAGACCCATCGACTTCGAGGCGGTGGCCACCGCGTCCGAGCACAGCGCGTTGCTGAATGACGACGGCGTGCGCGAGGTGCTGCGGCAGTTCGTCGCGACCGCCGATCAACGCCGTGACGCGCCCTGAACGGTGGCAGGTCACCGCGGCCGAGCACGGCGCGCTGCTGAACGACGACGGCGTGCGCGAGGTGCTGCGGCAATTCGTCGCGACCGACGACCAACGTCGTGGCGCGCCCTGAACGGCGGCAGGTCACCGCGACGTGGGCAGCCTCGTCGCTGCCCGCTGGTCCCTGCCAGCCGACGACCGCGAGCGCTCCGAGTCGACGTCAGAGCGTGTTGCCGGCGCCCGCGAGGAGCCGGGCTCGCAGGTTGGCATCGGCCGCGTCGAGCGTGATGGCGTAGGGCCGCGTCCACCCGGTGGGCATCGTACAGCCGACGCCGAACTGGAGCGGCGCAGTGCTGCCGGGGGCGACGACGAGGCCCACCGCGTCGAGACGCCCACCAGACTCACAGCGCGTGGCGTGGTCGGCCTGCGAGCCGAGGTCCTTCGTCTGCGGCACCCTGCGAACGAACGACGCCTCGACGCGCACGCGCGCGCCGTTCTGTGACTGCACCCCGAACGATTCCCGGTACGGCGCGAGGAAGGCCCAATCGAACATGCGCCAGTCCTCGAAGGACGAGTTCCACACGTCGACCACTCCGAAGCGGGCCTGTGGGTGCCGGCGACCGGTGCCAGTCGTGAAGACGTGGTGCATCGACACGGTGATGGCTCCGTCGACCGTGGCCGGTGCGTCACCATTGCCGATGAGGAGGAACTTTTCCCACCCCTCGACGCGGAGCCACGAGAGCGTGATGTCGCGCGCGCCGAAGACGACCGAGATGGCCTCGTCGACGTTGGCGCTGTCGCCGCGCATGGGCGTCGTGGCGCGGAAGGTGACGTGGTCGACGACGACGCGTTCACTCGGCCCCGATGGGTCACCGATGCGCAGGCCATCTTCCGATTCAGGCATGACGTCGACGATGGCGAGGTTGCAGAGAATGACGTCGTCGCTGCCGGGAAGAATGAGCCCTTTGCCGGTCAGCGTCACCTGCCGGCCGCGCCCGTCGATGCTGACGTTCGAGGGGACGAGGAGCGGCGAGGTCAGCGCGATGGTGCCGTCGAGGGCGAACCGGATCACCCGCGGGCCCATCGCCGAATCGAGCGCGTCGCGCAGCGTGCCCGGCCCGGCGTTCGCCAACGAGGTGACCAGCACCTCGTCGTGGTTGGGCTGCCAGCCGCCACGAGTCGCGGCGCCGAACCCTTCGATGGGGAAGAGTCCGGGCGGGCCAGCGTCGGTCGGTCCAGCGTCGGGGGTCGGTGTTCCAGCGTCTGACGTTGGGGCTCCCGCGTCGGGAGTCGATGTTCCGGCGTCGGGAGTCGATGTTCCGGCGTCGGGAGTCGATGTTCCGGCGTCGGGAGTCGATGTTCCGGCGTCGGGAGTCGATGCTCCGGCGTCGGGAGTCGGTGTTCCGGCGTCGGGAGCCGGTGTTCCGGCGTCGGGAGTCGATGTTCCGGCGTCGGGAGTCGGTGTTCCGGCGTCGAGAGTCGGTGGTCCAGCATCGGGAGTGTGTGTTCCGGCGTCGGGAGCCAGGCCTCCGGCGTCGACCGTCGAGACCTCGGCAGGCGTGACGGGAGCCGCAGACGGCACCGCGCCGCACCCGGAACAGATGATCATCAACACCCAACGACGCATGAGCCTGCGTTACCGCTCCTCGCGGGCCCGGCGCAACGCGTTCGTTCCGAAACGAACCTGAACGGACTGCGTGTTCACGAGTCAGAGGAATCGATCACTCGTGGGCCAAATGAATTGCCGACCGACGACGACGCCCGAACCGGTCATGGTGACGTTTCCGGTGCTGGTGTCGTTCGTGATTGCCGCAGGTGATGGGTGGTCTGCCCCGCCGCTGGTCTCTGCCGAACCTGCTCGTCGACGCACTGAGGCGCATACGCCTGGAGACCTGCTCGAGTGGGCTCCGTTTCCAGGCGACCGGCGCGGACCCGCCGCGTCCAGGGAGCCCTCGACTCCGACGACGCCGCCGCTGATTAGCGTACCGACGACGAGCGCTGCATCATCACGCGGCCTCGAGACAGGGGGCTCAGGGTCGTCGACGACGAGGGAATTCACCCAGGGCACCGCGTCGCCGCTCGTCGATGCAACTGCCTCGCGTGGAGTGACCTCCGCCGGTTCCCCGAGTCCACCGACGTTCGCCGACGCAACAGCCTCGCGTGGATCGGTCTCTGCCGGTGCCCCGAGCCCGCCGCCGCTCGTCGATGCGCCCGCATCGCGCGCAGTCGCAGCGCCACCGAACCCGCCGCCGCTCGTCCAGCCTCCTCGCGCGACGCAGCCGGCGCCCTCCACCGTGACGACACCCGAGAACGGTCGTCCCGTCACTCCGTCAAGCCACCGTGCTCCTGGTTCCGACGACGCGCTCGCTCGGCAAACGCCGCCCTCACACACGCTCGACTCACCTCGGGCCGAGAGCACCTCCGCTTCCACCACACCCACCGCCCCGAGGACCGACTCACGACCAGGCGCTCCCGACGAGCCACCTGCCAGTCCGAGTGCCCGGGCATCGCCCCGACCACCCGAGACGTCCCGCGACGAAGATCCACCCCTGGTCCAGCTGAGCGCGCTGGCGACGGCGACGGTGCCCACCACCCTCGAGGGCGGCCCCTTCCTCGTCGGCGCGCGGCTCGAGCTCGATGTCTGGCGTATCGCCCTGCACCTCAGCGTCGACCAGTCCGGCGCCACGCCCTTCACGCTCGACGCCGGCCAGCGTTGGACGGCTCTCGTCGGCTACGGGCTCGTCGCGAACCGCTGGGCCAGGCTCCGGCTGCTTGGCGGCGCGAGCGCGACGTCGTCGACCGACGTCTCACCAACCGTCGGAGCGAACCTGCGCCTTTCCTGGGCGTTCCTCGGCGCCGACGCAGCCGCCGTGCTGACGCCGTTCACGAGCAGCCCACAGCTCGACGTGCGTGCTGCCGGCATTTTGCGCGGTGGCCCGTTCGAACTTCACGTCGGCTACCGGGCGCGCTGGCTCGACCTGGGCGCCGCCCCACTCGCAGGGCCGCACGTGGCGCTCGGCCTCGCTCTGTGACGTGCAAGGGCCTCACACCTGTGCAACCGGTTGCACACTGCCCCCACTCGACCCCCGCGACGCATCGAGACGTGAGCCGGTATGCGCCTTGCTCACCGATTCGACCATGCGCACGCACCTCGTCCTCCTCGCTCTCGTCGGTTCGACCCTCTTCGCGTGTGGCACGCCCGTGCCAGACATCGCCCCTCCACCGGCGCGCGGCTCGATGCAGGTGTCCGTCGAGGAGATCTCACTCGACGAACTCGGCCGCAGCGCGGTTCTGCTCGCCACCGACCACGCCGCGTGGACCATGCGCGGCGAAGTCTCGTGGATCGATGCGACCGGGCGCGGCGTGCTCCCGCTCCCATCGTTGTCCACAGACGGAGGCCCGTCACCGGTCCGTGCGGTCGATGCGCAGGGCGGCGATGGCTTCGCGCTGATGGCGGGCCTCGGCGATGCGGACTCCCAGCTCTTTGCGTTGTCGAGTGAAGGCGCGCGACCACTCCCTCAGCCGTCTGGCGTGACGCTGCGCGTGGGCGACGTCCGCCTGTTGCGCTGGGCGCCCGGAGTGCTCGTGATGACGGCGACTCCCATCTCGAGCGACGAGGCGCCGTGGGTCTGCGTCTTCGAGCACGACTCGTGGCGGTGCAGCAGCTTCGAAGCTGTTCCAGGCCGGTGGCTCGAGGTCCACGGCCGCGACCCGGCCGACCCTACGCGGGTCGCCATCGAGGTGCGGGGGCCAACCGTGAAAGCGCCGACCCTCTTCACGTTCGACGTGAACACCGGCGCCTTCGAACCACGCAAAGGAGACGCCGCTGACGTCCTCCCGTTGCCGCTCGACGCCCGGGTTCAGCGGAGCGGACGGCCTGCGCTGCGCGTCGAGCGTCAGTCCACGACGTGGGCGCGAGGCTGCTTCGACCCCGATGGGCGTGGCAGGTTGCGCGTCTTGTGCCGCGAACAAGGCGCGGTCACCGACTTCATCTTCAGTGAAGAAGTCGCCGGCGAAGTGGGCCACGCCCGCATCGAGATGCCCATGGGACCGATTCGCGAACTCGGCGTGCGTCATCCGACCGGCGATGCGCGCGTGTTCGGTGACTTTCTCGTGGCGCTGGCACGCATCGACGGAGTCATCGTGCGACTGCCGTGACGAGCCTCACGCGCACGGGCTGCCAGGCGGCACGTCGAACGCCTCAGCGGCCGAACAGGCGCTTCCACCAGGGCCTTGGGGCAGACGTCGTGGACACAGGTGGCGTCCGCGGCGCAGCCGGAGCGATGCGCTCGAACCTGGGCGCGGCGACCGAGCCCCTCACGGCGACTGCACCGCCAGCTCGAACCGACACGCAGACGCCCTGGTTGGCCAGCTGTTGGGCGTTCGCCTCGTTGAAGACCTCGACCACCACCTGCCGGCACGTCGTGCACACGCGCTCCGAAGCGCGGCCGGTCTCGACCAGTTCCGCCCAGCTGCGCGGACACCGGAACGCCCAGCGCACGCCCGCACACCCGGCGATGTCACGACCGACGAGGTACCGGAACGTGGGGCCCACCACGGCTTCGAGCGCGCGCAGCTCCTGCACCCCCTTGATGAAGCCACCCACGTCGGAGTCCCCCTGCTGCTGCAGGGCCACGTCACGGCGCACGTACTCGGCTTCGGCGACCGCTCCTGCTTCCTCGAGGACGTCGCACAGCACGAGACGGTTGGACTCGGTGTCGTCGCGTCGCACGGCGTCGATGGCCGCCAGCACGCGCGGGGTGAGTGGCGGCTTGCGTGAGCGCTCGTCGGCAGAGAACACCACGCCCTCGAGCACGCCCCGCGGTGCCACGAGGCGAAAGGGCTTTGCGCGCCCGAGACCGTCGTCGGCGCCCTCGAGCCTGACCCGCGCGTCGGCCGACTTCAGCGAGAGCGCCCGGTCGACGAACGAGAGCGTTGCTCCGTGCAGCTCGACCCCGAGGTCCGAGAGGTCGATGGGCGCTTCGCCCACCACCCGCACGTGCCAGCCCGTCGTCCCTTCGCGTCGCACCAACAGCACCCGGGGCCTGACGGACATGAGGTCGAAACTCTGCCACCACCCCGACGCCGCGTCACGGCGGCCCCGTCAGGACTCGTCCTGCCGATTCGAGAGCGTCTCGAGCAGCACCCCGCACTGGGCGAGCGCGAGTTGGTAGCGCCGGGCCAGCTTCGGGTCCTTCGCCAGCGCGTCCGAGAGGTCGTGCCGGTGACAGACGGCGCCCAGCACGCTGGCGGCGGCCTCGAGCATCTCGACACAGCCGAGCGGAAAAGGCGCCCAGGGCGGCGGCGCGGGCTCGGCGACGGGAGCCGGCTTCGAAGCGCGTGGCGCCACCGTCACCGGCGCTGGCGCGTTCGTGAAGACCATGGTGGCGGGGTCGACGTGACGGCGGTGCCGACGGCGAGCGACTGGCCCATCCAGTCGAGCGGCGACACGTCGTACAAGCAGCGGTCTCCCAGGCGCGGCTGCGAGTCCTCGAACGTCTGCAGCACCGCGCCGTCGGCTCCGAGCTTCGTCAGCACCACGCAGCGCCTCGGCCCGCCGGCCTCCTGCACCTCGAGCTCGTAGAGGCTGTTGGCCGTACGAACCTGGTACACCCGCCACGCTTCGGTGCGCCGGGTTGGGGCACCGAACACCATCGTCTGACTCCGCATCGTGCAAGTCCTCGGCTCTCTTCAGTCGACGTGACTGAGTGGAGGGGCTTCGTGCAGTGGGCCTGACCCGATTTGGTGGACAGTGATGATGAGTTGATTCGCACTGTCGTCGAGTCGTCTTCAGAATACCCGGTTGTTCACCTCCTGGCTTGGTT
>JALOQF010000165.1 GCA_025459425.1 Myxococcaceae bacterium | reverse complement strand
CCCACCGAGTTCCGGGTCATGAAGCCCGAGCTCGACGATGCGTGGGTGGCGACCGATGCCATTCCCACCCTGGTGAAGTCCGGCTCGCGACCCGATCAGGGCGCGGCGCTCAAGGTGTTCGTGGAGCGCCGGGTCGCCAGCTCGGCCATGCAGACCGAGTCTCTCAAGGGCCAGGCGCGCGGAGCCACCGCCACGGAAGAGACGACCTGGCTCGTGCGCGCCGAGGTGTCGCACCCCAGCTCGAAGACGACGCTGATCGAGGTGTCGGGCCAGGTGACGGTCGACCCGTTCCAGACGCCGCCACCAGAGGCAGACTGGGACGAAGCGCCGCAGCTCACCGCGCTCCTCGAGCGGGTGATCTCCGAGGCGGGCCGGCACGCGCGCGGGCACGCGGTCGAGCGGCGCGTGGCCCCACGGAGCGACCTCGTCTTCGCGGCCACGCCCGCCGCCTCTGCGTTGCTCCCCGGGGGCGCCATGGGGGACGGCATCGACGCGCTCCAGCGGGAGGTCGCCCAGCAGAACCGCGCGCGGGTGCTCGCGCCCACCGCGACGGAGGCACAGGCCTCGACGCTCGCCCGCGCACTGCCGGGCACGGCGGTCGTCTCCGGGTCGGACGGCAAGCTGTCAGCCGGTGACGTGGTGTTGTCCGTCGACCAACAGCCCGCCCTGCCCCACGTGCTCGCTCGCGTCCGCTTCAAGGGCGCGCCGGCTGAGCTCGAGGTGAAGCGCGCCGGTGGCGCTACCGAGTCCGTCGTCTGGCCGTGACGTCTTCAGCTCGACGCGGCCTTCGGCGTCGGTCGAGACTTCGGGGTGTCGGTCTTGACCGTCGAAAGCCGCTCACCGCCAGAGGGCTCCGCGTCTCGCGCGGCCGGACACCGTCGCCGCTCGGGGCCGCGGCAGACAGGCCAGCTCCGGCGACCAGCGACGGCGGCGGAGCCTGGGTGACAACTCAGACGTGAAGGGACGGCGAACCCAACGGCCCGGTCAGTTGAGCATCGTCGGCTTGCCCTGGGTGCTCCCCATCGCCAGGCCGAGCCGCGCGCGCATGTACTTCTCGATCACCGAGAGCAGGCCATCGAACGTGTCGCGCATCGCCCACGCCTGGTGATCGATGTCCGACAAGGTACGGGCCCGCTCGAGCCCATCACGGAGCGCCGCCTGGACGCCCGGGCAGTCGGTGCGTGCGTCGATCAGCTGCCGCGCGACCTGCTTGTAGACGCGGTAGCAGCGCTCGATGTCGCCTTCGTTGTACGCCGGAGCCCCCTGCTCGATGGCGCCGGCGATGGCCCGCGTGGTGGCCTCGAGGCCGGCGATGTTCGAGCCTTCCAGCAGCGTGAGCGGGTGGTTGGGGATGTCGCGCCTGGGCCCCCGCTTCGGGCGGCTCAAGGCGGTCAGCGGCAGGCGCTGGTTCATCGGCATGAGCGGCTCGATGTGCCGCCACGGGATCAACAGCGACACCAGGCCATCTTCGCTCTCGGCCAGCGTCACGACGCCGAGCACCGTGCCATCGGAGGCGACCAGCGGGCTCCCCGAGGCGTCCGGCGGCACCTCGCCATGCACCACGTGCACCGTCAGCCCCGGGGCCACCACCTGCGCGGGCCCGAGCGTCGCGTCGACCCACTTGAGCCGGTTCTCGTCGGGCACCCGGCCGAACAGGAACACCCGGGTCCCTTCGTCGGCCGTCTTGCCCTGCGCGGCGCGCACCGGCGTGGCGTCGAGCAGCCCGACGTCGAGCACCGCGAGATCGCGCTTGAGATCCACCGCGCAGACCGCCTCGACCGGGAGCCGGCGGCCGTCTCCGAGGTGCGCGGTGATCGCCCGCTCGTTCGCCACGACGTGGAAGTTGGTGACGATGCGGCCGTTGGGCGCGACGAACCCGAGGCCCCAGGCCCGATCGAGTTCGAGCACCACCACCGAGGCCGCTGCGTCGACCGGAATCATGGACCACCGCACCCTAACGCCGGGCCGCGCGTCTCGCCCAGCCCCACACGGCCTGGCCCCGTGCGATACAGGCTTCAATGTCCGAGCCTGCCCCGTGGAAGTTGCTTCGCACCCGCGCCGAGCGTGACTTTCGCATCTTCACCGCTCGCACCCTCGACGTCGCCGACCCGCGCAATGGCGCGGAATACGTGAGAACGGTGCTCGCCTGCCCCGACTGGGTGAACATCGTGGCCCTCACCGAGGATCAGCGCGTGGTGCTGGTGCGGCAGTTTCGCTTCGGCACCTGGTCGAACACCCTGGAGATCCCCGGCGGCATGGTCGACCCGCACGAGACCGACGTGCAGGCCGCCGCCGTGCGCGAGCTCGAAGAAGAGACCGGCTTCGTGCCCACGTCGGTCGAGCCGCTCGGCATTTCGCACCCGAACCCGGCCATTCAGACGAACCGGCTGCACAGCTTCCTCGCGCGCGGGTGCCGGCGGGTGCACGACGGAAAACAGGACGGCAGCGAAGACATCGAGGTGGTGCTGGCCGCCCGCGCCGAGGTCCCGCGCCTCGTCCAGTCCGGGCAGATCACCCACTCGTTGGTGCTCGCCGCCCTTCTCTACGACGCGCTGGGGCCCGGCGCGCTCAGGTGACCCGCGAGGGCCGCTGAAACAGCACCACAGGTCGTTGCTTCGCGCGCGGCGGTCAGGGCACCTTGAAGAGCTTGATCACGCCCACATCGGCGGCCGCCAACCACCCGCCGTCGGGCGAGAGCGCCACCGCGGCGCGCTGCTGGACTGGAAACGACGCCAGCATCGTGCCCTTCGCGACGTCCCACACGCGCAGGAGCTTGTCAGCCGAGCTGGTGGCCAGCCGCTTTCCATCGGGCGAGAGCGCCGCCGACTCGACCACGGCCGAGAAGGCCTTCTCGGGCACCGAGAGATCGGGCGCCGGCCCCTTGAACATCGCCGTCACCTTGCCGCCCTTGAGATCCCACACGCGTACGTCGCGCTCGCTGGGGCTCCAGCTCAGCAGCACCTGGCCGTCACGCGAGGCGATCAACAGCGGTGCGTGCGCCTGGGTGTTGACGTCCTTCTTCGCCTTGCCGCTCTTGAGGTCGAACACCCGGATGACGTGGTCCGAGGTCGACAGCACGAGCTCCTTGCCGTCGGGCAGCACGACCACCGAGGTGCCGCGCAGCTCCTTCAGCAGCTTGCCGTCGGGCAGCCCGTAGAGCCCCGCGTTCCCGTTGTAGCCGGTGACCAGCAGCCGCTCGTTCGCCGCGTCGAAGGCCACCTGTGAGATCGAGTCGGGGTGCAGGAACGTCGCTTCGACCTTGCCGGTCGCGACCTCGACGACGCGCACCTCGAAGGCCGAATCACCGATGGCCAACCGCTTGCCGTCGCTCGAGAAGGCGAGCGCCACCGGCTGCTGGCGGGCTCCGGGAATCGAGCGCACCTCTTTGCCCGACTCGAGGCTCCACAGGCGCACGGTCTTGTCGCGGCTGCCCGAGGCCACCAGTGTTCCATCGGGGCTGAAGGCGACCGACAACACGGTGTCGGTGTGGCCGCGCAGGACCGCAGGGCTCCCGGGAATGAGGGGTTCGGGCGTCAGCCCCGCGAGGAGCACGGCCAGGACGAGGTGACTCACGACTTCCTCCGGGCCTTCAGCTTCGCCTGGCCCACGTCGGAGCGCGTCCACACCCCGGAGCGGCCCCCGCTCTTGTGCTCGAGTTGAATGTGCTCGATGACCATGGCGCGATCGGTGGACTTGAGCATGTCGTAGACGGTGAGGGCCGCGGCCGAGACGGCGGTGAGGGCCTCCATCTCGACGCCGGTGCGGTCGACGGTCTTCACGGTCACCTTGATGTCGACGCCGACGGAGCCGGTCGAGAGGTCGACTTCGACCCCCGACAGGCCGATCGGGTGGCACAACGGCACGAGATCGGGCGTCTTCTTGGCGCCCATGATGGCGGCGACCCGCGCGGCGGCCAGCACGTCACCCTTCTCGACGGTGCGCTCCCGAATCGCCTCGAGCGCCGCGCTCGACATGCGAATGCGCCCGCGCGCGACGGCCACCCGTTCTGTCTTCGCCTTCTCGCCCACGTCGACCATCTTCATGGCCACGGGTCGAACCACGCTTTGGGAAAAGAAAAAAGCCCGGCGTTTCCGCCGGGCTTCTCCCCCTGATTTCGATGTCTCGTACGAGACTCAGGCTGCGCGAACGTTCTGCGCCTGAAGGCCCTTCGGCCCCCGGGTCACGTCGAACTCCACCTTCTGCCCCTCCTGGAGGGTGCGGAACCCGTCCATCTGGATTGCAGTGTGGTGGCAGAACACGTCTTCACCGCCGCCGTCCTGGGTGATGAAGCCGAAGCCCTTCGCGTCGTTGAACCACTTGACAGTTCCAGTCGCCATCTTTGTCTCGTCTTTCGTCCGTTGAACGCCCCCCCACCTCGGAAGGGCGCCCAATGTCTACAGAAGCGCCAAACCCGGCGTCTAGGCCCCTCCGGTGTCTTTTCTGCCACACCCCGTCGAGGCCCTGACGTTCGCCAACCATCACCAGCCGCAGGTCTGGCCCTTGTTCTGCTCGGCGAGCCACGCCTGAAGCGGCTGGAAGTACTGGACGAGGGCCGAGGCGTCCATCTGGCGCTGGCCGGTGAGCACCTCGAGGGCGTCGGGCCAGGGCTTCGAGGCGCCGAGCTCGAGCATGGCCTTGAGCTTCGCGCCGGCGGCCTTGTTGCCGTACACGCTGCAGGTGTGGAGCGGGCCCTGGTGGCCGGCGAGCTGGCACATCGCGCGGTGGAACTGGAACTGGAGGATGCGGGCCAGGAAGTACCGCATGTACGGCACGTTGGCGGGGATGTGGTACTTCGCGCCCGGGTCGAAAAAGGCCTCGTCACGCGCGCCCTTCGCAGGCGCCAGCCCCTGGTACTTCAGGCGCAGCGCCCACCAGTGCTCGTTGTACTTCGCGGGCGGCACCTTGCCGGCGAAGACGTCCCACCGCCACTGGTCGATCATTCGGCCGAACGGCAGGAACGCGATCTTCTCGAGCGCGTCCTTCATCTGCACGTTGATGAGGCCCTTGTCGTCCTTCGGGAGCGCGTCGATGAGGCCGAGCTCCTTCAGGTACTGCGGGGTGATCGACAGCGTCAGCGCGTCGCCGATGGCTTCGTGGAAGCCGTCGTTGGCGCCCTGCTGGAAGAGCACCGGCTTCTGCCAGTACGACATGAAGTAGTAGTGGTGCCCCAGCTCGTGGTGGACCGTGATGAGGTCTTCTTCGTCGAGCTTGATGCACATCTTGAGGCGCAGATCGTTCGAGTACGTCACGTCCCAGGCGCTGGCGTGGCACACGACGTCGCGGTCGCGGGGCTTGGTGAACTGGCTGCGCTCCCAGAAGGTGGCGGGCAGCGGGTCGAAGCCGAGCGAGGTGAAGAACTTCTCGCCGATGCGCACCAGGCCCTTCTCGTCGAGCTTCTTCGCCTTCTCGAGGCGCTTGAGGCCAGCCGTGACGTCGAGGCTGGGCTGGTTCTGGTAGGGCTCGACGAGCGGGTAGACGTTGCTCCACTCCTGGGCCCACATGTTGCCCAGCAGGTGCGCCGGGAGCGGGCCCGTCGGCGGCACGACGCCCGGCCCGTACTTCTTCGACAGGCGCGCGCGCACGTAGCAGTGGAGCTGGTCGTACAGCGGCTTCACCTGCGTCCACAGCCGGTCGGTCTCGGCCTCGAACTCGGCGGGGCTCATGTCGTAGGCGCTGCGCCAGAGCTCTCCGAGGTCCTTCGCGCCCACCTCGCGGGCGCCCTCGTTCGAGAGCTCGACCAGCCGGGCGTAGAGGGGCCGCATCTCTTTCGAGGTCTCGTGCCAGCCGCGCCAGGCCTCGAGCTGCTGCTCGGGCGTGGCGGGCTTCTTGTCACCGACGCTCGCCAGCACCTTCGAGAGCGCGCCGAGGTCGCGGCACTTCTGCTCGTCGGCCTTCGCGTCCTTGCCGGGCACGTAGCCGTCGCCGCACCACTTGCCCTTGCCGTAGAGGCCCTCGAGCTTCGCGGCCGTCTGCGCCAGCTCGGTGCGCTTCGCTGGATCCGACGGGGCCGGCAGCGCCTGCGACACGCGCAACAGCGTGATGAAGCGGGCCGTCTCGGGGTCGAGCGCGAGGCCCTGCCAGGCGGACGACTTCTTGATGGCGCTGCTGGTGTAGGCCATCAGATCTTCGTTCATCGCCGCCGCGTTCCGCTCGGTGTCGTCGGTGATGTACGTCGCCTTGATCCACTCGGCGGTCGAGCTGCGGACCCAGAGCTTCTTGAGATCGTCGTTGAGGGTGGCGGTGAAGGCCTTCGCCTCGGCGGCCTTCTTGTCGTCGGCTTTCGGGGCCGCGGGCGTCGTGGGGCTCGGCGGCGGGTTGGGCCGGTTCTGCGGAGGCGGCATGTTGCCAGCCACGAGGGCACAGGACAGCGCGAGGGCGTTGAGCATGGGCGCGCGCTCTAGCAGAGAACGCCGCCGGGAAACGACCTGCGCGCGTCAGGGCTGCTTGACGAGCGTCTCGAGCGTGACGGTGTTCTCGGTCACCTGCCCCGGCACCACCGTGACGGACAACACGCGCACCGTGCCGTCGTCTTCCTTGAGCTGCAGCTCGTGCTGAC
Source organism: Myxococcaceae bacterium (assembly GCA_025459425.1). Lineage (GTDB taxonomy): Bacteria > Myxococcota > Myxococcia > Myxococcales > Myxococcaceae > Xiheimicrobium. The sequence goes on along the minus strand of JALOQF010000165.1, from coordinate 11,474 downwards.
CGGCCGGCACCCACGAGACGAGCGGCGTCTTGCCCAGCGGCTGGCCCATGAAGACGACGGTGACCGGCCGATCGCTCGTGAGCGAGAGCCCGCCGATGCCCTGGGGCTTCGACATGCGCGAGTAGACGAAGACGCCGCCGCCCGCGCCCAGCACCAGGGCGAGCAGCGCGGCGATGACGACGGGCACCCGCGACGAGTCGGACCGGGGGCTCACCGCGCTGCGTGCCGGGTCGGTCGGCACCTGCTGCAGCTGCGGCATGGAGCCCCTGGGGGCGCTGGTGAGCACCTTCGTGCGGTCGCCCGCCTCGTCGAGGTCGCCGAACAACGAATCAGCCGAGAGGCCAGGCTGCGGCGGTGGCGTTCCCTGGCGGGCCGGCTGGGGCGGCGGCGTCGAGGGGCGCGCGGGCTGCGGCGCTGCTGGCGTCGACGGCCTGGCGGGCTGCGGGTTCGGTGTCGCCTGACGGGGCGCGCGGCTCTCGACTGGCATCGGGGGCACCCGGTTCGCCGCGAACTCGGGCACCTCGCCGGTCGGCGGCTCGTCCGAACGCTCGGCGCGCCGCTCCTCGAGCAGCTGCCGGGCCTTCGCCCGCATCTCGGCGATGGCGGGCCCCGACTCGATCATCGTGCGCACGGGAACGTCGCCGGGATCCATCACGGGCGCCCGTGGCCGCTGCACCATCACGGTCGGGCCTTCACGCGCGGGCTCGACTACCCGGTGGGCCTCGGTGCCGGGCTCCTGAGGCATGCGCGAGAGCAGCTTGTCGAGATCGCGGCGCCGGTCAGCGAACCGCTCCCGCACCATCTCGGCGCAGCGCTCCTTGGTCCACGCGGTGGAGCCAGCAGCGAGCGAGAGATCCCGAATGAGCTCGGTCGCCGACTGGTACCGTTTGTCCCGGTTGCGCTCGAGCGCCTTCATCACCACCGCGTCGATGGCCTTTGGCACGCGGCGGTTCACCTTCGACGGCAGCGGGATCTCGCCCTCGTAGACCGCCGCCATCTCGGCGCCCGGGTTGCCCCGGAAGAAGAGCCGCTGCCCGGTGAGCAGCTCGTGCGAGATGATGCCGAGCGAGAAGAGATCGCTGCGCGGGTCGAGATCCTTCCCGACGGCCTGCTCGGGCGACATGTAGGCCGTCGTGCCACGCACCATGCCCGCGACGGTGCGGCGCTGGGTGCCCATGGCGCGCGCGATGCCGAAGTCGAGCATCTTCGTGGCGCCGTCGAAGCCCGTCATGATGTTCCGCGGCGTCACGTCGCGGTGCACGATGGGCTGGGCGATCCCCTTCGCGTCCTTGTGCAGGTGGGCGTGCGCCAGGCCCTGCGCCGCTTCGCGGATGGCGGCCAGGGCATAGCCCAGCGGAACGGGCTCGCCCTGCTTCGCCCAGGCGTCGACGACCTCTTCGACGTTGGCGCCCTGGATGAACTCGATCACCATCAGCACGTCTTCGCCGGCGCGCTCGAGATCGACGACCTGCGCGACGTTGGCGTGCGACAGGGTGGCCGTCACCCGCGCCTCGTCGAGCAACATCTGGAGCGCCACGGGATCTTCGCGCTGCTCCGGGAGGATGTTCTTGAGCACCACCGCGCGATGCTGGAACGGCCCCGACCGGGCGAAGCCGAGAAAGATCTCGGCCATGCCTCCAACGGCCAGCCGGCAAAGCACCTCGTACTTGCCGTAGCGCCTGCCCGTGAATTCGTCGGGAGCCAGCTTCATCAGCGGTGCCGCGACTCTACCCTTCTGGCGCGGCCGAGAAAGAAGAGCAGCAGCGAAACGAGCTGAGCGCCCACGGGTGCGCCCTCACACCCACGTGTGGGCGTCGGGGCCGGCGCGGGCTCGACGGGCGCGGCGCCACAGGTTGCAACAGGGTCGGTCGAGAGCCCCAGCTCGGCGCGCTCGACGGGCCAGACCACCGAGCAGGCGCGCGTCGTCGGCGCATCAGCCGGGCACGAGCGCGGCCCCCTGACGCGGTCCCACGTGAGCAGCGGGGCCGCGCCCGATGACTCCAGCCGGGCCACCGCGAAGGCGTCTGGGCCCGACTGCCGGGCGCACACGAGGGTCTCACCGCCGACCCGCGCCACGCACGCACGCTGACGAGGCTGCTCCAGCGCCTCGAAGTCGGTGGCGTTGGTCGAACGAAAGACCCGATCACCGAGGGCGACCCAGAAGGCCCCGCCGTCCTGCACCATCGATGACACGCGCCCCTCGGCGACGAGCACGGTCGAGAAGCTGCGGCCGCCGTCGACGCTCTTCACCAGGCGGGTTCGTTCCGGTGTCACCGAATCGTCGACGATCGAGGCGAACACGAGCTCGGGGTTGGTGGCGTCGATGGCGTGGACGGTGAAGACCGAGCCGCTCGAGAACGCCGCCGTCTGGTCGAGCTCGGTGAAGGTGGCGGCCCCATCGTCGCTGACGAAGAGGCTCAGCCGCCTGGGCTCGAAGTACCAGCCTGACACCACGACCCGCGACGGGGCCGAGGGCGCCACCCGCACGGCGCTGAAGAAGAGCGTCTCGGACGAGAGCGACGTCGCCACGAAGGTTCGGCCGTCGTCCGTCGACGTCCACAACCCGTTGCGCACGCCGAAGCGGGCGGAGGTGACGAAGAGCGTCTGGCCAACCTCGACGACGTCCGCCGCGCCGCGCCCCTCGAAGTCCGGGTGCCGCTCGAAGGAGCACCCCCGATCGCGGCTGACCGCCAGCCCCGAGAGGGCCGCCGCGAAGAGCGCTCCCGAGCGGGTGGTCGTCCACGTCGGCTGCTCGCGCGGGCCGAAGCCCAGCACCTCGGGGCAGATCCATTCCCAGGTGCAGCGGTCGTCGCTCACCAGGGCGCCGAAGGTGGTCGAGACCACCAGGCCCTGCGGGCTCCACGGGCTGGGCGAGATGGCCAGCGACTGCGGGGGCACGCCGTGGGCCGAGGCGACGGCGCAGCCCATGAGCACGACGAGAGAGGCGAACCGCTCAGCCACGCCGTCGACTCTGCACCAGATCCTCGATGCGCTGCACCACCTCGGACAGCGGCAGGTCGGTCGAGTCGAGCTGCACTGCGTCGGCAGCGGGCTTGAGCGGCGCGACCTCACGCTCCGAGTCTTCACGATCGCGGCGGTTCTGCTCCGAGAGCACCTGGTCGATGGGCTTCTCGTGGCCCTTCTCGAAGAGCTCCTCGTAGCGCCGGCGCGCGCGGATCTCGGGGTTCGCGAAGAGGAACACCTTCACGTCGGCGTCGGGAAAGACGACGGTGCCGATGTCGCGCCCTTCGAGGATCGCGCCGTGCTGCGCATGGAGGGCGAGCCGCCGCTGCAGGTCGAGCAGGTGCGCGCGCACCACCGGCCGGCTCGACACCTGCGACGCCGCGAGCGAGTTCTCGGGCGTACGAATCGCCTCGGACACGTCTTCCCCCTCGAGGAAGACGTGGTTCACCTCTTCTTCGACGTGAAACGACACGTCGAGCGTCCCGAGCAGCTGCTCGAGCCGCGCGTCGTCGTCGAGCGCGAGGCCCTGCCTGCGGGCCTTGAGCGCGACGCACCGGTAGATCGCGCCGGTGTCGACGAGCGTGAAGTCGAGCCGCCGCGCCAGGATCTTCGAGACGGTCGACTTGCCGGCGCCGGCCGGGCCGTCGATGGCGACGATCAGGGGGCGGGGCATGGGCGCCTCACTTGCCGCTGAACACACCCATCGCACGGAACTTGTCGTAGCGCTGGGCGATGAGCTGATCGGGCTTGAGCTTCTTGAGCTCGCGCAGGTGCTTGCGCAGCGCCTGGCCCAGCGCCTGCGCCGCCGCCGCGGGGTCGCGATGGCCACCACCAGCCGGCTCGGGGACGATCTCGTCGACGACGCCCAGCTCCTTCAAGTCGGCGGCGACGAGCTTCAGCGCCTCGGCGGCCTTGTCGGCGCGCGTGGCATCGCGGAACAGAATCGACGCGCAGCCCTCGGGAGAGATCACCGAATAGATCGAGTACTGCATCATCAGCACCCGGTTGCCGACGCCGATCGCCAGGGCGCCGCCCGAGCCGCCCTCGCCGACGACCGTGCTGATGACCGGAACTGGAAGGCCCGCCATGACCTCGAGGTTGACGGCGATGGCTTCGGCCTGGCCGCGCTCCTCGGCGCCGATGCCGGGGTAGGCGCCCGGCGTGTCGACGAAGGTGAAGATCGGCCGGTTGAAGCGCGCGGCGAGCTCGAAGAGCCGGCGCGACTTGCGGTAGCCCTCGGGGCGCGGCATGCCGAAGTTCCGCAGCATGTTCTCCTTCGTGCTGCGGCCCTTCTGGTGCCCCATCACCATCACCGGCTCGCCGTCGAAGCGCGCGAAGCCGCCGATGATCGACGGATCTTCACCGAACAGCCGATCGCCCGCGAGCTCGCAGTAGTCGGTGAAGAGGAAGTTCACGTAGTCGAGGAAGTACGGGCGCGCGTTGTGGCGAGACAGCTGCACCACCTGCCAGCGCGAGAGATCGTTGAAGATCTCCTCCTGGAGCTTCTTCGCCTTCTTCTCGAGGCGGCCGATCTCCTGCGTCATGTCGACGGCGCCGGACTTCGAGATGCTGCGCAGGTCACCGATCTTCTTCTCGAGCTCGAGGAGCGGCCGCTCGAAGTCGAGTGCGTGGGCGGAGCTGATGGCCATGGTGCGCGGCGATATGGCGCGGCCCGACGCGACGGGCAAGCGTCTCGACGGCCGCGGCGACGTGCGCGAGCGTCGGTCTTTCGGCTACAAGCCCTCGCATGCGCCCTGCCCTCCTCGCGGTCGCCGTGATCGGTGTCTCGCTGTCTGCTCAGGCTGGAATCCTGTCGGGGCTCGCCAAGCTCGGGAAGGCCGGCAAGGTCGCCTCGAAGGGCGTGAAGCTCTCGCGCGGCGCGAAGCTGGCGAGGCTCGCTGGCGGCGTGTCGACGGTGGTGGTGGCGGAGCGCGCGGCGGCCTCGCTGGGCGGCGTCGCCGTCGAGAGCGCGGGCTACCTGGCGCGGTCGAGCTCCGGGGAGCTGGTGATGCTGACGAAGGCGGCCAACACGCCGATGGTGGTGGACGACGTCGCGAAGGCGGCGAGCCACCTGGGCCCGAAGCCGACGATGGTGATCGACCCGTCGGTGGCCGCGAGCCCCGACGCGCTCAAGGCCCTCCCCGCCGAGACCGAGCTCTTCGTCGCCGACGGCGCGCGGAAGGTGCCCGTGCGGCGCGTCGAGAAGGACGGGCTGGTCGAGTTCGTCGTCGACCAGGGCGGCAACGCGGTCGACCTGGCGGACTATGCGGCCGACCTCACGGCCGATGACGACTCCGAGTCCAGCTCGAGCGACGAGTCCGTCGGAGGGCTCGTCTTCGGCGGTGTGCTGCTCGCTGCCTACGTCGGGTGGAAGGTGCTGCGCGCCCGCGCGGCGTGACGCGCTCGCGCCGTGGAGCGCTCCGACCAGAACCAGGCTCCGTCAGCCAGCCGCGCGCGGGCCCTCGGTCCCTGGCCATTCGTGCTCACGTTCGGCGTCGTCAGCCTCCTGGCCGACATGGTCTACGAGGGCGCCCGGAGCATCATCGGGCCCTACCTTGGCGCGCTGGGCGCATCAGCCACGGCGGTCGGCCTGATCGCGGGCGCGGGCGAGTTCCTCGGGTATGGCTTGCGGCTCGCGTCGGCGTACCTCGTGACGCGCAGCCGCGCCTACTGGGCCTGGACGTTCGCCGGCTACGCGCTCACCGTCACGAGCGTGCCCCTCCTCGGGCTGAGCGGGAACCTCGCGATCACCGCGCTGCTCTACGGCAGCGAACGAATGGGCAAGGCCGTGCGCGGCCCCGCGAAGGACACGCTCCTCTCGTGGGCCTCGGCTTCGACCGGACGTGGCAAGGCCTTCGGCGTGCACCAACTGCTCGACCAGCTTGGAGCTGTCGCCGGCCCGCTGCTGGTCGCGGCCGTCCTCGGCGCGCGAGCCCAGGACTATCGAACGGCCTTCGGCGCCCTCCTGGTGCCGGGGCTCGGCGTGCTCCTGGTGCTCGCGTGGCTCCGGCATCGGGCGCCGGAGCCCTGGCGGTTCGAGGCGAGTCCAACTCCAGTCTCACCTCTGGCGAAGGGAGCTGAGGCCCGCGGGCTCCCACGGCGCTTCTGGAAGTACCTCGCGACCATCGCGTTGCTGTCGTCGTCGGTGGCCTCGTTTCCCCTCATCGCGTTCCACCTCGAGGCGCTGCAGCTCGTGTCGGCCGCGACGATTCCGGTGATGTACGCAGGCGCGATGGCGGTCGAGGGGCTCACCGCAGTGGCGGTCGGGCACGCGTATGACCGCTTCGGCCCCAGGGTTCTTTTCGCCGCCCCCGCCGCTGCCGCCGGGGCTGCGCTCGCGTTCACCGAGACGTCGGCGCTCGTCTGGCTCGGGCTGGGCCTGTGGGGTGCGGTCAACGGCGTGCTCGACTCGACCGTGAAAGCGGCGGTGTCGGCCTGGGTCCCCGCCGAGCAGCGGGCCGTGGCCTTCGGCTGGCTGGCGTTGATGCGAGGCGCCGGGCTGCTCATCTCGGGCGGGCTGTTGGGGGCGGCGGCGGCGTATCGGCCGTCGCTCGCAGCCGGACTCATCGTCGCCGCGAGCGCACTCGCCGGAGGTTTGTTGTGGGCGATGCTCCGTTCCCCCGAGACACGGCGGCCATGAAACGGTGAGGGCGCGCGCTTGCCGGACTGCCTCCTGAAGGGGCGCCCTGACAAGGCCAGCGTGGCCGCTCCCGCTGTCGTCGCGGAACCCCGGCCCCGGGCAACCAGCTCGAGGTGGCCATCGCGAGACGCGAGGCCTCTGACGACGAAGCGCCGGGCCTCCTCCTGTGGAGACACCGGCGCCTCGAACCTCAGCCTTCGGTCGAACGGCCGTTAGACCGTGTGGCCCTTGCGCTTCATCGCCTCGACCAGCGTGGTGCCGAGCTCAGACGGCGACTGCGCCATCACGTAGCCCGCGGCGCTCATGGCCTTCACCTTCTCGGCGGCGGTGCCCTTCCCGCCCGCGATGATCGCGCCGGCGTGGCCCATGCGCTTGCCCGGAGGCGCGCTGGCGCCCGCGATGAACCCGGCGATCGGCTTCTTGAAGTTCGCCTTCACCCAGGCGGCGGCCTCTTCTTCGGCGCTGCCGCCGATCTCACCGATCATGATGACGGCGTCGGTTTCGGCGTCGTCGTTGAACAGCTTCAGCACGTCGATGAAGTTGGTGCCGTTCACCGGGTCGCCGCCGATGCCCACGGCGGTCGACTGGCCGAGCCCGAGGCTGGTGAGCTGGAACACCGCCTCGTAGGTGAGCGTGCCGGAGCGCGACACCACCCCGATGCGGCCCGGCCGGTGGATGTGGCCCGGCATGATGCCGATCTTGCACTTGCCGCCCGGGGTGATGACGCCGGGGCAGTTCGGCCCGATGAGGCGCGTCGACGTGCCCTGGAGGAAGCGCTTGGCCTTCACCATGTCGTTCACCGGAATGCCCTCGGTGATGGTGATGACGAGCGGCAGCTTCGCGTCGGCCGCTTCCATGATCGAGTCGGCCGCGAACGGGGGCGGCACGAAGACGACCGAGGCGTTGGCGCCAGTCGCCTTCACCGCCTGCTCGACGGTGTCGAAGATGGGCACCTTGCCCTCGAACTTCTGGCCGCCCTTGCCGGGGGTGACTCCGGCGACCACGTTGGTGCCGTAGTCCATGCACTGCTTGGCGTGGAACGAGCCGGCCGAGCCGGTGATGCCCTGAACGACGAGGCGCGTCTCTGCGTTGACGAGGATGCTCATGGTGTCTCTCTCTTTCAGCCCTTGAGCGCGGCGACGGCCTTCTCGGCAGCCTGGCGCAGGTTATCGGCGGGGGTGATCTTGAGGCCCGAGTTCGCGAGGATCTGCTTGCCCAGCTCGACGTTGGTGCCCTCGAGGCGCACCACCAGCGGCACCTTGAGCTGCACTTCCTTTGCCGCCGCGATGATGCCCTCGGCGATGACGTCGCACTTCATGATGCCGCCGAAGATGTTCACCAGCACGGCCTTCACGGCGGGGTCGGCGAGGATCAGCTTGAACGCCGCCGTCACCTTCTCCTTCGTGGCGCCGCCGCCGACGTCGAGGAAGTTCGCCGGCTCGCCGCCGACGAGCTTGATGGTGTCCATCGTGGCCATCGCGAGGCCAGCGCCGTTCACCATGCAGCCGATGTTGCCGGAGAGCGCGATGTAGGCGAGGTCGAACTCCTTGGCCTTCGCCTCGCGCTCGTCTTCTTCGGCGACGTCGCGCATCTCGACGACGTCCTTCTGGCGGTAGAGCGCGTTGTCGTCGAAGTTCATCTTCGAATCGAGCGCGACGATCGAGCCGTCCTTGAGGCGCACGAGGGGGTTGATCTCGGCGAGCGCCGCGTCGGTCTCGACGTAGGCCTTGTAGAGCGCCGCGCAGAACTTCACGAACGAGCCCACCGAGTCGCCGGTGAGGCCGAGCCCGTAGGCCAGCTTGCGGCCCTGGTAGGCCTGGAAGCCGACCGCCGGGTCGACCGCCTCACGGAGGATCTTCTCGGGGTGCTTCTCGGCGACCTCTTCGATCTCGACGCCGCCCTCGGTCGAGGCCATGAAGGTGATGCGGCTGGTGGCGCGGTCGAGGGTGACGCCGAGGTAGTACTCCTTGTCGAGGTCGAGGCCTTCCTCGATGTAGAGCGTCTGCACCTTCTGGCCCTCGGGGCCCGTCTGCACCGTCTTCAGCATCATGCCGAGCATCTTCGAGGCGTGCTCCTTCGCCTCGGCGGGGCTCTTCGCGATCTTCACGCCGCCGCCCTTGCCGCGGCCACCAGCGTGGATCTGCGCCTTCACCACCACCACCTTCGTGCCCAGCTCCTTCGCCGCCTCGCGCGGCACGGGGACCCCGTACTTCTTGAAGATCTGCTTGCCCTGGTACTCGTGGATTTTCATGTCGACTCCCGATGAGTGGCCCTGCGGTCCGAAGCGCGCGCCCTCGTAGCGACGAACGCCCCGCTTGTCTGCAACCTTGGGAAGGGGCCCGTGTGGCGGCCGCAGACCGTGTCTGATTGACTTCAGTGCGCGTGCTCACGAGCGCCTGCCTCAGCCTCCTCTTGACGCAAGTGGCGTTTCCTCCGCTTGGGGCGCCACCGCTGTCGTTTGGCACCCCCGGCTCGATCGCGTTCAAGCCAACGCGGCGGGAGGCCGCCGTCGCGCTCTGGAGCAACCGGGTCGCGGTCGTGTGGACCGACCGGCGCCGCAGCTTCACCGGGCTCGAGCTCGAGGACTTCAGCAGTGCCGTGTTCGAGTTCGCCGACGGCGGATTCAGGCTCCTTGATCGGGGCGTGGGAACTGCCCAGCCCGGCATCGCCGCACGCTTTCCAGCGCTCGACTTCGCCAATGGCACGGTCGTGCTCGGCGGCCAGTACGAGATCACGAACAGGATGCTCACCGGGGTCGACGCCGGCGAGCGGATTTCGTGGGCGGCGCGCAGCTCGTCTGACGATCGTTTCATCTTGATGACCGCAGACGCTGGGTATCCCGCGAGCCCGCCGAGCGTCGCTGCCTTTCCACTGGCCGGGGCGGTCTTCAGGCAGAACGATCAGCTCCTGCTCTTCAGTTTGCGCCCAGACGGCAGCGACACCGGCGCCACCGTGCTGGCAACGGGCATCTCTGGAACACCGCGCATCGTCCCCGTCGGTTCGCAATTCATCATCGCGGCGACGAAGCCTTCCACCGGCACCGCGTCGGGCACCGCGTTCGACTGGCTGAGCGCGGACAGATCGAGGCTCGCAGAGCACGGCCCCGGCGAGCTCGTCGGGCTCGTCTCGCTCGCGAGCGGGCACCGGCTGGCCGTCCTCCTTCAGGCTGACAGGACGGTCTTCAAGTCGAGTGATGGGAGTGAGGTGACGAGCGACGTACTCGCTGAATACGCGGCGCCATTCGGGGTCGGGGCGGTGGCCATCGGTCGAAGACCACTCGACATGCGGCAGACGCTCCTGCAACTCTCCGAGCCCCGCAGCCCTCCGAGGCCGCAGCAATGGATTGGTGGAGACGTCGTCGCGCTGGCCGGGAATGCGACCGGGGCCGTGGCGGTCGAACAGGCGAGTTTTGGGCTCGCGCTGCGCCGCATCGAACCGCTGGTCGACGGTGGGCTCGACCCGGCTACCGCCACCACGCTCATCACCGAAAGCGCGAGGACGCAGCGGGGGCCGAAGGCGGTGTGGGATCGTCGCCGGGCCCGCTTTCTCATGGCCTGGGACGAGATCGTTCTTCCCGACGAATGGCGCACGGAGCGCGCGGCCATCTCGCTCGATGGCACCGTCGAGCTCGAGCCTCCCATCGACTCCCGCTCCTTCGTCCAGGGCACCTTTCCGCACCTGATCTCCTCCGCCGCTGGTGACGCCCTTGCCCTGTCGCGAACGTCCGAGGCCCTCTGGGTGCTGCAGCAGCTCTCCGAGGATGGGTCGAACGCAGCCGACGAGCTGCTGCGAGGCACCCTGCCCGCCTGGACGCCGAGCTTCGACCCCGTCTTTTCCATCGCGTTCCGGCAGACGGACGGCGGCCTGGCCGTGATCGATTCGGTCGACGGCGTTCAGCCCCAACCGAACGTGCTGACCGGCGCGCGTGGCGCGCGCTGCGCGGCGGTGCTCCGAGGCGAACACTGGCTGCCGCACTGGCGCGCGACTGGACTGTCGTTCGAGGTCTTCAGCCCTGATGGCGGCCAGCGCGCGGTGTCGACGACGGTGCGTGACGTTGGAGGTTCACTGTGCGCGACGCGAATCGACGACGACCGGCTGTTCCTCACGTGGGCGAGCGCTGACACCGTCCACTTCGGCACGGTGCGACCAGAGAGTGACGGCGGCGTCGCCCCGTTCGTGCCCGGCGAGCTTCGAGTCGACGGCCCGCTTGCGCCCGTCGGTGCGGCAGTCGTCGATGGGGTGGTGCTCGCGTGGAGCGCTGGGCGCGGCGCTCGCATCGAGGCGATGCTCGTTCCGCACGACGGAGGGACGCCGCTGGCCCCGGTCGCGCTCCGGAGCGGCGGCGACCTGGCTGGCGGGCCGACCGTGTCGGCCGCTCCGACGACGAACGTCGCGCTCGTCGCATGGGAGGAGTTCGACAAGGCGTTGGGCGCCTTTCGTGTGGCCGCCCGCCTGATTCGTCAGGGCGTCCGGGTGGACGCAGGGGTCATCGATGCCGGCGTCACGCTCACGTCCCCAGACGCGGGTGACGGCGACGCTGGCCTACCTGACACACCCATCCCTGACGCTGGTCTCCCGCTCCCCGCCTTCTCGCCCAACGCCTGTGGCTGTGGCGCAGGCCCCAGCGCGTCTGTGCTCACGCTGCTGGCGTGCTGGTTCGTTCGGCGGCGCCCACGCGGAGCGCGACGGCCGTCGTGACGAGCTGGCTCAGGCCTGCGAGCACGAAGACGAGCGTGTACGCCGACAGCCGCGAGCCACCCGACGCGAGCACCACGGTGGCGGTCGCTCCGGCGGTGACGTTCCCGAGGAACATGCCGAAGGTCCCGGCCGCGTTCATGAGGCTCATCGCCGAGCCGCGCGCCTCGGGCGG